>NZ_JBWKFL010000085.1:0-21017 GCF_056434305.1 Streptomyces sp. NPDC044061 | reverse complement strand
CCCTCAACGCCCACAAGGCGGGCACCATCAAGGGCCTCAACTTCGAGGTCGGCGCCTCCGTCACCTCCGGCGCCGCGATCTGCGAGATCAAGGACTGACGCCAAGGACCCGTGTGACGCCCGGTGGACGAACGGTCTGCCGGGCGTTCGCCTTGTGCGGACCTGTGCGGCAGCCGACCTCAGGGGCGCGCGGAACTGCGCACCACCACGGCGAACCCGCAGCCTCCCGACCGCACAAGCCCCAGGGCCAGGAAGCGTCCCAAGCCCACCCGGCGTCCCGGCTAACGCCGCCGCAGATCAGCGACGCGCCCCCGCTCGACCCCTGCCGGCTGCTCGCCCAGCATCCCGCGCAGCCCGCCCTGCCCCCGCCGTGGCCCCGGCAGCGGACGCCGTGCCGGGACCTGCTCACCCCCCGGAGGGCTGCTCGCCCCGGCCACGGCGATCTGCACCCCCTGGTCCGCGAGGGCCTGCAGCTCCGTGCCGGCGCGGTCGTCGTGCGGGGGCGGCTCGTCGGTGACCAGCCGGGTGATGACGTCGGTCGGCACCGTCTGGAACATCGTGTCCGTGCCCAGCTTGGTGTGGTCGGCGAGGACCACGACCTCGGCGGCGGCCTGCACCAGCGCCCGGTCGACGGACGCCGAGAGCATGTTGGACGTGGACAGGCCGCGCTCCGCGGTGAGCCCGCTCCCGGACAGGAAGGCCTTGGACACGCGCAGCCCCTGCAGGGACTGCTCGGCGCCCGAGCCGACGAGCGCGTAGTTGGAGCCGCGCAGGGTGCCGCCGGTCATCACGACTTCCACCCGGTTGGCATGGGCCAACGCCTGGGCCACCAGCAGGGAGTTGGTGACGACGGTCAGCCCGGGCACCCGCGCGAGCCGGCGGGCCAGCTCCTGCGTGGTCGTACCCGCCCCGACCACGATGGCCTCGCCCTCCTGGACGAGGCCCGCGGCGAGATCGGCGATGGCCGTCTTCTCGGCGGTCGCGAGATGCGACTTCTGCGGAAAGCCGGACTCGCGCGTGAAACCGCCCGGCAGTACCGCACCGCCGTGCCGGCGGTCTAGGAGTCCTTCTGCCTCCAGTGCGCGCACGTCCCGCCGTACGGTCACTTCGGAGGTCTGGACGACGCGGGCGAGTTCACGGAGCGACACGGCCCCGTTCGCTCGCACCATTTCGAGGATCAATTGGCGACGTTCTGCAGCGAACACGAAACTGACAGTAACCCCAACGACCGTCTGCTTTCAGCAGTTTGCGCCGAATAGCAGAAGTTGTTCGCACGGCAGGGCGGGTGGTGGTATAAGGCCTAGTCTTCCCGCCTATGCCGTACGCATGCTCGACAACTCCCCGTGACCAGCGGGAAGTTCGCGCCCCCTTGACGAGGGGGTACGAGGAGGTCAGGCCTCGGCGCCCGCCTTGCGGGTGTGCAGCTGCCGTGCCACCTCCGCGATCGATCCCGAAAGGGACGGGTACACCGTGAAGGCGTTCGCGATCTGCTCGACCGTCAGATTGTTGTCGACGGCGATCGAGATGGGGTGGACGAGTTCCGAGGCGCGCGGCGCCACCACGACACCGCCCACGACGATGCCCGTGCCCGGCCGGCAGAAGATCTTCACGAAGCCGTCCCGGATGCCCTGCATCTTGGCGCGCGGGTTGCGCAGCAGGGGCAGCTTCACGACCCGGGCGTCGATCTTGCCCGCGTCCACGTCCGCCTGGCTGTAGCCGACGGTGGCGATCTCGGGATCGGTGAAGACGTTCGAGGAGACGGTCTTGAGGTTCAGCGGGGCCACCGCGTCGCCGAGGAAGTGGTACATGGCGATACGTCCCTGCATCGCCGCCACCGAGGCGAGCGCGAAGACACCGGTCACGTCGCCGGCCGCGTACACACCCGGCGCGGTCGTGCGCGAGACCTTGTCGGTCCAGATGTGGCCGGACTCGCGCAGCTTGACGCCGGCCTCCTCCAGGCCCAGCCCGGCGCTGTTCGGGATGGCGCCGACGGCCATGAGGCAGTGCGAGCCGGAGATGACGCGCCCGTCGGCCAGCGTCACCTCGACCCGGTCGCCGACGCGCTTGGCGGACTGCGCGCGGGAGCGGGCCATGACGTTCATGCCGCGGCGGCGGAAGACGTCCTCCAGCACGGCCGCGGCGTCCGGGTCCTCGCCCGGCAGCACGCGGTCGCGGGACGAGACGAGCGTGACCTTGGACCCCAGGGCCTGGTAGGCGCCGGCGAACTCGGCACCGGTGACACCGGACCCGACCACGATCAGCTCTTCCGGCAGCTCGGTGAGGTCGTAGACCTGGGTCCAGTTGAGGATGCGCTCGCCGTCGGGCTGTGCGTCGGGCAGCTCGCGCGGGTGACCGCCGGTGGCGATGAGCACGGCGTCGGCGGTGAGGGTCTCCTCGGTGCCGTCGGCGGCGGTGACGACGACCTTGCGGGAGCCGTCGAGGGACTGCATGCCGTCCAGCCGGCCGCGGCCGCGCATGACCCGGGCGCCGGCGCGGGTGACCGAGGCGGTGATGTCGTGCGACTGCGCGAGCGCGAGCCGCTTCACCCGTCGGTTGACCTTCCCCAGGTCCACCCCGACCACCCGGGCCGCCTGCTCCAGCGGCGGGGTGTCGTCGGCGACGATGATCCCCAGCTCCTCGTAGGAGGAGTCGAAGGTGGTCATCACCTCGGCCGTGGCGATAAGGGTCTTCGACGGCACGCAGTCGGTCAGCACCGACGCTCCGCCCAGACCGTCGCAGTCGACGACGGTCACCTCCGCGCCGAGTTGGGCGGCCACCAGGGCCGCTTCGTATCCGCCGGGTCCGCCACCGATGATCACGATCCGAGTCACGTACCCCATTGTCCCGCACGCCTCAAGGTGCTACTGCCCGGGGGCGCACCAGGACCGCCCCCGGGGCGCGAGGGACGGCTGTTTCGCCTGCCGTACCCTCTCCCCATGTCGCTCTATGCCGCGTACGCCGGCAACCTCGACGCGCGGCTGATGTCCCGCCGCGCCCCGCACTCCCCGCTGCGCGCCATCGGCTGGCTGAACGGCTGGCGGCTGACCTTCGGCGGCGAGCAGCTGGGCTGGGAGGGCGCGCTGGCGACGATCGTCGAGGAGCCCGGGGACCAGGTCTTCGTCGGTCTGTACGACATCGCGCCCATGGACGAGGAGTCCCTTGACCGGTGGGAGGGCGTCGGCCTCGGCATCTACCGGCGGGTGCGGGTGCGTGTGCACACCCTGGACGGCGAGGAGGCGGCGTGGGCCTACGTCCTCAACGCCTACGAGGGCGGTCTGCCGTCCGCCCGTTACCTGGGCGAGATCGCGGACGCCGCCGAGTCCGCCGGAGCGCCACACGATTACGTGATGGAGCTGCGCAAGCGTCCCTGCTGACGGGCACCGGCTCCTAGACTGGGGAAACGGCGCACTGACGGGAGATGGCATGGCCCCCACCACGTATGACGTCTATTACACGGTGCAGGCCGCCGAGGCCCGTGACCGGCTCGACGACCGGCAGCGCGCTGCGTTCGACAAGGGCATCTCACTGCTCGCCCGCGACCCGTTCCTGTCGGTGTCGCGCCCCATAGGTTCCACCGGCGACGACCGGACGATCCGCCTCACGCAGAACATCCTCGTGGAGTACACCGTCAGCCGCGGCCGCCTGCTGATCTTCATCGTGGAGGTCTTCAACGACAAGGACGTCCTCGTCACCGACGAGTGAGCGGCCCGGCCCGGCCGCGCCGTTCGTTGGAAACGACAAGACAACGATCGCCAACCCGTGGGCTCAGTCATCTACGCGCGTAGGCGAAGACCGGCTACCCTCATCGGCGTGAACGCATCTCTTCTTCCGGACGACATCCAGGGCGACCCCTACGCCGCCGCCGACGCCGCCGCCGCGCGCCTGCGCGAACTCACCGGCGCCGAGACCCACGACGTCGCTCTCGTGATGGGCTCCGGCTGGGCTCCGGCCGTCGACGCCCTGGGCGCACCCGACGCCGAGTTCCAGGTCACCGAGCTGCCCGGCTTCCCGCCGCCGGCGGTCGCGGGGCACGGCGGCAAGGTCCGCTCGTACTCCTTCGGTGACAAGCGCGCCCTGGTCTTCCTGGGCCGCACGCATTACTACGAGGGCCGCGGGGTGGCGGCGGTCGCGCACGGCGTCCGTACGGCCGTGGCGGCGGGCTGCAAGACCGTCGTGCTGACCAACGGCTGCGGCGGCCTGCGCGAGGGCATGCGCCCCGGTCAGCCGGTGCTGATCAGCGACCACATCAACCTGACGGCCACGTCCCCGATCGTCGGCGCCAACTTCGTCGACCTGACGGACCTGTACTCGCCGCGTCTGCGCGCGCTGTGCAAGGAGATCGACGCCACCCTGGAGGAGGGCGTCTACGCGCAGTTCCCCGGCCCGCACTACGAGACCCCGGCCGAGATCCGGATGGCCCGCGTCATCGGCGCGGACCTGGTCGGCATGTCCACGGTCCTCGAGGCGATCGCCGCCCGCGAGGCCGGCGCCGAGGTCCTCGGCATCTCCCTGGTCACCAACCTCGCGGCGGGGATGACCGGCGAGCCCCTCAACCACGAGGAGGTCCTCCAGGCCGGCCGCGACTCGGCGGCCCGGATGGGCCAGCTGCTGGCCCGGGTGCTGGGCAGGCTGTAAGCGACCGCAAGGGCTGTCGCGGCGCTGAGCGCGATCCCACCCGCCCGCCTCTCGGCCCACCGAGTCCGGTGGACGGGTGGGCGAACGAGGGTCCGGGGTCCTGGGCCCCCAGGGGACCAGGCAAACACAGGAGAGGTTGATCCCAAGGTGCACGACGATCTGATCGCCAAGGCCGAGGCATGGCTCGCCGAGGACCCGGACCCGGAGACCCGTGACGAACTGGCCAAGCTGATCGAGGCCGGGGACGTCGCCGAACTCTCCGCCCGCTTCAGCGGCACCCTCCAGTTCGGCACGGCGGGCCTGCGCGGCGAACTCGGCGCCGGCCCGATGCGCATGAACCGCGGTGTCGTCATCCGTGCCGCCGCCGGCCTCGCCGCGTACCTGAAGAACAAGGGCCAGACCGACGGAGTCGTCGTCATCGGCTACGACGCCCGCCACAAGTCCGCCGACTTCGCCCGGGACACCGCCGCCGTCATGACCGGCGCCGGGCTGCGTGCGGCCGTACTCCCCCGCCCCCTGCCCACGCCCGTCCTGGCCTTCGCCATAAGGCACCTGGGCGCGGTGGCCGGCGTGGAGGTCACCGCGAGCCACAACCCGCCCCGCGACAACGGCTACAAGGTCTACCTCGGCGACGGCTCCCAGATCGTCCCGCCCGCCGACGCAGAGATCGCCGCCGAGATCGACGCGATCGCCTCGCTGCACGACGTGCCCCGCCCGGACGCCGGCTGGGAGACCCTCGACGACGCGGTCCTGGACGCCTATCTGGCCCGTACGGACGCCGTCCTGGCCGCCGGCTCCCCGCGTACCGCCCGCACGGTCTACACGGCCATGCACGGCGTCGGCAGGGACGTCCTGCTGGCCGCCTTCGCCCGTGCCGGCTTCCCCGAGCCGGTGCTGGTGGCCGAGCAGGCCGACCCGGACCCCGACTTCCCGACGGTCGCGTTCCCGAACCCGGAGGAGCCGGGCGCGATGGACCTGGCGTTCGCGCGGGCCCGCGCCACCGACCCGGACCTCGTGATCGCCAACGACCCCGACGCCGACCGCTGCGCCGTGGCCGTCAAGGACGGCGCCGACTGGCGCATGCTGCGCGGCGACGAGGTCGGCGCGCTGCTCGCCGCCCACCTGGTCCGCCGCGGGGCCACCGGCACCTTCGCGGAGTCGATCGTCTCCTCCTCCTTGCTCGGCCGTATCGCCGAGAAGGCCGGACTGCCGTACGAGGAGACCCTCACCGGCTTCAAGTGGATCGCCCGCGTGGACGGCCTGCGCTACGGCTACGAGGAGGCCCTCGGCTACTGCGTGGACCCCGAGGGCGTGCGGGACAAGGACGGCATCACCGCCGCCCTCCTGATCACCGAGCTGGCCTCCGGGCTCAAGGAGCAGGGCCGCACCCTGCTCGACCTCCTCGACGACCTGGCCGTGGAGCACGGCCTGCACGCCACCGACCAGCTGTCGGTCCGCGTCCAGGACCTCTCCGTCATCTCGGACGCGATGCGCCGACTGCGCGAGCAGCCCCCGACCGAGCTGGCCGGCCTGTCCATCACCCGGGCCGAGGACCTCACCCGGGGCACGGACACGCTTCCGCCCACCGACGGCCTGCGCTACACCCTCGACGGCGCCCGGGTCATCGTCCGCCCCAGCGGCACCGAGCCCAAGCTGAAGTGCTACCTGGAGGTCGTCGTGCCGGTCGCCGCGCACGCCGATCTGCCGGCCGCCCACCAGCGCGCCGCCGAGCTGCTCACGGCCGTCAAGCGGGACCTGTCCGCGGCCGCCGGCATCTGACAGACGCCCTGTGGGGGTGCTCAGGGGCAACCCCCACGCCGTGGGCCCGCTACGGGTCCTACGGCGGGAACGGGGCCACCGCGGCCCGGGGTGCGATCGTGAGCGGGCCGGGCGCCGGGCCGCTCGGGTCTCAGCCCGTCGCCAGCAGAACGGCCAGCAGGACTGCCCCGGCCACCGCGGGCGCGATCACCTCGTACGCCCAGCGCACGGTGACCTCTCCCTGCGCCGACGGGGCCTTGCCGCGCCGCTCCAGGGTCTGGCGCAGATCCTCGATGATCTGGTCGCTCTCGGCGCGGGACGGGCCCTCGTGACCGCCGACGCCCCCGATGCCGCCGAACGCGCCGAGCCCCAGGCCGCCGGCCCCGCCGCCGCGCTGGGCGGCGCGCTCCGCGCGGGTCTGCCGGCGCGCCGCCTTCTTGCGGGCGCGCAGGGAGACGGGGACGGCCCACAGCTGGTACTTGGTGCCGGAATTGGCGATGACCTCGTTGGTGTAGCCGGAGCGCACGGAGGCGACCTCGCCCCAGGGCAGGGTGATCAGCCGGAACGGATTGCGCACCCGCAGCCGGTCCTCGCCCGAGAAGACGGCCGGGCGCAGGGTGAAGGCGATCACCAGTGGGACGACCAGGATCAGCCCGGCGAGCGCGTACCAGGGGGTGCGCCCGTGGCCGCCGACCAGCGCGTCGAAGCCCAGCCAGCCGACGAGCACGAGCAGCAGCACACCGGCCACCAGCGCCAGGGGCGAGCGGTAGATCAGGTCCTTGGCGGTGGACGCCGGAGGCTGCGGCGCGGGTGACTGGTGGTCCGGGGTCGTCATGGTCCCGATTCTGCCCCACGCCCGAGGAGTGCGGCCGACCGCCCGGCGCCACAAGGCCCACCCCGGGTCCGCCGATGAACCGTGCTCCTGGGCTATACATTCGCTACGCGCGTAGATATGCTCGTCCGGTGACCATGCCCACCCATGCCCCAGCACACAGGCTCTCAGACGTCACCGCGTCCGACAGCACGCTGCGCCGCTTCCTCCACGGGCTGCCCGGCGTCGACGCGGTCGGCCTGGAGGCGCGCGCCGCGTCTCTCGGCACCCGTTCCATCAAGACCACCGCGAAGGCGTACGCCATCGACCTCGCCATCTCGATGGTCGACCTGACGACGCTGGAAGGCGCGGACACCCCGGGCAAGATCCGGGCGCTCGGCGCCAAAGCGGTCCACCCCGACCCGACGGATCGGACGACCCCGGCCACGGCCGCGGTGTGCGTCTATCCCGACATGGTGGCCACCGCCAAGGCGGCCGTCGCCGGCTCGGGCGTGAAGGTCGCCTCGGTCGCCACCGCCTTCCCGGCCGGCCGTGCCGCTCTCGACGTGAAGCTGGCCGACGTGCGCGACGCCGTCGCCGCGGGTGCCGACGAGATCGACATGGTCATCGACCGGGGCGCGTTCCTCGCGGGCCACTACCTGAAGGTGTACGACGAGATCGTCGCGGTGAAGGAGGCCTGCGGAACGAGCTCCCGCCTGAAGGTCATCTTCGAGACCGGCGAGCTGTCGACGTACGACAACATCCGCCGGGCGAGCTGGCTGGGCATGCTGGCGGGCGCGGACTTCATCAAGACGTCCACCGGCAAGGTCGCGGTCAACGCCACCCCCGCCAACACCCTGCTGATGCTGGAGGCGGTGCGCGACTTCCGCGCCCAGACCGGCGTCCAGGTCGGCGTGAAGCCCGCCGGCGGCATCCGCACCACCAAGGACGCGATCAAGTTCCTGGTCCTGGTCAACGAGACCGTCGGCGCGGACTGGCTGGACAACCACTGGTTCCGCTTCGGCGCCTCCTCGCTCCTGAACGACTTGCTGATGCAGCGTCAGAAGCTGGCCACCGGCCGCTACTCCGGCCCCGACTACGTGACGGTGGACTGATCACCATGGCTTCCGTATTCGAATACGCACCGGCGCCCGAGTCCCGTTCGGTCGTCGACATCGCCCCCTCCTACGGTCTGTTCATCGACGGCGAGTTCGCCGAGGCGGCCGACGGCAAGGTCTTCAAGACGGTCAGCCCCTCCACCGAGGAGGTCCTCTCCGAGGTCGCCCAGGCGGGCGAGGCGGACGTCGACCGCGCGGTGCAGGCCGCCCGCAAGGCGTTCGGGAAGTGGTCCGCGCTGCCCGGCTCCGAGCGCGCGAAGTACCTGTTCCGCATCGCCCGCATCGTCCAGGAGCGCAGCCGTGAGCTGGCGGTCCTGGAGACGCTGGACAACGGCAAGCCGATCAAGGAGACCCGCGACGCGGACCTCCCGCTGGTCGCCGCGCACTTCTTCTACTACGCGGGCTGGGCGGACAAGCTCGACCACGCCGGTTTCGGCGCGAACCCGCGTCCGCTGGGCGTGGCCGGCCAGGTCATCCCCTGGAACTTCCCGCTGCTGATGCTGGCATGGAAGATCGCCCCGGCCCTCGCGACCGGCAACACGGTCGTCCTCAAGCCCGCCGAGACCACCCCGCTCTCCGCGCTGTTCTTCGCGGACATCTGCCGCCAGGCGGGCCTGCCCAAGGGCGTCGTCAACATCCTTCCCGGATACGGCGACGCGGGCGCCGCGCTGGTCGCGCACCCGGACGTGAACAAGGTCGCGTTCACCGGCTCCACGGCCGTCGGCAAGGAGATCGCGCGGACCGTCGCCGGCACCCGCAAGAAGCTCACCCTCGAACTGGGCGGCAAGGGCGCCAACATCGTCTTCGACGACGCCCCGATCGACCAGGCCGTCGAGGGCATCGTCACCGGCATCTTCTTCAACCAGGGACAGGTCTGCTGCGCCGGTTCCCGCCTGCTGGTCCAGGAGTCGATCCAGGACGAGCTGCTGGACTCCCTCAAGCGCCGTCTGTCGACCCTGCGCCTCGGCGACCCGCTGGACAAGAACACCGACATCGGCGCGATCAACTCCGCCGAGCAGCTGGCCCGGATCACCGCGCTGGCCGAGCGGGGCGAGGCGGAGGGCGCCGAGCGCTGGTCGCCCGCGTGCGAACTCCCGGAGAGCGGCTACTGGTTCGCCCCGACGCTGTTCACGAACGTCACCCAGGCCCACACCATCGCCCGCGACGAGATCTTCGGCCCGGTGCTGTCGGTCCTCACCTTCCGTACTCCCGACGAGGCGGTCGCCAAGGCCAACAACACGCAGTACGGCCTGTCGGCGGGCATCTGGACCGAGAAGGGCTCCCGCATCCTGGCCGTCGCGAACAAGCTGCGCGCCGGTGTCGTCTGGTCCAACACGTTCAACAAGTTCGACCCGACCTCGCCGTTCGGCGGTTACAAGGAGTCGGGCTTCGGCCGCGAGGGCGGCCGCCACGGCCTGGAGGCGTACCTCGATGTCTGATGAGCAGCGGCTTTCCGTCTTCAAGACCTACAAGCTGTACGTGGGCGGCAAGTTCCCGCGTTCCGAGAGCGGCCGGGTGTACGAGGTGGCGGACTCCAAGGGCAAGTGGCTGGCCAACGCTCCCCAGTCCTCCCGCAAGGACGCCCGTGACGCGGTGGTCGCCGCGCGCAAGGCGTTCGGCGGCTGGGCCGGCGCGACCGCCTACAACCGCGGCCAGGTCCTGTACCGCGTCGCGGAGATGCTGGAGGGCCGCCGCGAGCAGTTCGCACGCGAAGTGGCCGACGCGGAGGGCCTGTCCAAGTCCAAGGCGGCCGCGGTCGTGGACGCCACGATCGACCGCTGGGTCTGGTACGCGGGCTGGACCGACAAGATCGCCCAGGTGGTCGGCGGCGCCAACCCGGTCGCGGGCCCGTTCTTCAACCTCTCCTCCCCGGAGCCGACCGGCGTCGTCGCCGTCGTGGCCCCGCAGGAGTCGTCCTTCCTGGGCCTGGTGTCGGTTCTCGCCCCGGTGATCGCCACCGGCAACACGGCGGTCGTCGTCGCCTCCGAGAGGGCCCCGCTGCCCGCCCTGTCCCTGGGCGAGGTGCTGGCCACCTCCGACGTCCCCGGTGGTGTGGTCAACGTCCTGTCCGGCCGTACGGCGGAGATCGCGGCCCCCCTGGCCGCGCACCAGGACGTCAACGCGATCGACCTCGCGGGCGCCGACGAGGTGCTGGCGAAGGAACTGGAGATCGCGGCGGCGGACAACCTCAAGCGCGTCCTTCGTCCACAGCCTGTGGATTACTTCGAGACGCCCGGCATCGACCGCCTGACGGCGTTCCTGGAGACCAAGACGGTCTGGCACCCGACGGGGTCGCTGGGCGCGTCCGGTTCCTCCTACTGAGCCGGGCTCCCCAGAACGAGAGCCGCGCCACCCCTCCGTCCGGGGGCGGCGCGGCTCTCCTCGTGTCCGTCGGTGTTCAGCCCTGCGAGGCGCCCGAACCGCCGCCCAGCAGCCCGGCCACCTGCCCCAGCACCGGGACCGCGCCGAGCGACTCCGCCTCGGCGACCGGCCTGGTCACGGCCTGCGAGCTGACCGGCTTGAAGTCGGCGAGCTGGGTGCCGACGCCGTTGTCGAGCGGGTCGACGCCGGTACCGGCGAGCGGGTTGGGCTTCAGCTCCGTCACCGGGCCGGTGACGTAGCCGGTCGTGCCGGTGAGGGCCGCGAGGCCCGCCTCGGGCTCGATGTTGCCGAGCGAGGTGGGCCGCGACGGCACCTCCACGGGCAGGCGGGCCGCGTCCGCGTGCGCCGCCACAGCGCCCGCCCCCAGAGCCACTCCGGCGCCGGCGAGGGCGATCAGGGCGCGCTGCGCGCCGCGGTGCTGGGATGAAGTGTGTCGGGCCATCGCTGGTGCCGCCTTCTGGTGCGCGGGGTAATGATGTCGACACGTAGGGTAGTTGAGGTGAGACTCACGCTCAAAAGCCGACCCGCGGGGTCGGCAGGGGCCTCACCATGCGTCAAACTGGTGTTCCGTGAGCCTTCATCCCCCGTCCCCCGCCCGTGTCGTGCTGCTGTGCGGCCCCTCGGGTTCGGGCAAGTCCCTCGTCGCCGCCCGTTCCGGGCTGCCCGTGCTGCGCCTCGACGACTTCTACAAGGAGGGCGACGACCCGACCCTGCCGCTCGTGGACGGCAGTTCGGACATCGACTGGGACCACCCGGAGTCGTGGGACGCGGACGTCGCGCTCGAGGCCATCGCCCGCCTCTGCGCCACGGGATCGACACCGGTGCCGGTGTACGACATCGCGCTGAGCGCCCGTACCGGCGAGGAGACGCTGCACATCGGGCGCACCCCGCTGTTCATCGCGGAGGGCATCTTCGCCGCGGAGATCGTGGAGCGCTGCCGCGAACGGGGGCTCCTGGCGGACGCCCTGTGCCTGGCCCGCGGCCCGGTGACGACCTTCCGCCGGCGTTTCCTGCGCGACCTCAGGGAGGGCCGCAAGTCGGTGCCGTTCCTGCTGCGCCGCGGCTGGCGGCTGATGCGCGCGGAGCGGTCGATCGTGGCCCGCCAGGTCTCCCTCGGCGCCCACCCCTGCGACCGCGACGAGGCACTGGGCCGGCTCGCGGCGGCAGCGGTGGGACGGCAGACGCGCCAGCGGACCGTGGCGTAACGGACGTACGGAAAACGCGAAACGGGACTGGACGGACCCCCCGGCCCTCCCAGTCCCGCTCCCCGTACTCCCCCGTGTTTCCCCCGTGGGATCCACCCCCCAGTGGTCCCCCGTGTCTCCCCCGTGCGGCCCTTGGGATCCGCCCCCCCAGCGGTCCCAGGGTCTCCCCCGTTGCTCCCCCCGAACCTTCAGGCGACCAGTTCGCCGAAGGCGTTCTCCTCGTCACGGCCGAAGCTGAGGACCTCGTCCTCGCGCAGCCGGCGGAGCGACCGCCAGATGCTGGACTTCACCGTGCCGACACTGATGTCGAGGATCTCCGCGATCTCCGGGTCCGTGCGGCCCTCGTAGTAGCGCAGGACCAGCATCGTCCGCTGGAGTTCGGGCAGCCGGGCCAGCGCCTGCCACAGGACCGCGCGCAGCTCGGTGCCGCGCATCGCGTCCGTCTCGCCGGGCGTCTCCGGCAGTTCCTCGGTCGGGTACTCGTTGAGCTTGCGGCGCCGCCAGGCGCTGATGTGCAGGTTCGTCATGGTGCGGCGCAGGTAGCCGCCGACCGCCGCCTTGTCGCTGATCCGTTCCCACGCCCGGTACGTCGAGAACAGCGCGCTCTGCAGCAGGTCCTCGGCCTCGAAGCGGTCGCCGGTCAGGTGGTAGGCCGTGGCGTACAGGGAGGCGCGGCGCTCCTGGACGTAGGCGGTGAACTCCGCCTCCGACAGCGAACGGCGCTCCCCCGAGTCCTCCCTGTACGCGGATCCCCCGGCCACCGCCGCGGGCTCCCCCGTGTACGCGTCAACCACCGTCATGTAACCGGTGTGCTGACGCCCGGTACCGCGAGCGCACCCCCGCCCGCTCACGGCACCGGACTTCTCGGAACCCCGGTGCACGTCGTGCAGACGCGTGACCACTGCGCTGGTGCTGATGCTGTGCAGCGTGTTCATCTCGCGCTCCCCGTCGTGGACTTCCGGTGTTTCGGTCTGCTCGGTGTTGCTTCCTTGCCTGTGCCGAAAAGCTTGCCGATCGACCTTCATGGACGTGTCCGCCGACTGTCACAGACCTGTCACAGGGGTACGGCCCAGGGCCGTCACAGAGCGCGCACAGGTGGTGGCGGTAGGGACGGCATGGTGTCGGCAGGTCGTACGAGAGCCCGTCCATGGGCCAGAATGTGCCCGTGCCTTCCCTGTTGCTGATCGAGGACGACGACGCCATCCGCACGGCCCTGGAGCTCTCCCTGACGCGCCAGGGACACCGGGTGGCCACCGCTGCCAGCGGTGAGGACGGTCTGAAGCTGCTGCGCGAACAGCGGCCGGATCTGATCGTGCTGGACGTGATGCTGCCCGGCATCGACGGATTCGAGGTGTGCCGGCGCATCCGGCGCACCGACCAGTTGCCGATCATCCTGCTGACCGCCCGCAGTGATGACATCGACGTGGTCGTGGGGCTCGAGTCCGGAGCCGACGACTACGTGGTGAAACCGGTCCAGGGCCGGGTGCTGGACGCCCGGATCCGCGCCGTGCTGCGGCGCGGGGAGCGCGAGTCCAGCGACTCGGCGACCTTCGGCAACGTGATCATCGACCGCTCCGCGATGACCGTGACCAAGAACGGCGAGGACCTCCAGCTGACGCCGACCGAGCTGAGGCTGCTGCTGGAGCTGAGCCGCCGGCCCGGCCAGGCGCTGTCCCGGCAGCAGTTGCTGCGGCTGGTGTGGGAGCACGACTACCTGGGCGACTCGCGCCTGGTGGACGCCTGCGTCCAGCGGCTGCGCGCCAAGGTGGAGGACGTGCCCTCGTCCCCGACCCTGATCCGTACCGTCCGTGGTGTCGGCTACCGCCTGGACGTTCCTCAGTGACCGATACGCAAGGTGGGCTGCGCGGCTGGGCCGCGGGGCGCAAGGGAAGTCTGTCGCGGCTGCGGTTCACCAGCCTCAGGCTGCGGCTGGTCGTCGTCTTCGGCCTGGTCGCGCTCACCGCCGCGGTGTCGGCGTCGGGCATCGCCTACTGGCTGAACCGGGAGGCCGTGCTCACGCGCGCCCAGGACTCGGTGCTGCGCGACTTCCAGCAGGAGATGCAGAACCGTGCCGGTGCACTGCCCGTGCACCCCACGCAGGACGAACTGCAGCGGGTGGCGGGCCAGATGGCCGGCAGCAGTCAGCGGTTCGGCGTGCTGCTGGTCGCCGAGGACCCGAACGGCGAGACGGTGTACGGCAACTCGGGCGGCATCAACGGGTTCTCGCTCGAGGACGTGCCCAAGTCGCTGCGGGCCGCGGTGAACAAGAAGCAGAAGGTGACCGACGGCAACAAGTCGCCGTACCACCTGTACTGGCAGCGGGTCGACGAGCACGGCACGCCGTTTCTGGTGGCCGGTACGAGACTGATCGGCGGCGGTCCGACGGGCTACATGGCGAAGTCGCTGGAGCCGGAGGCCAAGGACCTCAACTCGCTGGCCTGGTCCCTGGGGATCGCCACGGGACTCGCGCTGATCGGCTCGGCGCTGCTCGCGCAGGCCGCCGCCACGACCGTGCTGAAGCCGGTGCACCGGCTCGGGGTGGCCGCCCGGAGCCTCGGCGAGGGCCAGCTGGACACCCGGCTGCGGGTCTCGGGCACGGACGAACTCGCCGACCTGTCGCGGACGTTCAACAACGCGGCCGAGGCACTGGAGAAACGGGTGGCGGACATGGCCGCCCGGGACGACGCCTCGCGCCGGTTCGTCGCCGACATGTCGCACGAGCTGCGGACGCCGCTGACCGCCATCACCGCCGTCACGGAGGTGCTGGAGGAGGAGCTGGAGTCCGAGTCCGGGGGCATCGACCCGATGATCGAGCCCGCCGTACGGCTGGTGGTCAGCGAGACCCGGCGGCTGAACGACCTGGTCGAGAACCTGATGGAGGTCACCCGCTTCGACGCGGGCACCGCACGCCTGGTCCTGGACGACGTCGACATCGCCGACCAGATCACCGCCTGCATCGACGCCCGCGCCTGGCTGGACGCCGTCGAACTGGACGCCGACCGCGGCGTCCACGCCCGGCTCGACCCGCGCCGCCTGGACGTCATACTGGCCAACCTGATCGGCAACGCGCTCAAGCACGGCGGCTCGCCGGTGCGGGTGTCGGTGCGCATGGACGATGAAGAGGGCGCGGACCTGGTCATCGCGGTGCGCGACCACGGGCCCGGCATCCCCGAGGACGTCCTGCCGCACGTCTTCGACCGCTTCTACAAGGCCAGCGCCTCCCGGCCGCGCTCGGAGGGCAGCGGTCTGGGTCTGTCCATCGCCCTGGAGAACGCCCACATCCACGGCGGTGAGATCACCGCCGCCAACTCGCCCGACGGGGGCGCGGTGTTCACGCTCCGGCTGCCGCGGGACGCCTCGCGGCTGACCGAGGAGAACGACGAGGGCGACGAGGGCGGCAGGGACAACGGGTCCCGGATTCGTGGAAAGGAGGGGTCATGAACGCGGGGACCGTACGACGCCTGCTGGCGGCACCCCTCCTCGCCGCGCTGCTCACCGGGTGCGGAATCCGGCCCACGGAGGTGCCGACGGACTTCGGCGCGGCGCCCTCCCGCGTGCCGTGCTCGCTGTCCGGGCCCGGCGTCTCCACGCAGTCCTCGCACGGGGTGCCCGTGCAGGTGTTCCTGCTGTGCGGCTCGTCCCTGGTGGCCGTCGACCGGAGCGTGCGGGTGCCGGAGGGCACGCCGGACGCGCGGCGCCGGGTGATCGTGGCGCAGGGCCTGCTGGACGAGCTGGCCGCGGCCCCGGCGGCGGCGGAGCGGGCGGCGGGCTACACGACGTACGTGCCGGGCGGTCTGAGCGCCTCGGGTCCGGGCCCGAAGGACCCGGAGGACGCGCTGCGGCTGAGCACCGCACCGGACCGGCTCACCCCCTACGCCCTCGCCCAGCTCGTGTGCACGCTGTCCGACTCGGCGGCGACGGAGGGCGACGGCTCGGTGATCCTGGGCGGCCCGGGCACCAGCCCCCTGCGCCGCTACCAGTGCACCGACGACGTCCGCAGCCGCCCGGGCAGGGCCCAGCCGCCGACCAGCGACGTCGAGCCGGTCTGAGGGGCCCGGCCGTTCCCGCGGGACGCCGCGGCCGGACCGCCGCGGGGCAGGCCGCCCGCGAGCGGGTGTGGCCGACGCCTCATGTGCATTCGCGTGACGGATGCGGAACCGTTCGTACACACGGGTGCGTCTAGGGGGGCGTGCAGCGTCAAGGCTCCATCGGCGGCAGCGCCGCGATCCGCATCCGTGTGACGGGGGGTGTCCTCCTCGTCGCCCATCTCGGGCTCGTCGCCTGGCTGATGCTGCGGCCCCTGGACGTGCCCTGGGTGATGCCCGCCAACCTGCGCCCGCTGGCCGGCATCCGGGCCGACCTGGCGCTGGGCTGGCCGGAGGCCGCCAGACGGCTCGGTGAGGGGCTCGCCCTGCTCGCGCCGCTGGGTGTGCTGCTGCCGATGGCCCACGGCAGGCTCGCCGCCTCCCCGCTCCCCTCCCTGATCCGCACGGCGGCCACGGGCGCCCTGATCTCGCTGGGCATCGCCCTGCTGCAGACCGGTGTGCCGGGCAGGGTCGTGGACGTCGACTCGCTGCTGCTGAACACCGTGGGTGTGGCCGTCGCCCACCTGGCCGTGGTGCCGGCGGGCCGGGCCTGGCTGCGGCGGCGGGCTGAGCAGGGCCCCCGCGAGGCCGGGAAGGTCACCGTTCAGGAGGACCTCCCTCAGGGTCGTACCCCGACGATTCCCAGGGTCGGGATCGCCCCGTAGAGCGACGCTTCGTCCTGTTCGTCTCCGTATCGTGGAACACAGATGAGGCAGCCGACCGGGAGGCCTCGCCCCACGCTCACCGAGGAGTCGCGGATGTCCAGCCTTGCCCGCCCCACCCATGGCCGCATGATCGGCGGCGTGTGCGCAGCGCTGGCACGGCGCTTCGGCACCTCCGCGACGACGATGCGGGTGATCTTCCTGCTGTCCTGCCTGCTGCCCGGCCCGCAGTTCCTGCTCTACATAGCGCTCTGGATCCTGCTGCCGGCGGAGGACAAGGCCGGGACGGCCGCCTGGTAGGCCGCGCACGCGAACGCCGCTGGGGTGCACCCGGACAGCTCCCGGGCGCCCCAGCGGCGTCGTGCGCACGGCGGGTGTCAGCCGAGCGGGATGCCGTTCACCGGCATGCCGTGCGTGGGCAGGGCCGTCAGCGGCAGCCCGCCGAGCAGCACGGCGACCGGCGCGGTCGGGCCGTGGGCGACGAACTGTTCGACGACCGGCTGCGCGGCGAAGGCCCCGGCACCGACGGCACCCTGCCCCGGGGCGAGCGCCTGGCCGGCCCCCGGCAGCGCCTGGGCGACGTTCCCGGCCGGCAGCGTCCCGGTCACGGTGTCCAGGGCCCGGCCGGCCCCTGTCGCGTCCGGGACGGCCGGGGCCGCGTTGGCCGCGCCCGCGCCTACGGCGGCGAAAGCGGCGCCGAGGGCGGCGACACCGAGGGTCTTGGCAGCAGACTGCTTCATGGTGGATGCGTCCTTGAATACGGGGAGACAGAAGATCACAAACGATCGAACAGTCCACGACCGTAAACACGCCGGACCACCCGCCGCAAACACCGAAATGCGGACGGCTTGTGAAAGCCCGTCCGCATTTCATGCCGCCCCGCAGGTCGCCCCTACCCCTCCGAGCCGGAAGACCCGCTGGTGGAGGCGGTCTCCCGGAACAGCCATTCGGATTTCAGTTCCGCATATCCGGGCTTGATCACGTCATTGATCATAGCGAGTCGTTCATCGAAAGGAATGAACGCCGATTTCATCGCATTGACGGAGAACCACTGCAGGTCGTCGAGTGTGTAACCGAACGCGTCGACGAGATGCTCGAATTCCCGGCTCATGCTGGTGTTCGACATCAAGCGGTTGTCCGTGTTGACCGTCGCCCGGAAATGCAGTCGCCGCAGCAGCCCGATCGGATGCTCGGCGTAGGAGGGGGCGGCCCCGGTCTGCAGGTTGGAGCTGGGGCACAGCTCCAACGGGATGCGCTTGTCCCGGACGTACGACGCCAGCCGCCCGAGCCGCACCGAGCCGTCCTCGCGCACCTCGATGTCGTCGATGATCCGCACCCCGTGCCCGAGCCGGTCGGCGCCGCACCACTGCAGCGCCTGCCAGATGGACGGCAGCCCGAAGGCCTCGCCGGCGTGGATGGTGAAGTGGTTGTTCTCGCGCTTGAGGTACTCGAAGGCGTCCAGGTGCCGGGTGGGCGGGTAGCCGGCCTCGGCGCCGGCGATGTCGAAGCCGACCACGCCGAGGTCCCGGTGGCGGTTGGCGAGTTCGGCGATCTCCAGGGCGCGGGCCGCGTGCCGCATCGCGGTCAGCAGGGCGCCGACCCGGATGCGCCTGCCGTTCTCCCGGGCGAGCCGCTCCCCCTGCCGGAAGCCCTCGTTGACCGCCTCGACGACCTCTTCGAGGCCGAGCCCGCCCTCCAGGTGCTGCTCGGGCGCGTACCGCACCTCCGCGTAGACGACCCCGTCCTCGGCGAGGTCCTCGGCGCACTCCCGGGCGACCCGGACGAGCGCCTCCCGGTTCTGCATGACGCCGACGGTGTGCGAGAAGGTCTCCAGATACCGTTCCAGCGAGCCTGAGTCGGCGGCCTCGCGGAACCAGATGCCCAGCTTGTCGGGGTCCGTCTCGGGGAGGTGGGAGTACCCGGACTCCTGGGCGAGTTCGACGACGGTGCCGGGGCGGAGCCCGCCGTCGAGGTGATCGTGCAGCAGAACCTTGGGCGCCCGGCGGATCTGGTCCGGCGTCGGGACGTGCGTCGGGACGGTCCCAGTCGGTGCAGTCTGGCTCGTCATTTCCGCACTCTAACGCCTACGCGCGTAGAAGGCCTGCTGGACGACCTTTACTTTTCCGTCGATACGTAACGGTGACCGCACTGACGGGTTTCGTACACCGCGCCTTCTGACACTGTTCTGTCATGGGACAGCAAGCGACGCCGGTCCGAACGGCCGGGCTGGGAAGGGCAGTCGGCCCGGAGCCGACGGCGGTGAGCGGGGCGGTGCTGCTGCTCCCCGGCGGCGAGGAGGTCTCCGGCCGCCGGCCGTCCCTCGTCCGGGCGGCGACCCTCGTACGCTCCCTCGGCCGCAGGTTCGCCCGCGCCGGCCGGGCGGAGGGACTGGCTGTCCATACCGTCCACTACCGCTACCGCGGCTGGAACGGCAGCGAGGCGCATCTGGCGGCGGACGCGGAGTGGGCCGCGGACGAGGTCGTACGACGCTACGGGGACGTCCCCGTGTGTCTGGTCGGTCTCGACATGGGCGGGCGGGCGGCGCTGCGGGCAGGCGGGCACGAGGCGGTGAACTCGGTCGTGGCGCTGGCTCCCTGGCTGCCCGAGGAGGACGTGGCCGCGCCCGCCGAGCCGGTGAAACAGCTGGTGGGGCGGCGGGTGCTGCTCGTGCACGGCACGAACGACGAACGGACCGACCCGGAGCTGTCGTTCCGGCTGGCGGCGCGGGCGAAGAAGGTGAACCGGGACGTGTGCCGGTTCGAAGTCCACTCCGACGGCCACGCGCTGCACCAGCACCGGGACGAAGTGCTCTGTCTCGCCGTGGACTTCGTGATGGGGGCGTTGTTCGGCTGTCCGGTGTCCCGGCCGGTGGAGGACGCGCTCGCCGCTCCGCCGCCCATCGGTCTGCGGATGCCGCTGGCCGCCGGGTTCGGCCGGTCGCTCCGCAGAGGCTGAGGTCGCGTTCGGGGCACGGGTGCGTCGCGGCCGGCCCCGCGGTTCACCGCGTTCTAGGTGGGCAGCAGACTCCCCCTCCTGGACAGCAGGAACTTCTTGAAGGCGGCCACGGGTGGCGTGTCCGGACGGTCCGCCAGCCAGGCCACGCCGATCTCCCTCGCCGCCCTGGGAGCCGTGACCGTCAGTTCCACCACGCCCGGGCGCGGGACCGTCGGCGGAGGCAGCAGGGCCACCCCCAGGCCCGCCGCCACCAGGCCCCGCAGGGTCTCCGCCTCCTCACCCTCGAAGGCGATGCGCGGCTTGAAGCCCGCCTCGCGGCACAGGTCGTCGGTGATCCGCCGCAGGCCGTACCCGGGTTCCAGGGTCACGAAGGTCTCGTCGGACGCCTCGGCGAGACGGATGCGGCGGCGGCCGGCCAGCGTGTGGTCGGCCGGGACGACGAGACGCAGCTTCTGCTCGTCCAGCCGGCGGGCGACCAGGTCCGGGGCGTCGGGGACCGGGGAGGTCAGGCAGAGGTCCAGCTCTCCCGCCCGCAGCCGCTCCAGCATCGCCTCGCCGTAGTTCTGGACGAGGCTGAAGCGGATGCGCGGGTGGTCGGCACGGAAGGCGTGCAGCAGGCCGGGCACCGTCTCGGCACCCATGGTGTGCAGGAAGCCGAAGGCGACCTTGCCGGTGGCCGGGTCGGCGTCGGCACGGACCTCCTCGACGGCCCGCTCCACCTCGGCGAGGGCGCGTTCGACGGAGGCGAGGAAGGTGCGCCCGGCGGTGGTCAGCGAGACCGTGCGGCCGTGGCGGGCGAAGAGGTCGACGCCCAGGTCCTGCTCCAGCCGGGCCATCGCGCGGGACAGGGTGGACTGAGGGACCCTCATCTCCAGGGCGGCCCGCGTGACGTGCTCGGTGCGGGCGACGCCGGCGAAGTAGGCGAGCCGGGGCGCGAGCAACCTCGACATCTCAGCCATCTCAGCCATCTCGGCCATGTCTTCTGTGTCACTGGACGGTGACAGTCGAGCCTGTGAGCTTTGCTGATGCACCATGGGAACGATTATGTCGAATCCATGCATTGGACGGATGAGCGGAGCTGTACATAGCTTCGAGGCATGTCTCCCGCCAGTACCGGGGCGTCCACCAGCGTGGGCGCCGCACCGACCGTCCGTCCCTCCGACTCCGACTCCCGGCTGACTCCGGGCGGCCCCGGCTACCGCCGGATGAGCTTCGCCCTCTTCCTCGCCGGAGTCGCGACCTTCGCCCTCCTCTACTCCACCCAGGCCCTGCTGCCGTTGATCTCCGGGGAGTTCGGGGTCGCGGCGAGCGAGGCGAGCTGGACGGTGGCGGCCGCGACCGGCGGTCTGGCGCTGTTCGTGCTGCCGATGAGCGCCCTGTCCGAGCGCTTCGGCCGCCGCAGCGTGA
>NZ_JBWKFL010000084.1:0-21120 GCF_056434305.1 Streptomyces sp. NPDC044061 | reverse complement strand
CGCTCAGTCTCGACCTCGACCGCCACCGAAGGACTCGGCCATGACCGACGCCCGCACCAAGCGCACTCAAACCCTCACAGCCGCCGCGAAGGCGAAGTCTCAGGCCAAGACGAAGAGCGCGGAGAAGGCGATTCGCACCCTGGTCAAGCGCGGAGAGCCGATCACCTTCCAGGCCGTTCAGCGCGAGGCTGGCGTCTCCCACGCGTTCCTCTACAACCACCCTGACCTGCGCAGACGCATCGAACAACTTCGATCCCAAGCCCGGCCGGTCCCTGCACCGACACCGACCGCCGACGAGCAGAGCACCCTCGTCCTCGCGCTCACCAGCCAAATCACCCGGCTGAAGAAGCAGCACCGAGAAGAAGTACAGGCCCTGCGGGACGCGCTGGAACAGGCCCACGGCGAGAACCTCGACCTCCGACGCGAACTCGCCCGCCGCGGCGGAGAAACCACACCGACAAAAGCCCGAGTCATCGGCCCCTGCTAACCACGTCACATCAATCGAAGAACCACCCTGAGCTGCGACGACATGCTCAGATCACGATCGAACCGGCGATAACGGGCGGACCCAGCAGGGCGGCGTTTGCCTTGCCGTCGACGAAGGAGAGGCTGGCGAGGTCTTTGACCTTGCGCGGGTCGAGCTCGGGCTGGAACGAGAAGTCGTACTCGTCCAGCGTCTTGTGGTGCGGCAGCTTGGACAGCCGCAGGCCCTGGCGGAAGCGGCGGTCGTCGCGGACGGCCAGTTCCTCGGACAGGACCAGGTCGAGGAAGTCGAGGTAGCCCATCTTCGCCTCGTCGGCCCGGCGGGTGTACTCGTTGATGGTTTCCGCGAGGTGGGGCAGGCCGAGCTTGCCGGCCGTGGTGCGGATGCGGTTGCCGGTCAGCTCGCTCAAGACGACTCCTTCGTCGGGAAGTTGGTGGTGAAGGGCCGGGTGCCGGTCAGTTCGTCATAGACCGACAGCGGCCGCCTCCCGACCTCGATCTGGGTTGCGGCGGACCGGTTCAACAGGGCCTGCAACGGGCCGATGCGACCGGACGTCGACGGCTCGCTCCGCGGTGGTGGCGGCTCGTCGCCGGTCGTGGTGCGGCGGTTCTTGCCGGTCGGCAGGCCGTCCCAGTGCTCTTCCTGCTTGACAACCACGCCGCGGCCGACCGCTCGCGGGTGGCTGGACAGCAGGGTCTCGCCGTTGGCATCGGGAACGGTCGTGTGCAGCATGACCTGGGACTTCGTCGCCCTGATCTCGACCAGCTGACGCGGGCGGACCTTGCGGGCAGGCACTGAGTAGAGGTTTCCGCCGAACGCGACCAGGCAGTCCTTGCCGACCGGCCGCAGATGCCGCTCGGCCACCAGATAGGGCGACGGCGGCAACGGCTTGAGGGCGGCGTGGTCCCGGGCGGCCCGGTGCCCGATGACCTCGTGGTGGGTGGCGTGGGTGCGGGCGCGTCGCTGCGGCACCCATGCCATGAAGGCGGCATCCAGCTCCTCGAGCGAGGAGAACGCCCGCCCGGACAGCACGTGATCACGCACGATCAACACCTGGCGTTCGACCCGCCCCTTCCCGGTGGGCCGGTAAGCGGCCAGTACGTCGATGTCGAAGTCGTAGTGGCCGGCGAAGCCAACCGCTTCCGGATGCAGGGGCACCGCCTCGCCCGGGGCGACGTGCCGGCGCACGACGGTCTTGGTCCGGTCGTAGACGATCGACATCGGCACCCCGCCGAAGTGCGCAAATGCCCGCCGGTGGCAGTCGAAGAAGGTCTGCATGTCCTGGCTCGTGGTGAAGCAGCAGAACGGGTCGCGCGAGTACGACAGAACCATATGGAACGAGTAGACCTTCGGGATTCCCAGATGGGCAAGGATCTTGCCTTCATCCCCCCAGTCCACCTGGGCCTGGGCCCCGGGAACCACCTCGAAGCGGCGGTGCATACCCGCCAACTCCCTCGGCTCGATCCCCAGTTCACCCGCGATCCGCGGCCGGGCCTCCTGCAGATAGAGCTTGACCCGCTGGTAGTTGATCGTCGAGCCGTACTCCTTGACCAGACGCTCGTGCACCACGGCGCCCTTGATGAGGATCTCTGCCCGCAGCATCGCGTCGATCAACGGCGCAACCTCGTCGACCGCCTTCTTGCGGGGCCGGCCGTTCGACGTCCGTCTCGGCGGCACCGACGCCGCCGTGCTCGACAGATACTTGCGGACCGTCTTGCGGTCCAGTCCGGTCTCCCTGGCCACCTCGGTCAGACTGACCGCTCCTGACTCGACCAGAGCACGGAACCGCCGCAGTTCCAGCCAGCGCTGCGGGTCCAAAACCACCGCGCCACCGCCCTCCGCCACCCCTCACCGGACAAGCAGCAGAGTGCCGGGCACCACGATTCACCGCACCATCAAGCGTCCCTTTTCACTCGTACGCGACCGGGGACGATCGTGTGTACGCCGACACGCCTTGGCGCGCACCCGCTCAACCCCGGCGGCGGAGGTCTCCCAGCCCAGCCGGGCGGCGATCTGGCGGCAGTTCAGCGGCCCGGCCCCCTCCCGCGCCTCCTCCTCGAGCGCGCCGATGATCCGCTGGTCGTCCGGGGCCAGCACCGCGGGCTCCACTCCGGGCCGCCGTTCGGGCACGATCGTGCCCGGCGCCGCGGCAGCAGCCGCTTGTGCGCCCTCCGACGGCGGATCATCGTCCGCGCGGGCCTCGGCCAGCGCCGCCGCGAACTCCTCCTTCGCGATCACGGCCCGCTCGCAGGCCCGCTCGGCCTCGGCGAGCGCAACAGCGGCGCGCTCCGCCTCCTCGCGGCACTCCTCCAGGCGCTGACGCGCGGTCAGCTCCCGGTCTTCCAGCAGCCCCATGGGCGACGGCATCCGGTCCTCCACCAGCGCGGCGACACGACGCCGTCATTCCTGCCACCCGCCCACCGGCAGCATGCCTGACCTGCAGAAATCAAGCGATCACGTCTGGATTGATAACGGCCTCTTACATTGCCTGCTTGCCCATATGGCACGGCATGGGTACGCACGATCGCATGATCAAGCACCGTCCCAGCGGCGACTCAGCGCAGTAGTGGGCGCCCGGTTCGTTGAGGCGCCCTGGCTAAGCAGTCGGCGTCGCAGGGATTGTGCGCGGAAATGCCAGCGGAGTGCTCCACTGCTCGGCTGGCCCCGCAGCCGCGCTCTGGGGCAGCCCCCTTACCGAGAGCGACTCGGAGATCACCGCCAGCGCCCCGCATGACGGGCCGATCGGCAGGTGGACCATGGGGCCAGTACACGCCGATCAGCTCGGCAACTGCCCGAAACCTCGGCCTGCTCGAGCGCCTGAGGCGCCGCACGAGCTGCGCGGAACCGCACCGAGCATTCCAAAACGGCGCAAAAGTCAAGAGCTCGCCGACATGCTTGACTCCCCGTGGAAAGTGAAAAAGCACAGGGCACACGGGCCTGCGTGATCTTCACACGTTTCACCCCCGTGCGATCGTCGCCCCCCTTTTGGGCACGCCTCACGATCACTCGCGAGTCAGCCGCGAGCCCAAGCTGGCGTGCCGGGGTCAAAGGCGGTGTCGCCGGATCGGGATCGTGCTGAAGCGTCGCTAGTCAGCTAAGCGATCCCATGCGAACCGTAGGGTTCGGTGTGGGTTCTGCCCATCTTGGTGGGGCTGCGTGGGCGTGGAGGTGGAATCCCGCGCCCAGTGCTGCTCCGTGTGGCCGGTGTCGGCGTTTGGTGGGTGTGCTGATCGTGGTCACGTTCTGGTGCCGGTGGGCTGCGCGGGGTAGCCGGGTCCGGTCCGTTGGTGCGTGTCCCTCCGGACGCTGGCCGGCACGGCGCGAAGGACGTGCTGGGGAGGGAACCTCACGTCGCCTGGGCGTGAGGCGGTTGGTTCGCGGCCGGGTGGGACCGGTTTTCGACCGGTCCGTTCGGCTGGTGTTCGGGGTGGCGGTGATGACGGCCTTTGTCTCCATCGTGTCCACCACGGTGCGGATCACCATCGTGGAAGTGGCGCGGTCGGTGACGGTCTTGGCCTGGTGGGTGAGGCCGCGTGCGGCGATACGCCGCCAGGCACCGTGGTCGCGGTCGCCCTGCCAACCACACTCCCGGTTGGGACAGATGGCCCACTTCCAGCCCGGCGTGGTGGGCCGGTCGGGTGCTTTGCGGTGTCGCAGGGGGGTGAGGCAGTGGGGGCAGTGCTTGGAGGTGTTGCGTGCAGGCACGGTGACCACGGCGATGCCGCATTCGGCGGCGAGGTGCCGCATGCGATCGGCGATCCGTCCGCGCACCGTCTGGGACATGCGGGTGTTGTGGGTGCGGCCCATGCCGCCGGCTTCCATCGACCGCAGGTCTTCCAGATAGACGACCGTGGCCTGGGCAGCGACGGCTTGGTCCACGGCCCAGCGTGCGGCAGCCCAGGCCAGGGCGGCGTTGAGGTTCGAGCGGCGATGTGACTCGCGCCGGATCTCCTCGGCCAGAACTCCCGCCTTGGCCTTCACCGCCGGATCGGTGAGCCGGGTGTAGTGGTCGGTCTTGGCGTGCAGCCGCTCGGACTGCCGCCGAAGCCGGTACTGCTTGGCGAGCACACCGGCAGCCCGGAACTGAGCGCCCGCCCCGAGGGCGGTGATCTGGCCGCCCTCGTGTATCCGGGCCGCGCCCGCGCTGAGGAGCGTGTTCAGTCCCCAGTCCACGCCCAAGGCCACGGTGTGGCCGGTGCGCTGGGCCTTGGGCACGGCGTGGGTGTAGGCGAGGTCAGCCCGCACCTTCCCGCCCGCGATGCGCAGGGTGGGCAGGTGGATCACGGCGTTCGCCGGAACCGTGGGCGGCAACGTGATCAGGCAGGCCACCCACGTGAAGTCCGCGTACTTCTGCGGGTCGGGCCGAGTGGGGAGCTGTAATCGCAGCAGCACCCGTTGCCCGTCGTCGGATCGTTCGACGGTGGCCTGCTGCCCGTCGCACGCTGCGAGCAGCAGCATCTTGGCCACACGGGGTGTTGGCTCCAGCTCGAACAGGTGGGCAGGCAGACGCCCGTGGTTGCGCTCGAAGGTGGCGATCTGGCGCGTGCGGGATCGGATGATGCTGGACGGCAGATACTCACCGCCAGGGATAGCGGCCCGCGCCCGATCCCACTCCTGCGGCGTGCGCCTCTTCGGATCGCAAGGCCACGCGGCCAGAACCCCAGCCGTCACGTCGGCGCGCCACTTCACCGACCGCAGTGCACGACCAGCCATCTCCTGGGCCATGCGCACGATCCGGTCGTTCACCTTCGCGCCGGAGGTGACCGTCCATCCCAGGCGGCGCAGCGCCATCCACGCATGCGACGGCAGCTTGCGGCCCCCGGCATCCTCCCCGGAGGCCAAAATGTTCACGTCCGCGGTGTTCCAGTGGGCGGCCAGCAGCGTGCTCGTCATGTCCGCCACCAGGTCGGCGCACCAGCCCACGCGTTCGGCCAGAGCGGCACCGGTGAGGACTTCGCCGCTCTTCTCGTCCACGCACGACCGGATCAGGGTGCGGGCGCAGGCGGTGCGGGAGATCTCGCCGTCGGCGAGCGGCAGCTTCCGGCTCACGCGACCATTCCCTTATCACTGCACTGGCCGGACTCGGCCAGCAGCCGTTTGCGGTTCTCCGCGCTACGCATCCCGTACAAGCGGCCCGCGAACGCCGTCACCACAGAGACGAAGTCTTCGAGGAGTTCGTCCCGGCCGCCGAGCTTCTTCGGGTGCAGCACCTCCACGGTGACCCCGAACACGGCGAACAGCCGCTTGAGCCAGCCCACACCGAATCGGGCCAGCCGGTCCTCATGCGTGACACGCACCACCGTCACCGAGCCGTCCGACACCATCGCCAACACCCGGTTCAAACCGGGCCGGTTCTCCCTCAACCCGAACCACGATCCCGGACGACCTCGACGATCTCCCCCGAGGCGGTGGCCCGCAGCTCGGCCTCCTGGGCCTCCAAAGAGACCTCCTGCCCGGACGAGCCGGACACACGCACATACAGCAACTCCAGACGCCCACGCGCAGTTGAAGAGTCACTGCCGCGCTTCACGCTCTCCACATCCACCGAGGAGAACCGGCGCTCACGCCCGACCCACGTAAACGGGATCCTGCCGTCCAACGCCCACCGACGCAACGTCATCGGATGTATCCCGAGACGCTGCGCAGCCTTGGACATCCGCAGCAACTCCATGCACACAACTATACGTGCCCAACACCAGGGATAACTAATGAAGTTGGTGAGCCTGACCCAGGGCATCTACTAATTACGGATAGAGCAGGTGCTCTTCGAACTCGTGCGCATCTGGTGGGCCGGCGGTGACGGCGACCGCTCGGCGCTCGAGGTCGATCACAATGGCGGTCACGGTTTCGAAGCCCGCCGGGTCAGCAGGGTTGGCTTTGACGCAGAGCAGGGGGTCCGCAAGGCACTCATGGATGTGCTTGCGGTCGACGGTGGCGTTGCGGCGCAGCAGCCGGTCCAACCGTGGACCGCGGTACATGGTGCTGGACCACAGCCGTATCGCGTCGGACTCGATATCCAGCTGTGCGAAGTGGTTGGCGTGGGCGAGAATGCCGTCGGTCGGTAGCAGGCAGGCCGCTCTGTCCGGACCAGCTTCGACGTCGACGATCTCGTCGAGGTGATGGCCGATCATGAAGTTCATCGAGACCGTCCGGTGGCTGCCGGTCACGGCCTTGATCGCGTGGTCAAGGCTGGCCGCGCTGAGGATGTCACGCACGCGCAGTCGAAACGGCCGCTGGTAAGGGTAGTGCGAGTCGCCAGTCGCCGTGAGTGCGTTGATGACGACGCCGATCCCGTATTCATTGACGCCCTGCTGCGTGGCCGCCGCGGTGCCGGCCTCGGCATGACCGATGAAGTCTGGCCGACCGTCTCGGTGCACTCGCGCCACGTACGTGTGCACGCCGGGCATCCAGTCCCAGTTCTGCCCGAGCACGGGGCCACCAGACTCTCTGCGTTCGGCAAGCAGACCAAAGGAGGTGCACCCGTCAACGCCGAGGGTCTGGCGGCCATGCCGTTTCATCATGCCGATGATCAACTCGTAGCGGACGTTCAGCATCACGGCCTCGGCAAGCGGGCGGCGAGCTCCCTCGGCGATCCCCTCGATCTCCGCGCTGAACTCTGGGTCCTGGCGCCGCAAGTGGGGCAGCCAACACACGGCCTGCTCAAGGAGGTCATCCGTGTCCAGGCCAAGGCGCTGGAACACGTCGAGATACAGCGCGATGTTGCTCTCGACGTCGGCGCGCAGCGCTTCACCCTGCTGCCTGCCACGCACCCGCGGATCATCAGCCAGTTCGAGGAAAGGAACAGTCATCGTCATCCCTAGATGGGTGAGGAGGGCAAGTTGTGGCCACATCGGCGCAAGCAGCCATGGCTTTTCCGCCCGGTCACATTCGAGAGATCGCCTCCCCGCTCCACGGACGCGCCAGGGTGGAGGCGAAGCGCCTTTGAGACCGGCACACCTCGCGTGACGGATGTTACGCTCAAGTCAATATATACGCAAGATGGAAACAGCTATTTCATGACCGTTCCCCCGCAGAGCCGGACAGGCACCGACCACCAACCCGGCACCCCGGAGACCTGCACCTGACTGCAGCCCCCTCCAGCAGCAGCGCTTCAGGTCAGCCGGAGTCCCGGTACCTAACCTTCGCTTGCCGAAGGTCACGGCCGACACCAACGGCGACGCGGGCCGCACCCCGCACGGTAAGTCCTCGATCACGACTTCAACAGCTTCGCGCCAGGCCAGCGGCCGGGAATCACGCAAGAAGGGACAGTCCGCACACGTTCAACAGGGACGTACATCCGAGTCGACCTACCCCGGTGCGCACACTCCCGAGCTTTGCCTCCACCTCGGAGCGCAGGTGACTCGGGACGTCTCCTCGCCCTGTGTGATTGGCCCATCAAGCTGCCCGGCGCAGGCAAGCGAAATATGCATTACACTCTTGCGCGCTCATCTACATAAAAGTAATGTACGTTACTCGAAGTGCGATCCACTTCGCACGAGCGGCGGAAGGTGACCGCTCAATCAAGGGCTACCCCTGGAGCCGCTCACACGGCAGGGGCTTCCGTCGAAGACGTCACCTGTCGCTCTCGCTTTCCACGTCTGAGAGGCACAACGGCGATCCGGCTGGCCAACAGCCACAACCGAACGCTTTGACTGCTGCGAAGTTCGGCCTTGACTGAGTCAGCCTAGACGGCCTCCGTCCGCACGAGTGGCACAGCCATACCGACCCGACGCACTCACCCACGATGCCCCTCGCGTGGTCCTGCTAGTAGTCCAGCAGGACACCCGCTGTGCTCGCCCTGGTAGAGCCAACCCCAGCGAGGTGGGTAGACGGACAAGGACTGAGGGACAGCATCAAACCGTAAGCCCTCCTCGCTCGGCGAAGAGCTCAGGCAACAAGCTGACAGCGAGGCAAACGAGAGGGAGTTGGTCCATGACTGACGCGCCCACCCTGGCGGAACGCGATGCCAACGCTATTGCGGGCGTCGAAAAGCTGCGCTTCTTCCCGCTTGAAGTCGTCGCAGGAGACGGCTGCTGGCTCATCGAGCCCGGAGGCCGACGCCTGCTGGACCTCAGCGCGACCTGGACCGCCAGCGGACTCGGCCACGGCCACCCTGCACTCACGGATGCGATCGCCCAGGCAGCACGCCGTCCCGGCGGCGCCGGCATCCTGTCCGCGATACACCCGGAGTCCGTGGGACTCGCCGAGGATCTCCTTGCCCTCGTACCCGGCTCAGGCGAGCGCCGCGTCTACCTCGGACACGCCGGCTCCGACGCCTGCGACGTGGTACTGCGCGCCTGCAGGCACGCCACCGGCCACTCCCGCATCGTCGCCTTCGAGCACGGCTACCACGGCGGCGTCGGCATAGCGATGGGCGTCTCCGGAGTGCACGTCGACGCCGGCGCCCAGCCGGACGCAGCCGCAGCATTCGTGCCCTACCCCGACCCTTACCGGCCGCATACCGGGGACCCGACCACAGTGGCCCGCTCATCGCTGGCGGCAGTCGAGCGCCAGCTCGCTGCAGGTGATGTCGCCTGCGTGATCGTCGAAGCAATCCAGTCGGATGGCGGCCTCGTCATTCCTCCGGACGGTTTCCTCACAGACCTACACGCGCTGTGTCGGCGTTACGGCGTGCTGCTCATCTGCGACGAGGTGAAAGTCGGCCTGGGGCGGACAGGGCTCCTACATGCCTTCGACCACGAGGACATCACGCCGGACGTCGTGACGTTCGGCAAGACCCTCGGCGGTGGCCTGCCATTGTCTGCAGCAGTCGGGCCCGCAGACGTCCTCGACGGGCCGACTGCGTCAGCCCTCCTCACCACAGCCGGAAATCCCGTCTGTACCGCCGCCGGGCGTGCTGTGCTCCGCACCCTCCTTGAGGAGAAGATCCCCGACGCAGCGGCAGCACGGGGAGCACAGCTCCTCGCCCTGCTGCGCGCATACGCCGACAGCGACAGACCGGGCGCCGCCTTCATCGGGCAGGTACGCGGCCGTGGCCTATCGATCGGCATCGACCTCGTGACGGACCAGACTAAGCGGACCCGCGCAACCGACCTGGCCCGCAAGGTCGTCTACCGCGCCTGGCAACTGGGCGCGGTGGTGTACTACGTAGGCGAGAACGTCATCGAGGTAACGCCGCCTATGGTGATCTCACAGCGCGAGGTGGAACTCGCCGCTGAGCTGCTGACCAGCGCCATCGATGACGCCGTCGCTGGCGTGGTCACGGACGAGATGGTGGCCCCGTATGCCGGATGGTGAGCCGGCGTTTGACGAACAGCACTGGCCGCGTCGGCCACCACGTCCACGGTGCGTTCCGCGTCGACATCGATCAGCGTTTCAGGCAACCGAGCAACGAAGGCCCTCCAGAGCATGCCGAACTGGACGACCCCGTTGGAGCCCCAAGCCAGTTCGCACTCCACCAGTGATGCAGTCCCCCGGTCCGCCCGCTGACGAGCGCATGCGCGCTGGTCGATGAGACGCCCACCTGCTCACCACGCCGAGATCCGGGTCCTTGCGTCGGGCGGCCACCGAACACCCGGTGCAAGGACCCGCACAGCTCCCGACGGTAGGAGCGAGAAGAACGCCGCCAAGGCCGGGATGCTCATCGCCCTCGGGCGGGCAGGTGCCGTTCAGCCCGGCCGGGAACCCGCGCGGACACACTCACCGGATGGCCCCGAGGTGGAGAGTGACCCGCCACCCCAGCCATCAGGGTTTGAGCGCGCAGACCGGCGGGTGGATGGGACCATTGCGCCGCACGCCGAGAAAAGTGCCCGCCCCAGCTGGTACTAGACCCGATGTAACGAACGGCAGCGCACAGCTTGAGGAGCCAGCACGCGACCGCCAAACGAGGGGCCGTCTTGGCAGGGGAACGGCGCCGTTCAGGGCGTCACTGGCCACTGTCACACACCAGCAGTGAGAGCCCTCGGATCGGCACGGCTGACGAACTGAAGCCCACCAAAGTCTTCGACGCTGAGCGACCCGCCACGAGCTCGTCAGCACGGAGTTGTTGGCCCGCTCCCCGCAGAACCAAGCTGCCGCGGACACGTGACGTGCAACGCCCAGGCGGGACAACCAGATCCTGTCCTTACGTCAGCGGCCCAACCCGGTAGAGCGCCTCGTCGTAGGGACCGTCCGGGAAGAACTGGCCGGGAAACAGAACATGATGCTCGATCTGTGCACAGCGGGCCACAGCAAATCGTTTCACAACAGGCTCGCTTCTGGCCGACGCCAACATCTCCAAGAACTTTGCGCCAGACTTGATTTGCTGCTCCACGGCATAGTCGAACATCCTGAACCCGAGGTCGGGAATACTGTGCTGCGGCTTGGTCGCTTCCTGCGAGATTACATACGTGTCGGGATGATCAGGGCGACGGTAGCCGGTCAGGAACCCGATGATTTCCCCACCGATAGTGGCCACGACACAGGCTTGGGCGAAGTCGCGAAACCACATTCTGTAGTAGGAGGCGCTGTTGGCGTCAACTGCCTCGTCATTGCTGGCAACCTCCCACACCGTATGACCGTCGTCAGGCGTCGGAACACGGAACGCGACCTGCTTCGGTTCATCGCCCTTGATTTCACTGCTCGTCATATGTCTGGGCTCCTCCTCGGATCATACGGACATGAGAGGGGGACGTGAGGGGGCAAGGGATCAACCCGCCTGGCGGCAATCGCCACTCCCTTCGGTCACAGCACAAGCGGCTTTACGGCTTCACCCCTCGGCTCGAAGGCACCGCACCTCCGCCCTCACTGGCCCGTGCGCTGTCACCGAGCCAGGCCCGCCGCAGCCCTAGGGTGACCCTCTTCGCATGTGCCGGCGCATACCGCTGCGGCACCGCCAAGTCGCGCCTCCGAGCGCGACCTCATGCTCCTCAAAGTCGTCACATTTCAGCCTCACCCAAACCAAGGCATTGTGTTACGACTATAACAATCATGCTGGCTCATGCTGCAAGAGCACAAAGAGCCGGCCATAGGCGGCCAGCTTCAGGCTAGGGTTCAAGCAGTCTGGATCGGCGTACGCGGGGCCCCGGCCGGCGCACCGTGCCTACGCTGGCTGGGTGTCGACGGGGACCGCCCAGTCCTGGTGCAGGCGAGTCGACGGTCGGTTCCAGCGCCTGGTCGGCCACCCCTCCTGAGGGCGCAGCCGACCGGTGTCCCGCTCGTCGCGGAGTACATGACCACAATCGGCAGCCCCAAAGCTATGGCCAGGCGGGACTGCGGGTCGTCACCAGCCGCTGTTGCTTTCCTCGCCGGATGCCGGCCATCTGGTACTGCAGGAAGTCCCTCAAGGCCGGCTGGCTGTGACTGCTCCATCCCCACCATGGCCAGGGACCGGCCCACGAGCTGGCACCTGGCCGAAGACATGTGCTCAACCACCCCGGGCGCCGCACCCGACCGCCCGAGCCCGCGCCCATCGCGTTCGTCGGACGTGGTATCGAATTAGTCCAGTGGCCTAATAACTTTCATCAGCGCCATCGTCACGTCCCGGCGCTGCGGTGGATCATCCAAGTCCGAACGCTCCCTGGACGGGCGGCGGACAGGGCAGTACCGGTTCCTGCGGCCTGCTCAGCGCAGCCGTGCCGCCCACGTGTCGGTGATCTGTGATGGTTTCCAGCCGCGCCAAGTCCCGGTCCAGGTGACGTCGCAGCCCGCGAGCCGGCTTCCTGGCGTTTAGCGGCGTCCTCGGCAGGGCCTGGGGCCGCTTCCACCGCTGCTCGCCTGCCTCCGGCCACCCCCGTCAGCTCCTGGTCCAGCTTGAGGTGACCCTCCCTACGCGAAATCACCCTGGAGCTCGTCTAGTAGGGCCCGTGTGGCCGCCACCAGCTCGGCGTCAAGGTGCACAGCCTCTTCCGCGCCCTCAGGTGCGAGACCACGGACCCGCTGCCGTTGCTCGGCATCACCTATGTCCGCATACAGGGGCATGAACGCCAAGCCCGACGCAACACCCTCTCGCGGGGTGCCCACCAGCTCCTACGCGACTGTCCAGTTCTCGTGCTGCGCTTACATCATCGAGACCCCGACGCCAAGCCGAGCTACTGCGCCGTCAAATGGTGAGGCCGAAGCGGCTACTCGCCCCTTCCCGATCTACCCTCCACTCTGTTATGAATAGAACCTGCACGGCGAGTCTGGCGGGTCATGTAATATGTGTTCCATCCTGGGGGTGCCAGGATGTTAGTGCGAAGCGGCGGTCCCGATGTACAGGAGCGAGTCAGGACGAGCGACCCGCCTCTTGCACTGCGGTCATCCGGGGGAAAGTCGGCGTTTCCTTGATGACCGGTGTCGCCCCGCCGTCACGTGAGTGTGTCCACTGGCCCGTCAGTCCCGTCAAACATGCACGGGCTCCGCAGCGGCTCTGAGCGATTTGAGCCCGTGCCGGGAATCATGCAGGTCAGACGTATCACACACCTCGTACACGGGACTAACGGGACTGAGATGTCGGCATGGAGGTCGGGCGGGACTGGATGCTGTCTGCCTCGTGCGTGACTTTGGTACGTCAGTCCCGTCAGGCCCGGGGGACGCTGCGATGAAGTACGGGCTACCGGCCGGCTTGGGCTACCTCTGCGGCTTGGCCCTGCTGCGAGCGCGGCGTTTTGGCGCCGACCCTTCCCGCCTCGATGGTGCGCGGGTCCACCGCTTCGCTGGGGGCGCCTACTCCGTAGGGGCCTGCTGGCTGCTTGTCGCGGTCGTGGGGTAGGAGGAAGAACGTGCGCCGGGCGAAGAGACCGCTGTCGGGATCGCTTTCAGCACTGGGCTTGAGGTTGGTGTAGCCAATGAGGCGGCCGTCACGCTCGTAGCGGGGCTTGCCCTTACGGGTGGGTACCTTGTCCAGGGCCTGCCGGACATAGTCGAGGTCTTCGGGGTCTTCCACCCAGACTACTTCGGCTTCATCGGTGAGCTGTCTGTCTTGCAGCATCGAGCTCATGGCCGCAGACCCTCCTTCTTGTGGGCCGGCCTCTGGCCGGATCGTGCGGCGCGTCCACCGCTGGTCGTCTCTTCTGGTCGGGGTTTCCGGTACTTATCGTAAGAGCCCTGAGCACGCTGGCTACCAGGCTTCGTCCGGAACCTCATTCGTCCGGCTCCGTCCCTGCATCGGCGAGGAGCGCCAGGCCGGGGTACAGCTTGCGATCGTTGTTCTTGATCATCTCAGCAGGTGAGGAAAGGCCGAGTTCCTGACGGATGCGGCTGGCGAAGGCACGGGAGGTGGCTGGGCGGATCCCTTCGTCCGAGCACCAGCGGCCGTAGGTCTCGTAGAGCAGCTTCTGCTCCACGCGCAACTCGGGATTCAGCTGGCCGCTCTCGCCCTTGGTGCACCGCTCGGTGATGAACCGGCCGATGTGGTCCTCGGTCTTCTCGTAGGCCTCCGTGGCCAGCCGTACAGAAGAGGGCCCGTTGAGCGGATCCCTGGTAGCGAGGTATCGGCGGGCACCCTCGATGAGCCAGTGCAGGATTCCGGGGCCCTCGTCGCGGACGAGCTCCTGAGCGAGGTTGTCGATTTTGAGTTCGTCGGGGACTTTCCGCTCGAAGGGGATAATCCTCATGCGGCGCCAGAAAGCGTAGCCACCTGTGCCGACTTCGGGCCGGTGGTTCCCCAGCAGCCAGAGCTTGTGGGTGGGGGTGAAGGTGAAGAAGTCCTGTCGCATGCGGCGGGCCGTGATGCTGTCACCGCCGGTGAGGAGCTTGACCCGGGCCTCGTTGAACTTGTCGTTCGGCTTGAGCTCAGAGCACACGACGATGCGCCGACCGTGCAGTTCGGTCAGTTCTGTGCTGTGTTCGGTGAATTTCCCCTTCTCCATCAAAAAGCCGGGAGGTGCAGCGTTGGCGTAGTCGCCCAAGATCTGCATCATCACCTCGAGCAGCACGGACTTACCGTTGGCTCCTGCCCCGTAGAGGAAGGGCAGGACCTGGGCACCCACGTCACCGGTGATGGAGTAGCCAAGCAGCAGGTGCAGGAACGCAACTGTCTCGCGGCCCTTGTCGTCTTCGCCGAATGTGTCGCGCAGGAAGCTGCGCCATCTGGGCAGAGGTATGCCTTCCGGCCCGACCGTTGTGGCACGTGAGTGCATGTCAGACAGCGGGTCCGGCTTGCGTAGCTCACCGGTTCTTAGATCGACAACGCCTCCGGGCGTGCACAGGGTGTACATGTCCCCGTCGAGGGAGTCCGGGTCGAGACTGAGCCCGGGCGCTGCCTGTGCCTGCAGTAGCAGGGCCTTCATGCCGGAGGTGGACTGGGTGCGACGCCGGTGAGTGGCCACCTCACGGTCGCTGAAGACTCCGTGCGGATCGGTACGCGGCATCTGCTCGGCCATGTCGCCGGCTGCCCACATCGCACCTTTTTCACCGCCGGTGCGCTTCCACCGGTACTGGTCCCAGCTGTACCAGCCCAGTCCCTCTACGTGCCGGAATCGATCGCTGTACAGGCGTGCGAAGAGCTTTGCGTTGCCTCGATCGGTCAGTTCCTGAGGCAATAGGGCTGCCGTAGGCGCGACTCGGTGGGTCGCCTCGTTTCGTGCTTGGGCAGGCAGCAGTGTCTCGTTGCTGGGTAGGCCGAGATCAAGGCTTGTCTGGCGCATCTGGTCTGCAGCAGCCGCGGCGTCGAGGCCGCTGGGTTCGGCCCCGCTCATGAGCATCCTTGGGAGTGGCATGGGCGCCGGATGCCGACGGAGCGGACAGAAACAGCGTGCATGGCGTTGCGGCGCTCTTCGACGCTGTACCCGCAGCGGGCAGTGTCTCGAGGTCCCGTAGGGACTGGCGTGCGTGTCGCAACCTGCCCGGGCACTAAAAGATCCTTGTCTGGTTTTCTCTGGCGCGTGAACCGACGCGGTCGCCGTGTCCCGTCATGCCGCCACCCCGCTAGACGGGACTGACGGGACTGAGGTTTCCGCATGCGGTTCAGAGGCTAGCGCACACCCCGCCAAGCTGGCACCCATGGCGTCCGTGTGTCGGAAGTTCAGTCCCGTCAGTCCCAGCGATCAGACACCACACGCTTACAGCTCCTTCGGTCCCGCTTCAGTCCCGCAGATAAAAATGCAGGTCAGACAGTAAATCCCCATCGCTACGGGACTGACGGGACTCAAGGTCCTACATGTGAGCTCTACACCATGGGTGATAGACCAGAAATTCTTACGCGCGCATGCCCGCGCACACGATCGACATAACCTCCAAGTTGAGTCCCGTCAGTCCCGTGCAGGACCAAAGAACCCTCTGACCAGGTGTTTCATTCCGGGACTGAAGCGGGACTCTTACAGACCCTCAGTCCCGCCCACCACCACCTCACTCGAAGACCGCAGCAACCAGTGCGACCCTCCACAACAGGCCCTCCGGCCGCCTACGGCGCCGGTCATCGAGGTGCCAAGCATTGAAACTGGCCATGCATCAGGCTGCCTGTGGCGAAGCCACAAGCACTGAGGATGCGTGGCTGGGCTGAGGGGATGGCTGGGGTACACACGCGCGCCTACACGGTCGGCGCACCCTATCGCCGTGGCTGACTTTCGAGGGCTGAGCTCACAACGGGGTAGCGAAGCGCGAGCCGATCTGTTGACGGAGAGCGACCGCAAACCGGCAAGCAAGCCAGAACCAGGGCGCCGCTTCCGCCGACTGCTGGAACAGTACGAGGTCCGCCGCTACGTAGGCTGGAACCGGCACATCACTCTGACCATGCTCGCACACGCCTTCCTGGCACCCATGACGCACCAGGGCCGGGTAAAAAGGGGGCCGCGCCGGTGGGACAGCCGGGGCTGGCAGCTCTTCATCTCCGACCGCCGCACCTTCCTGGCCGCCGAGGACGACACCACGCCCTGAGCTGGTCGAACTGGCGCCGACGATGCCAGGCGGTCGCCCGCCGCTGTCACTTACCTGCGGCGCTGTCGCACGATCGAGGGACGGCCTGCCAAAGGTCACCCCTGACCACTGCTCCGGCCTGTGCGCAGAAGCCGTGGGCGGAGACGACTTCGTCGCACACGAGCAGGTCGGGCTGTGCGGCCAGAGTGAGAGCGATACAGACTCGCTGGCGCTGTCCGCCGGAGAGCTGTGCTTGATAGTGGGTGGTCAGTGCCTCGGACAGTCCGACTGGACGACTTCAGCGGCTGAGATCGAAAACGCGGATACCGCGACGCTCGTATACTTTCGGGGCCACCGTGGCGACCAGGGCATCCGCACCCCACTCGGGCAGATGCCCGGCCGCATGGATCGCGGCACCCACGCCAACGCCATCCCAGTGTAGTTGAGCCACTTCGAGCACCGCCGGGTAGTGATGAGGACGGTCGAAATTGGCCAGGGGTGCTGTTCGCCTCAGTTCGTCTGCTGCTCAACGAAGTGGGGATGCTGGGGAGCGACGAGCGACATGCCGAGGGCCCGGCGACCGTCAGGTCGCCGGGCCCTGGTGATTGGTGAGGGTCAGCCGGGGGCGGCTGCGTAGTAGGTGTGGAGGAGCGGATTGATCCCGGGGATCAGGTCGCTGACGGTGATGTTGTCGATCCAGCGGTGCGGGAGGTGGCCGCTTCGGCAGATGCTGTCCGGCTGGCCGGTGCTGACCGCGAAGACGAAGGTGCGGGTGCCGGAGTCGTCGGCGTCGATGATGCCGAGGAAGCCGGTGATCTCGGCGTCCGAGTAGCCGAAGGACTGCGCCAGGATGCGGTGCAGGCCCTCGGGGACGGTCTCTCCGGGCAGCACCGGGCCGGATGGAAGCCGCCAGGTTCGGGGTGTGTCCAGGTCTGGGAGATCGGCGTGGACCAGCAGGAACCTTCCGTGCTGCTCGATCAGCGCGGCAGCGGCGAGGTCGGTGAGGCCGTCGCTGTGGCTGCGGGTGACCAGCTCGTCGACCTGGTGGAGCATGGACAGGTCGGTCATGGGGTCCTCCGCAGCGGGACGACGTCGGTGCGGTGGTGAGGCATCGTCGGCCGGGCCGCCTCGGGGGTGGCCAGCAGGGCGACGATGGTGATCGGCTGCTGGCAGTGCGGGCAGTCGCGGGTCGCGGTCGGCTCCAGTGGGTCACGGACCCCGGCGGATTGGCGGGAGGCCGGGCGAGGCGCCGGTGGAGGGGGAAGCTCGATCCGGGCCGGCAACGCGGCTGGCGGTGCTTGGCCGAGGCGACGGGCTCGTTCCTCGTCCAGGGCCTGGTCGCGGCGGTGCTCGGCTTCGCGACGGCAGACGGCCGAGCAGTAGATGGTGCGAACCGTGCGTTGGACCTGGAAGGGGTTCTCGCAGACGGGGCAGGTCCGGGTCTCCGTCTTGGCCTCGCGGGAGGCAGTGCGGCACTCGGGCGAGCAGAAGATGCGCTTCGGGCTGAGGGTGGTGGTGAACTCCTGGCCGCACTGGGGGCAGATCCGCTGGGTGGGCAGGTGCGAGCGGGCTTTCTCACGGCAGGTGGGCGAGCAGTACTTGCGTCGGCTGGCCACGGAGTCGACCGTGAAGCCGGCCTGGCATTCGGGGCAGGTCCGCGCCAACTCCGCGCTGGTGGGGTCGAGTTCAGGAGACACGGGCGTTCACTCCCTGGCGAAGGCTGTCGGCGTGGTTCTGGTGGTGGCGGAGCCGGTAGGAGGGGCCGTCGATGCCGACCACCGCGGCCCGGTGCAGGAGCCGGTCCAGCATCGCCGCGGCGACGGTGGCGTCGCCGAAGGCCGAGGCCCAGTCCGCGATGCCGACGTTGGTGCTCAAGATCGTGCTCGACTTCAGATACCTCTGGTTGATCACCTGGAACAGCGCCGAGGCGCCGTCCTCGGGCAGCGGGAGGTAGCCAAGCTCATCAATGATCAAGAGCCGTGGACCTGCGAAGAAACGCATGCAGGTCTTCCATCGGCCCTCCAGTGCGGCCTTGTGGCACTTGGCCGCGAGTTCCGCCGCGGTGGTGAAGTAGACGCGGTGGCCGGCCTCGACCGCCGCTCTGCCGAGCGCGACCGACAGCATGGTCTTGCCGACCCCGGGCGGTCCGACGAACAGCACGTTCGAGGCGTCGTCCAGGAAGCGCAGGGTGACCAGGTCCCGGATCAGCTTCTCGTCGACGCCGGGCTGGGCCGAGAAGTCGAAATCAGACAAGGTCCAGGGCTCCGGCAGGCAGGCGAACCGGTCACGGGCCGCGAGGCGGCGGGCCTCGGTCGCCTCGACCTCGATCTCCAGCAGCCGCTCCAGCGTGGCCGTCATCGACAGGTTCTCGGTGCGGGCCTGGTCCAGCACCCTGGGCAGGGCCTCGAACGCGTCGTTCAGCTTCAGGTAGGACAGGTGGGCCCGCAGCTGCGAGTAGCGGCGCGCTTCACTCATCTGCGTCGGTGATGTGCTCACTCGCCGGGTTCCTCCTCGGATCTCGGAGCGGTCCGCAGCCGGTCGGCCACGGCGGCATAGGTGTCGAGGTTGATCACGACCCGCTCGGCGGCCGAACTGGCGCCGGCGGTCTGGCCTCGCAGCCGCTCGGCCTCAGCGAGTGCCTCGGGCGACAGCGGGCGGCGGGTCTTGGTCTTGCACGGGGCCCGGTCACTGACCTGCGCGAGTACCGCCCGCTCCAGCGCGATCACATGACCCGCGTCGCGGACCGTCCGTCCGGCCCCGCGCGGCGTGAGCCGGTGCCGGGCGACGACGGCCTTCCCCGCCGTGGCAATGTGCAGGTAGCCCTCGCCGAGCCGCTGCCGGACGGTGACCTGCATCCCCGGCATCCCGGGCGGGACCGAGTAGAGGTTGCCCTCGAAGGACACCAGGGCCTGCGGGCTGACCGTCCGCACGACCTCCAGCTCGGCCGGGAACGGCAGTGTGGGCAAGTCCAACAGTGGCTCTGCGGCGGCGAGTTCGGCCACCGTCACCTTGACCCCGTCGACACTGCGGCGGCGCTCGTCCATCCGGACGGCGAGCTTGTCGACGCCGGACTGGGCCTGCTCGACGCTGAGACCGTCGGGGACCGTGCGCCACCAGCGTTGCGCCGCACTGTGGTTGGCCTTCTCCACCACGCCCTTGCGGTTGCCCCGCCGCGGCGGGCAGATCGCCACCTGGACCCCATAGAACTTCGCGACCCCCGCGAACGCCGGGGTGACCTGGCCGCTGGAGGGATAGCAGACGGTCGCCATCCGGTCGAAGCGCCACTGCCTCGCGCTCCCGCCGAGCCTGCGCAGCACGGCGTCGAGGGCTTGGACCAGGTGGGGGAAGTCCTCTGACTCCGCCAGCACCGCCCGCCACCGGCCCGAATGTGCGAGCGCCCCGACCAGCAGGTGCGCGTGTCCGCCGATGCCCCAGCCTGTGGGCGGATCGGGCAGCTCGACCCAGTCGAACTGGACCTCCTCGCCCGGCGGGTGCTCGATCACCGCGCGGTCCCGGCCCTGCGACGCATGGCAGGGCTCGCAGTGCGGCCGGACCTCGTAGCGGCGAAGCGCCCCCGTGAACGTCGAATAGGCGCCGCGGTAGCCGAGTTGGACCACCTCGTCGAACAGGGTGGATGCCCACAAGTGCGGATCGTCCGCCAGGCGTTGACGGCAGTAGTCCAGGAAGGGAACGAACGCGTCTGGAGCCTGGCGGCGCTGCTGCGGGACGCGCTCGCCGTTCAGATAGGCACGGATCGTCTTGCGGTCGCGTCCCAGGTGTCTGGCGATCGCGGAGATCGTCCAGCCCTGGCGACGCAGCGCGTGCGCGTCCACGTCTTCCTCCCACGTGAGCACCCAGCCTCCCGAAGAGGCCCGACCCGTTGCCCACGCAGGCTTGCCGTCGCACCCACCACCCATCCCGACACGCCGACCAAGATCACACGAAGGGTGGGGAGATCAACTCAGCAGGTTTGCCCCACCCCTCAGCACCAGGTGGGGATTTTCAAATAGCGCCATCACAGGCGGGTATCGGTTTCGAAATGAGCCCGGTGGATGAGCGCGGAGACCTGGCGGCTGCTGCCCGCGAGCGCCACCAGCGTTGGTGCATCGAGAATGAGATGGTGCAAGATCACCCGGCCGCGCCCTGCGTCCGGGCGAACGCCTCACGGAGCCTGCGACCCATGGCCGCGCTCTCCTCGTCGGACACCTCGACGCCAAAGTGCTCACCCAGGTAGGCACGAGTCTGCTCGGCCCGCTCACGACGCTCTTCCTCGGTCAGCGTGGACTCCGCAAACTCCTGCACCAAAGAGCGGATCGACGTTCCCCGGGATTCGGCGATCACGGCGAGACGGTCACGGACTTCGGCAGGCACACGAATCATCGCGTCAGACATTCTCACAGTACACACCCATGTATACGCACCTTGAGCGTCTCTGATCAGCTAAGCGAACCTATGCGAACCATGGGGTTCGACGCGGGTTCTGCCCATCTTGGTGGGGCTGCGTGAGCGTGGAGGTGGAATCCCGCGCCCAGTGCTGCTCCGTGTGGCCGGTGTCGGCGTTTGGTGGGTGTGCTGATCGTGGTCACGCTCTGGTGCCGGTGGGCTGCGCGGGGTAGCCGGGTCCGGTCCGTTGGTGCGTGTCCCTCCGGACGCTGGCCGGCACGGCGCGAAGGACGTGCTGGGGAGGGAACCTCACGTCGCCTGGGCGTGAGGCGGTTGGTTCGCGGCCGGGTGGGACCGGTCTTCGACCGGTTGGTCCGGCTGGTTTTCGGGGTGGTGGTGATGACGGCCTTTGTCTCCATCGCGTCCACCACGGTGCGGATCACCATGCTGCCGGTGGCGCGGTCGGTGACGGTCTTGGT
>NZ_JBWKFL010000083.1:0-21651 GCF_056434305.1 Streptomyces sp. NPDC044061 | reverse complement strand
CGCGCCGTCTCCTCCGGAGACATGACGCGCCGTCACTACGTGACGGAGAGTTGCACCGCCGCTCCGCGACGGTTTGTAACGCCGCTCCGCGACGTTACAGGCTGGCTAATGGGATAGACGCAGGCTATCGCTGGCCGTTACATATTTTGTGGAGTGGAGGCATCGCTGGCGTCCAGGCTTGGCTTGGTGCTCTACCATGACCTGCGCTTTTAACTCTTGGCGAGCTCAACTGCTGTGGAGGCGAGGTGGAGCTGACTTGCGTTGAATGCGCGCCGAGCGCCTTCCAACCCTATGTACCCATTAGGTAACGCTCTCAATGTCGGTACATAACTATGTACCTGCTACTCTTCGTGTTGGGATCGTGTTGGGATTGTGGTCTGGACCTCTTGTGGAACACTCGATGCCTGAAAGCTGCCACTCACCCAAGAGGTGGCGTAACAAGGTGTTGGGTATTTGTGCCGATTATCTCCGAATCGTATTCTCCAAATGGACGGATTGTTGTGTCGCGAGACGCGGAATGCCAGGGCCTAATTCGGAGGCTCGTTTTTCTTGTTCTCGGTTTCTTTGGTCGGTTCTCGGGAGATGTATGTGGGAGCTAGTGGGAGGCCGGCAGGGCCTTTGTGTCTTCCGCCAGTTTCGTCGCCGTGGTACACCCCAACGGTGCTTTCGAGCAGTCTGGCGTCGGCATGAGACGGAACTTGTCACACCATCACCATCGCCATCAGCCCTCGCACCTGACCGCGCTCGCGTCCCGGACGCGTTGCCAGCGCCCCGGCACGGTTGTACGGGCCGTCGTGCCCAGTGCCACAGCCCCCACCCGACACGCTGCTGTGCACTAGGCCGTCCAGACCCCGAGGCGGCCGCGCTCTTTATCACTCTCCTCGCCGAGGCCGCCTACGCTGACCTGGGCCGGAAGGGTGGCCGCGCTGCCCGGGCAAAGTTTTGGATGGGCTGGTACCCGTCCTGGGGGTGCGCGATGAACAAGGCACACGGACAAGTGCGGTCAAGGAACAGGGCGGTGGGAAGGGTGGTGGTTGGCGTGAGAATGACTTGGCCCTTCGTCACTCATGCCAGTAACAAGTGAGACCACCCGTCAGCGGATGGCGCAGCTTCCTGCGGCACGAAAGCCGGCGGTTGTCCCCGCCCGTCCGGCCTCACAAACAGGAGCCGGGAGCCCGCGCCGATGCGAGTAGAGCGGTCGAGGAATACGTCCGCATGACGGGTGAAGACCCCGCCATGTGGACATCGGCGACACCGCGCAGGACGGCAGCCCCGGCCCCGATGGCCGTGGGCCACCCCGCCGACCGCCATGCGAAGACAGACACCAAGCCTCATCCCGACCCCCGTCCGCCGAAGGCAGGCCCCGGATGGCCGGGCTGGGAGCACCACCTCGGCGAACCGGCGGCTGCACGTGACGGCGGTCGAGAACGACCAGGTCCGACGGGCACCTGCCGTCCTTCGTGTCGTCGCCCCCTTCCGGGGCTTGTTCGCCTTGCCCCTCATGGACTGTGCAACGAGCGTGCTCTGGACCGTTGGCGCACCTGCTTCGCGCTGTGCCAAGCCGGTGGTGATCACAGGACGGGCCTGAGGAGCGCGAGCGCCGGACATCGGGGCAGCGCCCCTGGTGGCCGGTGGGCGGTCACTCACCGTAGCGGTCGGATGCGTCGGGGCGCAGGGGCCTGTCGCGTATGGCGGAGGGCCTGATCTTCCAGCTCTTCATCCGGGCGAAGACGTGCTCGACGCGGGCGCGGACCTTGCGGTGGGAGGCGTTGTGTTCCTCTTTCCAGGCAGGAGGTTCGGCCTGGCCGCGCTCGTGGCGGTGTGGGATGACCAGACCGGTGTCTCGGTAGCCGCCGTCCGCGATCATGGTCGTCTTGCCGACGGCGGCGTCCTTTGCTTCGGACAGTTCCCACGCCTTGCAGTCGTTGCGGTTGCCGGGCAGCGGCCGGCCGACGGCGACGACGAGGGAGGTATCGGCGGTCGATGAGGACCTGGTGATTGGTGGAGTACTGGTAGTTCTTCGACTGCTCGGCGAAGCTGTGGTCGCTGGTGGGCGCCAGGTTTCCGTCCACGATCAGTACGGTGCCCCTGCGGAACCGCTTGCGCTGAGCGCGACAGACGGCCCGAGGTGGTCGATGATGCGGTTCGCGGCCGACTTGGACACCCCGAGCGGAGGCGCGAGTTGGCGAAGGGTGAGGTTGGTGCGCCAGTACGCGGCGACCACAGGACCCGGTCCTCGAGCGGCAGGCTCCAGGGTCGGCCCTTGCGGACCGAATCAGCTCCTTCACGCCGCAGCGCGGTGATCAGCTTGCCGAACTGTCGCGGGTTCAGCCCGGCAAACGGGGCTATCCAGGACCGCTCCGACGCCGTGATTACACCCGCCACATCATGATCATCTCATCCGTGATCGGCAGTTACGGACAACCCTTTAGCCTGCACTGACGGAGTTCAAAGGCACGAACAGTGCGTTTTGCGACCCCCACTACCTGCCTCAGATAGGTGAAGCTTCAACTGGCCGTCTCCCGGATCCGCTGGCCGAGGTTAGGAAGTGCACGAGCCGCTGATAGTTCGTACGATTTTATTAGGGAGATTTATGTAATCGGGTGGTGGTTTCCGTGGCTGATGACTTCGATGGCCCAACGCTGGCGGCGGCGATCGCCCAGGTGCGGCGGGAACTAGCGGAAGCCCTTGTAGAAGGTGAGGGCCAGGCTGTGCGCTTCGGTATGGCAGGGGTGGAGCTGGAGTTCCTGGTAGAAGCGCGGAGGGTGGCTGGCGGCGATGCAGGGGTGCGGTTCCATGTCGTGTCGCTCGGGGGGAAGGCGGAATTTCAGCAAGCGGAGGCGAACCACGTGAAGGTCTCGCTTCAGCCAGTCGGCCAGGACGGGCAGCCCCTGAAGGTTTCCGCCGAGGTGGGGCGCCGACCCGATGTGCGTCAGGGCGATGCACAGTCGACCAGCATCGATGACGAAGGAACGAACATGACTGCTAGCGGGGCGAGCCGACCTGACAGGAGGCCATAGCGCGCCGCCGCGTAGTAGTTGCCGGAGAGGTGAGCGGGATGGGTCGGGTCCCCGAGCGACTGGTGGAGGTATGGGCCTCACCGAACGGGAACGTCGGCTGCTCGGGCTCCGGGTGGGTGGTGGGCGATCGGGGAATACTTACGGCCTGGCACGTAATCCGAGAATTCGAAGATCTTCAAGAATTCGGAGAGTTGGGCGGGATACTCCAATCACGGTTGGCGACCGCTGAGGGAACCGAGGATTGGTTCGACTGCACGGTGCGATGGTCGGATCGCATACTCGATGTGGCCTTGCTGGAAGTGGTTGACTCACACTGGCATGCACCGGAATGCTCATGCGAATTGGCGGATGTCGGCGATCACCCTCTGACTTGCGATGTGGTCGGGTTTCCGGAATCGGAAGTGCGCCCGGAAGGCGACCGGGACACCGAGCACGCCAGCGGACAGTTGTTGACAGCGAGCGGCGCGCGGAGCGGGCATGTCCCATTTGATGTCGCCTCCACCAGCCCCGGGAGCCCCGAGGGGTGGAAGGGCATGTCCGGCGCCTTGATCCGCGACCAGAGTGGCCGCTTGGTGGCACTGATCACGGATACACACAGGGATCGAGAGCGGCGGCGTTTGCTGGCCACCACCCTCGCCGACGTCATAGCCGCGCAAGGCTCCTCCGAGGCCTTCCGCGATGTGGGTCAAGAGCCGCAGCTGGCCGAGGCTTTGGCCAGACCCTTCGCTACGCCGCAAAGTCCACACTTCGATGTTTCGGGCCGCCGCGCTACGACTATCCCCGAGGCCCTGCCCAACGGTTTCAGTGACTGGCCCCACTCCGACGACCTCTTCAAAGGCCATAGGGACAAACTAGAGTCGGCCCGTCGCCGCTTCGGCCAGCGCAAAGTCATCCCGGTGCACGGACCGCGTTACGCCGGGAAAGAGGCCTTCGTCCGCGAACTGCTGGCGACGCCCAAAGTGATGCACTCTTCGCCGGAAGGAAAACCCTGGCTGCTTCTGGAGATGACCGTCACCAACGCCAGCGCCGAGTCCCCCGTCCTGGAAGCTTTGGCCTGCGCGCTCGATGTCCGTCTCCAGGACGTGAATCCGAACAACGAGGTCGACGATGGCGACCCCCGCCCCGGAATGATCATTGACCGTCTACGCGAGCACGCTCGGGGGCGCACTCTGCTCATGGTCATCAACTGCGCGCGGCTGGGCTACAACTCCAGCCAGATCCGCAACGAGCTCGATCAATTGCTCGCCCACCCCTATTTCCGGAACACGGCCGACATCATCATCTCCCGCGTCCCTCTCGGCGACGTTCGTGGCGACGGCCAACTCGACCCCCCGATAGACGTTCGGCTGCAGGAACTCCAGCACAAAGAGGCCGCCGATCTCCTGACCGCCCTCATGGCGCGCGAAGGTGTGACGGTGGACGGCGACAACGTCCTGAGCCGTATTCAGGACCGACGCCTGCGGCTGCCGGGCGTCCTCAGCGAAAGTGCCGCGAGCTACCTCACGCGCAACGAAGACGCCGGCGCGGTGCCCGATCCGGCGTCCTTGGCCACTGCTCTGCTGGAAGGCTCCATCCCCAGCGTGGCCAAGACCCTGCACGAACTCGGCTGCGGCCTCACTCCAACTCCGCAGTCTGACAGCGTCGATGCCACCCCCGAACCGCTCGCCACCCTCGCAGTCTGGGCCCTTGCTGACCAGATGCCTTTGCCCCGGCACGTCCTGAAGTCCTCCTCCGTCGGCCTTTCCCACCTCCTGTCGCGTCTGGAACATGCGCGCGTCCTTTCCGACACCGAAACGGGACACCTCGCCCTTGGGCAGGCCAGCCAACGGGCGCTGCGCTCCCTCCTCATTGCGGCGCTGAACCGCGGCGAGGACATGCACGACGACCCACTCACTCCGCCCGTTCTCAACCCCGAGTACCTCGACCGTCTCTTCCCTGCTGAGCTAAATCCCCAAGAACTGGACCGACGCCTCTGCGTAGCGGCGCGTCCACTGCTGCTCATCGCCGAAAGGGCACTCGACGCCGACGATGAAAACGCGGACCCAGCATTCCGGTACAGGCTCCGCTCGGTCCTCGGGTGGATCGAGGACGACGGCCGCCAGAGGCTCCCAAAGTTGCACGAGACCATCCGCCCTCTCGTCCTCGGACCGGCTGGCGACGCTCCCTACCTTCCAACATCTCGGGATGATCTCGAGCATCCTCCCGTTGCACTGTCCGCTTCCGGGCCTCTGTCCGACGCCTCCGCCGTTGAAGAACCTCCACTGGCTGCGCTTTACCGCCTCTACCACGCCGTGGCGTCCGTCATCCTGGCTGCCCGCGCCGAAGGCGTGGCCGCGGAGACCGGCGCAGGCTTCGTTGCTGCCGCAGAAGAATTCTCTGCCGTCCTCGGCGACTGCGATCCTGATGAGGTTCCCCATACCTTGCTGCGCTCGGTGGATGCCTCGCTGGCCCTCACTGGCACACGGCTCGGCCTGCGGGTGCGGCTGCTCGACGCCCGTCGCTCCGCTGCCGACGTAGTGCTCGCTGGTGCACGCCGACCGGGAACCGGCCAAGCCAGCCGCATCACACTCGCCGTGTCCTGGCTGCTCAACACGGCCGACGCTCTGGTCGACGCGGACCGGCTCGACGACGCCCGAGACCTCGTCCGGGAGGCGGATGAGTTGGTGGCCAACGACCTCCCATGGGACGGCACGCCGCGCAGCGACCACACTCGGCTTCAGCTCGACAGCCGTATTGCACGCGTACGTAGCCGTACGCTGCCTGACTCTGCGGAGAGCCGCAGAGAGCTGGTCAGCGTGGTGCGCAACGCCGCGTCCGGTCTGAAGCTCGCGCATGAACAGGGCGAACCACTATCTCTCTGGTCCATGCGACTGTTCGAGTCGGCCATACTGCTTCTCCAAGAGAGTTCCACCGATGAAGAACTGTTGGAAACCCGCTCTCTCGTCCTGGAGGCGTTGGACCACAGTTGGGGCAGCAGACACTCCTGGCCGCTGAACATCTGCGTCTCCGCGGCACGCCTCATGCGGAAGCTCCACGCCCGGTGCGACGACCCGGCCCTGAAGCAGAGAGGCGCCAAGGAAGCCGTAGAACTGCTGGAGCACCTCCCGGAAGCGACTCCCAGGCCCGCGCCCAAACCGGAGGGCGCGCCCTCCCCGGATAACCAGAACGCGGCCAAGGTCCTGAGCTCTTTGGCCCAGGCGTATGGGTTCCTCGCTCACGCAGTCCGCGAGAACCAGGGCATCGGTCGGGCCCGCGCCCGCCTGGAGAAGGCCGAAGAATACGCTCGTGCTGCGGTGACGCTCGCCCCATCCACCTTCTCGTACCAGGTCTGGCTCCGGCAGGTTCTAGACATCCGGCGGTTCGCGCCACGTACCGATACCGCGAGCGCGAAGGCGGAAACCCGACGGCGGGCCTGCATCAAGACGGTCCGCAACTGGCTAGCAATGAGCAATACGCGGTCTCACGCTCACGCCCTACTTGATCTCAACTGCCTCGAATCAGACTGGAGTGAGCAAGGTAGTCTGCGCGGCGCCGCCCAGCAGCCCGGCGAGGACTTCCTACGGCTGCCAGCAGAGAAACAACAGGACCGTATCGAACCGCTCTACCGCGAACGCCAGTCGAAGCTCAATGCACACCGGTACCGCTACGGCCCCTCAATCGAACTATGCATCCTGGAAACGCGGCTGGAGCGTGAGTACCGGCGCTGGACAGGCATTATCGACTTCAAGCAGGCCAGACAGAACCAGAGGAACGGGTTCGGCCCGGGCCCCCAGACCAAGGCACCTCAGGTCGACAACACCCCCATCTTCACGATCTTCAGCCAAGCCACTGATCTGTGGCCCGGCGAAGCGCGGCTGATCGCCGCCGAGGCCGCGTTCCACCGCTACGTCTGGGATTATGACGAGGCCATCACCCTCTACGAGTACCTGGCTCGCACCGCGCCCAACGGCGAGATTCGGCGCTTCGCCCGGCTGTCTGCCGCAGAGGCACTACTGGCCGATGTGGAACACACCTCCTCCGATAAACGCCAGGACTGGTATCGACAGCTCATCCAGGCACACGAGCACCTCAATGCCGTCCTCCGTAATAGCGGCCGTGTCGGTCTGGCCGTTATCCTCCGCGAACGGACCGCGATCCGCCTTGGACAGCCCGTGGACTGGGAAGCCATCGACTCCGTCTTTGAGACAATCGTTGGCGATGACTACGCCGGGGCCGTCGGGCGCTTTCTGGACCGTCGGCGACACGGGCAGGACGCCGGCCCGCACCGGGTCAGTGACCAGGTACGCATCACACATCGGGGCCTGGCTGAATCACCGGAACAGCAGGAGCTCCGCGAAATGTTCGACAATCCCGCAACCGTCCGTGCCATGCCCCAGGGTACCCCTGCGACAGCGGATGCCTATATACACGACGAGGACGACGAGGACTTGGATCAGGGGAATTCTGACCTTCTCGGGGAGCTACTACTTACGGACTTCACCAGCGTGCCGCTGCTGAATGGCCTCGGAAAGCTTTACCTGGACAGGATTGACGAACTGATCAGTAAACAACGGGCTTTCCAGGAAGCCGAGCCGGAGCCAAATTCCAGCATTGCGATGGAAGCGGCAGATCAGGCCCGACATGCCTACGACTGCTTTGACGCTTGCCGCGTCCTGCAAGAGGCACACGGCAATGAATCCATCGTGACGAAATTCGAACGTGGCCGCGCCATCACACTCGCTGCGAAATACCTTCGACGTTCGAATCCATTCCCCTTCCCCTGGCTCCATGAAACGCGGCCGCTGATCAAACAGGCGAACAGTCTCCTGACAACAGCCCGGGACAACAGCGTCGGTGGATTTAACGCCGTCTGCGCCCGATGGCTGTGGGAGAACCGTAATGTGCAGACACAGCTCGGCCTCATAAGACCTCGTAATCCTTGACGGCCAACCGTACGCGGACCATCTGAAGTTCCAAGGGGTGTGTCATGTAAGTTCGACCGCGTAGGAGGCCCGGGAAACCCCATCCATCGGTGCCTTCGCCGATGTCCGCCACGATGACGTCGTCGACCGCAAGACCCCAAGTGGTGTCAAAACTCGGCGATGTTGCTCGCCGCCAACACCACGTGCTCTCGTCCCTGAGAGACAACCAGTGTCAGATCCCACATACAAAGCCACATGGCTCTTCGTCACTCATGCCAGCCACGAGTGAGCACCGCCCGTCAGTGTCAACGACAAGGTCACCGCGCCTGCGCAACTGACGCTCAGACGACGACGTTCAACTAGCGCTTCCCCGCAGACCATCAGTCTTGCGGGGCGCCGAGCGCCGCTTGGGGCCGGTCAGACAGGCTGCGGGCGGTCGTGTTAGGCGCCGATGCCGATGTAGGAGACGTAGGTGTAGGCGCCCCAGTCGGAGTCGAGTTCGGCGATGATGTCGTCCCAGAGGTCTTCCAGGGTGTTCAGGTCGCTGGCGACGAGGGCGTCGACGGCGTCGTCCCAGATGTAGCGGACCTGCCGGTGCTGGATCCTCAGGTTGTCGCGGCGGCGTGGCTCGTCGACGGCTGCCTGGTTGACGGGGTGGATCTCGATGCGGGTGCCTCGGCCGTTGCGGTTGAGGTGTTGCTTGAGGGCGCCGGGGTTGGTGAGCACGTTGTGGGCTCGCAGGTTCCAGTAGGCGGTGTCGATCGCTTCGAGGTTGGCCGGGCGCGGGCGCTGGGTGCCGCGGGTCCAGGCGCGGATCGTGGCGGGGGTGGCATGGATGCCGGCGTCGGCCAGGGCCTGGGGGCCGCCTTTGGTGGTGGTGAGGTAGCGCATGCGGGCCTTCAGGCCGCGGCGGGTGCCGACCGGGGATTTGATTCCGCCGTCGATGATCAGGCGTTCGAGGGCGTCTTCGAGGGCGCGGGCGAGGGCGATTTTGCCGTGGACGTTTCCGGGGTCGCGGTCCGCGCCGTAGTTGCCGAAGTTCTTCCAGCCGTCGGTCGACATCTATCGGGCGCTCTTCCTCGGCAGGGGGTATTGGTCTTTTTGTTTCATCTGAGTGGTGAGGCGGCCTTCGGTGAATACCGTGCGCCAGTCGCCGGCGACGTGGAGTTCGTCGGTGCCGCGGACGCGGACGACGGTCAGGCCGTTGCTGTGGGCTCGATGGGATTTATACCAGAGGTTAGCGAATGCCTGGGAGCGGATGATGTGCATCCAGTCGGGTCGGCGGATGTCGCGGTTTGCGCTTGATTCTCCGATGGTGGAGGTGAATTTTGAATACATGGCTTTGATGTATTCGACGGTCACCGTGTCGTCGGCTTTGAGGGCGTTGGTGCGGGATTCGGTCAGGACGCGGCGGAATTTTTCCAGGAGGCCTTCGCTGGCGCCGGATGTCCAGCGCTCGGTGATGTGCGGGGCTTCACACAGGCCGAGGCGGGCGCAGCGGATCAGGAGGCGGATGGTGGCGTCGTCGAGGAGGACGGGGCCGTCTTCGCGACGGTTGCCGATCGGGTCGGGCAGGTGGGAGTGGTGCCAGGTGGGGCGGGCGGGGAGGCGGTAGATGCCGGAGCGCTTGGGGTCGAAACCTCCATTGGGGTCGTGGATCAGGGCACCGATGGGCAAGTGGGTCTTGAAGGCGGACAGGAAGCTAGCGTTGGTGTCGAGAGCGTTGACGGTGATAGGCGGGTTGGTGCCGTTTTGTAGGGCTTCCATGAGATGGGTGTTGGTCCAGTTGTGGCGGCCTTCCCAGATTTCGTCGGCGCCGTCCTTGGTTTTCTTTCGGAGGAATTCGAGGGTTTCCGGGTAGACGGTGTGCTCGTAATTTCCGCCCACGCGGGTTGCTTCGAACAGAGCCATTGCGTTCGGTACGGCCTTTTTCACCAGGGCTTCGGTTGCAGCGGTGATGTCACCGTCGTGGTCGTGGAGGGCTTCGTCGACGGCGTGAGTGATCATGCCGGTGAAGTAGCTGTAGTCCCGGTTTGCGTAGCTGCCCCCGGGCGGGGGCGGTGCGGCGGGGCGGCGGGGCGATGGCCTGCGTGGGGCGGCGGTGTGGGCTGTCGGGGCGGGCTCGGTGGGGTCCGGGGATGGGCTGGGAGGGGCTTGGAGAGGCGCCTGCTGGGTCTGTGAGGGGGTGTGCAGGCTCGCGGCCGGGGGCGGCGCTGGGGCGGTGGGGCTGGCGGAGGGGGTGGCCGGGTCGGTGATGCGGGCGTGGGCAAGGTCGGCGTGGAGAGTGAGGGTGGCCTGCGGGCCGAGGTCGCGTTCGGTGACGGTGGCGTGGATCTGGTCGGCGTCGCGGGTCAGGATGATGGTGATGTCGAGGCTGAGCACGGCGACCAGCTGGGGGTCGTCGGTGTCGACGGCGGCGAGGACAGGGAGCTCGTGGGTGCGGGCCAGGTGGGCCAGGGCCTGGGCGGCGTCCGTGATCTGGGCCGGGCCGGACAGCGGCAGCCGGGGGTCCTCGGCGGTCTGCAGGCGGTCGACCACGACGAGGGCCAGGCCGGGCAGGTCCGGGACGCTCTCGGCGATCGCGTCGGTGGTCAGGTCGGTGCCGTCGTCGATGTACAGCGGGGCTTGGGCCAGGTGGTGGTGGAGGGCTGCGGTGTCGTCCTGTTCGGTGGGGGTGAGGCGGCCGGCTCGCAGGCGGCGGTAGTCGACGGGCAGGTGCGCGGCGACGATTCGTGCGGCGATGTCGGCACGGGTCAGTCCGGAGGCGGCGTACAGGACGGGCTGGTGCTGCTCGAGGGCACTGGTGCGTGCGACGGCAGTGGCGATCAGGCTGGACCCGGCGCCTGGGACGGCGGCGACAAGATAGAAGCGGCCGGGCTGGAGGCCGCCGAGGATGTCGTCCAGGGCGCGGATGCCCGTCGGCAGGCCCACCAGAGGTGTGGGTGTGGCGGCCTCACCGGTGCGGGCGGCGGTGGGAAGGACGGTGTCCAGGGCTTGCGCGAGCGGGGCCAGCCGTCGCGGGGTGTGCGGCGCAGTGATAGCTGGCAGGCCGCTGGCCGGGACGGTGGCCTCGTGGCCGGGACCGGGCGTCGCCGGAGCGGGGGCTGGCAGGCTCGGCTCGGACGGGTTCGAGGGAGGTGCGGGGAGGACGGTCGGCGGTGTGACCGGGTGCTGGAGTGCTGGCGTGCTGGGCGGGGGGGTGGCAGGGATAGGAGCGGCAGCAGTCGGCGAGCCGGTGGGGGCGGTCGGTGTGGCGGGAGTGCCGGGTGAGGCAAGGCGTGTATCAGCAGGCGTGCCTTGGGCTGCCGGCGCCGGTTCCAGCTGTTCTGAGGGCGGGGTGGGTGCAGCGGCCGCTTCGGTCGGGGCAGTTGTCGGCGCGGGGGCGAGATCTTTGGCGGCCTCAGCTTCGGCCTCGGCTGCCGTGGTCGGAAGGGGGTTCTGTACTGCCTGCTCGCCCGTGGGGGGTGCGGTGGAGTCCGGGGCTGCTGTTGCAGCCGGAGCTGCCGTGTCGGGTGCGGGCTCGGCTTGAGGCGTGGGGGGGGTGGGGGTGCCGTCCGCGGCTGCGGGGAGCAGTACGGCGACGGGGGTCTTGTGGCGGCACAGCACCTGAGGGTGGCCCTCGGCGCCGTACTGAATCAGATCCCCCAGCTTCTTGCGGGCATCCGCGAAGCTGTGGGTGGTGGCTTGGGTGAGGTCCCAGCCCAGTTCGGTTGCGTGGGCGAGGGCGGTGAGCAGTGCACGGTGCGGGCCGCGAGCCAGGGGTGTGGGTTGCCCTTCGATGGCGGCGTCGATCATCTGTCGGAGTTTGCTGCGGGCCTCGTGCAGCGTCGCTGGGCCGGTGCGCGCCAGGGCGTGTGGCGTTTCCACGTCAGGGGCGGTGGAGGTTGTTCCCGGCTCGTCCAACATGCCCTCAACCGACTCGGGTTGACTGTCCTCGCCATGTCGGCGGCCAGCGTCTTCGGAGGCTGTCGTGGCCGCTGCGGACAGGGTGGGAGGCATCGGGAAACTCAGGGGCCAGTTGCCCGCCCAGCGCGGAGCCGGGTCGGACGGCTCCGTCGAGGCCGCGGCGGGGTTGTCCGGCACGGCCGCGCCGGAAGACGCCTCACCGGCGGTGTGGGATGAACGCGAGGAAGACACCCGGGGACTCCAGACAGCAGAAGCAGCAAGCGGGTTGGCGATGGGAAGGTCAGGCGCAGTCGGCCGCCCAGCGGGTGCGGAGCCACCGCGCCACCAACAATGTAACGCTACCGCCCAGTCTAGCTGACGGTACATAACATTGGCCAGAATGTGTAACGCCAGGGTCGGAGTGACGGTCGGCGCGAGAATGACATGGCCTTTCGCCACTCATGTCAGCAACGGCGGGTAAGCGCAGACCGTCAGTGTCAGCGCGACCTGGTCGCCGCGCCTGCGCCACTGACGCTCAGACAACGAAGTTCAGCTGACATTCCCCCGCAGACCATCAGCGGAGCAGTGTGCGAGAGGGCCGCCGGCCGCCGCCGCGCCCTGCTGGTCCCACGATTGGATGTGCCGTTGTACGAGGTCCGCAGGTATGGCAGCCTCGCGCGCGCTCAGAGATGACTCCCCCTGCACCGGCTGCTACCCGCGTCGTGCACCTTGATCGGTTGATTCTAGGACCACTACGCTGACGGCAGTTACTGTGTGTGGTGCAGCGGGAACACTCGGCTGAACGCCAATAGTCGGGGCTGCCTGCCGGAAGTGGGGGTTGCCGGGTTGGATGGCTCCATAGCCGTGGCAGCGGGCGTCCCGCCTATCTATTTTGGGGTGCACGAGGTCCGTACGGGAAGTGCGGACGGTGCGCGAGCAGACTTCGAGAAGATGCTCGCTCAGCTTGCCAGCGCCACCACTCCGAACGTTCGCATGATCGCGGCTAACCCGGGTGACTGGGGCATCGACGCCTTCGCCGGCGACCTCGGGGGCGCCATCACGGTCTGGCAGTCCAAGTACTTCATGCCTATCACCACGACCAAACAGTCGCGGCAGATCCGTGAGTCGCTCGCAAATGGGCTGAAGGCAGCAGCGGCAAACGGTCACACCATCGCGATCTGGATCCTGTGTATCCCCTCCAGCATGGACGGTCCTGCAGCGAAGTGGTGGGACCGGTGGAAGAAGGAGCAGGAGAGGGAGCACAACATCGTCATCGAGCTGTGGGATGAGACCGCGCTCGTGAAGAAGCTCCAAAGCCCCGAGGGCGACCAGGTGCGTCGCGCCTACTACGAACCCTTCACGCCGGCGCCTGCCGCACCCGTCCAGGAGCAGCTTCGGCTGGTTATGGACGTGGAGGATGACAAGGCGGCAGAGCTCGACTCGGCTCTGTTCGTGCGGCAGATGATGGAGGCCGGCCACGTCGAGCTGGACTCCGCCAAGCAGCAGTTCTTCAACGCCGATCTGGTCGCACGGGAGATCGCGCACAAGGCTGTGCCTGCAGAGGTGGCTGCGCTGCGGTCTGCTGATGCCACCCTGCACGGCGTGTGGGAGATGCAGTTCAACGAGTGCTCTGCCGAGGATGCCATCAAGGCTCTCCATGGGCGGGTCTGGCGCGAGGTGCGCAGCGAGCACGACAAGCTGCCGAAAGTGCTGCGTCTTGAGTTGGTGCACAGCTGGGGGTTGGTCCACCGGCTGGTCGACAACCGTCGGGCTGGCTGGGTCAAGCACTGGCGGCGGATCGCGAGCAGTCATCCCGACGGCTGAAGTCTCACGAGCGCCTGCCCCTGCTAGACAACTGATGAGGAGCCTGTCGTGGAAGCACACCGGCCGGTAGTGATGCCGGAGGACGAGGTGCCCTTTCGGCTCGCTCAGCTGCTGCTGCTCCTTGCCGCTGTTACCGAGCAGGACGCGAGCGGTGCGAGCTTGGAGCGCATCGGCTACTACGACTTCCTGTCCGCGAACCCCTTCCTCGTGGTCCCCTCCGAGGGACGAGAGGCCAGCCTCCTGCGGCTGGCCGGGTTCGACCCTCAAGTGTTGGCGTACGCCTCTTCGTCGCAACGGTTCACCAGTCGTCGAGAACGCATCCAGCACGATCTCGCGCTCCTGGTCGCATATGGGTGCTGCCAGGTCGATAACCGCGATGGCGCTCTCGCTTACTCGATCACGGCGGCTGGGAAGGACCTCGGCGGGCAATTCACAGCCACCTACGCCACCTCGTTCCGTACAGCGGCCAGCATCGTCGTACGTCGTCTCCGAAAGCTCAGCGACAAGGGGCTGCGGGAGCAGACCGCGCGGTGGCTTCGGCCAGACGGACACGGCGGTCCCGCGGCTGCCCTCATGAGTGTCCTGGGCCCGGGCCCCCGCGTGCCTGCAACGTCCTGGGAGGGATGATCGTCATGGAGCCGCTTCCCGGCATCCGGATCCGACGCCTGCGGCTGGCAGGGATCGACCGGTCCTATGACGTCGATTTCACGATCGAACAGCAGGTGCGGAGCCTGTCCGTGATCGCCGGGGCGTTCAGCTCGGGCAAGACCGCGGTGCTCGAGTTCATTGCGTACGGGCTCGGTGCCAAGCGGCACCCCCGTCATCAAGAGGTACTGCGAAGGGTCCGCTCCTGCCTCTTGGAGGTTGAGCTTTCCGGTGAACCGCATGTGATCGAGCGGTCGGTGGGCGAGCCCTCGAAGGTCGCCTTCGTACGTCGCGGAACCCTGGACAGTCGGCCCGCGGCTAAAGGCGAGAGCAGGCCGATCGATCCGGCCGGCGCACCAGAGAGCCTGTCGGCTCTCCTGCTGAGCCACTGCAAGCTCGAAGGTGTCCAGCTGCGGGAAGCCCCTACCAGCCGTGAGTCCCGCACGGATCCGCTCAGCTTCCGTGACCTGATGTGGTTGGCGTTCCTGCCCAACGAACGCGTCGCGGATAAAAACTTCCTCTTCGAGAACGACTACATGCGCAAGCACAAGCTGCGGCAGGTAGTCGACGTCGTCTTCGGCGTCCACGACGACCGTGCTGTCGAGCTCGGCCAGCGGATCCGAGAACTTGGCGGCCGGCTCACCCAGGCCAAGGCCGAACTCGCAGCAGCGCGTTCCTTTGTCCAGGAACAAGCCCCCACCGCCGTCACCCACGGCGAGGCCGTCTCGTCGCCCCTCACATACGAGCAGGAGCTGGCTGACATCACCTCCCAGCTCCAGGCCCTCGACCAAGCAGCTCAGGCAGGGACAGCATTTGCTGCCCAACTACGTCGCGAGCACCAGCAGGCCGCACGCAACTCCCGCCGGGCGGCCTCGGTGCTTCGGGACTGCGAGACACAGATCGCGCGCCTTATGCCGCTGCGAGCGCAGTACGCGGACGATCTGCTCAAGCTCGGCATGCTGGGCGAGGCCCAGCAGCTCTTCGACCCTCTAAGCGTCACCACCTGCCCGGCCTGCCTGAATCGTCTGCCGACCCCGCCGACCGCCGCTGACGGGCAGTGCAGCATGTGTAGCCACGACCTGCCCGATGCTGACGGGGCACTAACCCTGGGGACCGCGGACACCAGCAGCCAAGCCGAGGGCAACCGCGTCAATGTCGCGGCCGAGATCCGATCGACCAAGGCCCGTCTGAAAGAGATCACCAACTACATCGAGGACCTGGACGAGGCACTGGCCACGCTCAAACTACAGGCCGAAGAGGCGGCCGTTGTTGAGGAGCAGGCGGCCGCCGCGCTGGACGAAGCAACGTCGCCCTCGGTATCGCCCTTCCTTGTCGCCCGCGACGACCTCCACCGTCGGCGAGAGCAGGTACTCCGCCTCATCGACCAGGCTGAAAGCACCGCAAGGCTCCAGGAGGGACTCGCCAAGCGCGCCGCCGTGGTGGAGCGGCACGAGGCGCAGATTGCCCGCTTGAAGGAGGAACTCGACCAGCTCGGTGATGCGACGTACGACCGTGACCGGATCATCGCCCAGGTGAGCAGTCGCTACGGCGACCTCCTGCGTGCGTGGCGCTACCCCAAGCTCAGCCAGCCCTTCATCAAGCCCGACCTCACACCGTTCGTCCGCGGGGAGCCCTACCAGGAAGCGTCCTCTGGCGCCCGCACGCTCCTGACCTTGGCCTGGCAGCTGGCTGTCTTCGAGATCGCCGTCGAAACCGGCGCCGCGCACCCTGGCTTCCTCATGATCGACAGCCCACAGAAGAACCTCGGCCACGGCGTCGGCACCCTCGATGCTCTGATCGCCGATGCCGTCGCCATCGACGACTTCTACCACCACCTCTCCGTCTGGCTGGCAGACCGAGGCACCAAGGCGCAGCTCATCATCGTCGACAACAGCCCGCCGCTACTCGCGGAAGGCAGCGTGGTGGCCCGCTACAGCCGCAACGAGGACCAGCCCCCCTACGGGCTGATCGAGGACGAGACCAGCGCAGAACCAGAAGAGGCCAGCCAGTAGAACTCCACGCCACTGCAGTGACCTTGGCCCGTCCGGACGCTCCATTCCGGCTGGGGGTCATGAGCAACCCCAAGAGCAGCACGCCAAGCTCACGCCGACAAGCTCCAGGCGCTGGCCACCCTCCGACTGGCTTGGACGGCGTAGGCACGCACAAGAACGAGTGGCGGGCCGGGACGCTGCTGCCCTGGGCCCGGTGCGCTGTTCACCCGCGGCTAGAGATGCGTGAATCCCTCCACCGGCAGACCGGACACCCTCCTCGCCCCTGAGTAACTGCTGAAAGCCGCACGCGCACGACGCTGTTGCAGCATAGGCAGCGGGCAGTCCACGGGGCGTGGAAGCCGCGGTAAGGCTCAGTCGGATCGAGGCCTGCACCACGCAGCAGTTGAGTGCCTCGCTCTGGGGAAAGGCGTCCTCCGGTACCCCCAGAGAAGCTCATTTCCAGACGGGCCATGGCTTGGCTGGCCAGTTCGATTTCCTTTCGGTGGTGCCGCCGGGCCCGTGAGAGGGCCCGTTCCCAGAGCTGGCGCTGAGGGAGAGGTACCTCGCAGCCGATCAAGAAGGCGTGAAGTTTGTCCTTAGAGCTCGGTACGGTTGTGCGGTTCAGGATGCGGTGGAGAGTAGAGGCGGACAGCGGCGTGCACTCGAAGGTGTGCTGGCGAGCACGCTTGTGCATGAGCCGGACGCTCGGTGCCCCGTTTCTCGCGTGCAGGCCCACCAAGGCACTGCTTAGGTCCGCGAGGCTGCTGACCAGATGCGGAGGGAGCGCCGGGGGAAGGGCCCCTCGCGCTACTCGCTGCTTTTCGCGATAGGCCGCTTCCCACAGGCGATCGACCTGATCGACGTCGAGTCCGCAGGCGTGTGCGTACGCGCGGGCTACTTCCCGGCGTGGCAGGCGCTGACCGGACGCCGCCCGCTGCAGTGTCGTGGCGCTATAGTCCCCGGCCCGGCTGGCGAGCTTCGAGTAGGTCAGCCTTCTACGACGGCGTCCCTCTCGGAGGTAGGCCGCCAGCTCCACCAGGGGACTCTTCATACCGAGGGGCTTTTCTGGACGTGCCATGGCGTCGCTCTTTCAGCGCTGGGTTCCGGAAGTCAGCAGGGCCCGTGCTGCCCGGCTGAGACCGCGCAGGGGGCTCACACTGGCGGCCGTGATGAGACCCACTGCGAGTAGTCCCGCCCCCGACAGGAGCTGAAGGATCCGGGTGACCGGCGTTCCGATGAGCGCGAGGGCGCCGGCAACGACGAGGACGGTCACGATGACGGCAGCTTCGCCGCCTCCGAGCCGCCTGGTGGTGGAAGGGGTGCGCGCGACGCATGCGAGGTGACGCTCAGACACAAAACTGCTCCGTGGTTCGGACGTCCGGCGGCACAGGCCGCAGGGCGTCGGTGGGGATACTCCTGGCTCAAGTAAGCTTTTTGCTCAGTGCAGTTGGCCCTGCAGTGAGCGGACAGCATCGTCCCATCCCCACGGGCCGCCCCGGGCGGATCAGCAGAATTGATGCGCCTCTGCCCCGGGCTCTGATAGACGCCCCAAGCGGCCGACTTCTCGGTCTACTGGGGTGGGACACCCTGCATCAACCCCTGACCGGCCACATCATCCGAGCAAGCACACAGAGCCAAAAATGCGCCCCTTCACAGCAGGCAAGTTCATCTCATTTCGTCCCGTCGCTTCTTGTCGCCCAAGTTGCTTCCTGCGACGATGCGCAGCGCACCGACATGTCGGTGCGCTCCCGGGAAGCTCCTGGCTCAACAGGCTCAACAGGGAGAACCGGCAGTCTCACGTTGGCCCGTGACCCTGCCCACGAAGAGCCGGTACCGCCCCAGCGGCGGACTGGCTCTTCTTGGTGGGACGTCATCGCCAATCGGGCGGGTCCCAGCCACGTCGCTACCCTGGTGGCCGGCTCGGCGGTCGGAACCTGGGGATCTCACGGTGTTCACAGGCATCGACAAGGATGTCGCGGACGCCAGCAGCTGTTGCCGTTGCAGCGGAAGTGGGCATGAGATCAGTCAGCAAGGCGCACGTGCCGCGGCCAGCTCTGGCCGCGGTGGAGGCCATCGCCCTCGATGAGGCTGACCGCGAGCGTCGTCCGGTCGTGGCAGCGCCCCTCCCTGTTCGAGCAACACATCGAAGCTGGCCTGCCCGGACAGGGAAGCGAGCAAGGGCAACAGTTGGTGTCCCACAGACCCCTTGCCATTACATTCAGTCGATGGATTCCACTGAGCACATCCTGGCCCTGATCCGCAGAGCTCTGGACGAGTTCGATGATCACCCGCTGCAGGTATCGGTCCGACGTGCTGTGCGAATAGCCAGCCTCATCGGTGACTCACACGCCGCTGTACGGCTCGGGCTCGACTTGCAGACCCGCGGTGGTGACCCGGGCCAGAATCGCGGTGACATGCAGCGACTGATGGCGGACCCGTCACTCTGGGGAGACCGTGAAGGTACGAGCCCTGACGTCTCAGCCATGCGCGAGTACCTGAGAGACCGCGCGAAGAGCGACGGGTCGGACATGGTGCTGGCCCACTCACTCGCCGACATCGAATACCTCACCGAGCAGTTGCCCAGCACGAACAGTGCCGCCGGCTTCAACGCGGACATGGCCCTTCGCCAGATTCAGGACCGAGCACGGCTGCGCACCTTCTCCTACCTGGTGGCTTGGGAGCGGCGCTTCGGTTACGCGTCCGTGAATGAATCGATCTTCGGCAGCTACAAGTCTGAGGTCGACAAGATGCTGGCCGAGGGTGTCCCCGACCTAGTGGAGAAGTTCACCGCCGTCTACCGGCGCATGAACGAGGCCGCTGCCCGTACACCGGAGGGGCCCGCGGCCGAGGAACTCTCGCAGGCTCTCACCACGTGTCGCCGTATCCTGGAGGCGGTCGTCGACCACGTCCTGCCAGCACAGGACGAGCCCAGCGAGTCCGGACACAAACTCGATCAGCCCGCCTACCGCAACCGCCTCTTCGAGTTCATCAAGCGAGCGAACAACAGCAAGTCCGCCGCCAAGGTAACCGTTGCCCTGGGTAAGGGTCTCCATGAGCGGTTTACTGCTATCGACGAGCTGACCAGCAAAGGCGTCCACGCCTCTGTGGCCCTCCAAGCGGCGAACCTCTGCGCGCTGAACACCTACGTCCTGTGCGGAGAGATCCTGCTCCTCAAGCAGCAGGTCGACAGCAGCGCCGTAGCGGCCGACCCCATGCCGCGGGACTCCGCAGACACCGCAACAGGTGACGCAGGATAGGAAGTGGCGTCAGTTCTCTCCGGCCACCGTGGCGGTGATCCAGTCGGCGGCTTCGGCGTTGGTCATGGTTGCGAACCCTCCTGAGCTGACGACGATTCCCGACCGCGGCACCTACAGCCTCGGCCCAGCCCCCGCAGGGGAGTAGCACCGTCCACCGCACCACGCCATGGCCTCACGCCCCCACACCGCGGGGCCTACCCACGCCCACCAAAACTGGCCAAAAACGATCTACTCCCCGGTCCCCGGGCAGCCTCATTTTCCCGGTCGCCGAGGCCGTCGACGACGTCCTGCTCGTCGACAAGACGGCCTTCGATGTGTTTGGGCAGCGCCCTCCCACGCGCATCCACGACGGGATCCGGCGCCTGTTGGAACACACCTGAGCACCTCAATACGCAGATTACCGAGGCCACCAGGGCCCAACTGCATCTCCTGCCGGATGCCGGCGGCGCGCGTCCAGGGCCTGCAGGCTTTCGCTGTGCCAGTCGGATGGGCCGCAGTTCGTTCGAGTACTGGCGCCACCTGTGGGACAACCGCAAGACCGACATCGCGGTGATCTTCGCCGGCGGCGGCAACTGCTACAAGGTCCTCAAGCGTGAACCGATGCTGGCCTCGCGGATCTTCATCTGGCAGAAGTTCACGCGCATGCCCGAGGCTGAAGTCGTCGGCACGCTGCCTGCATTCCATTCCCTGTGGACCGGGGCGCTTGGCCCGGCCGGCGGCCTCGAGGAGGTCCGCCTTGCGCTGCTCGTGCCAAACGCAAGGTCACCACACGCTCGAAGGCCGTCGAAGCGGCGGTGGAGGCCACCTCGTCAACTGGGTGTACAGCAAGCTGCGCGGCATGTAGCAGTGGGCCGCGGTGCGCGGCGCCCCGGCGAGCGCGGGCCGCCGCGCACCACCTCGCGGGCCGTACAGACCGGCCTGGCGCCTCCAGGCCTTGGGCGGTGTGTCAGCGCGCGGCCATGAGAGGGTGGTGGCAGTGGCGTACAGCGACGTGACGATCGTGGTCGACGAGCGGGATGACCTGTTCTACACACGGGCGGCGCTACAGGCGCACCGTCCCGGGGAAGGCCGCATCACCATGCAGCCGACGCCTGCCAGCGGCAGCCCGGCCGCGCTGGCGCACGACATGCTGTATGCGCTGGGCAAGCGCTTGGCCCCCGGGACCAACTCCCCTGATCTGTGGCTGGACTCGGTGAACGCGGCGTGGCTCGCCGCGGCTGCCTGGGGTGTCGCGACCGGGGTGCGGCACGTTGTGGTCCCCCGGGCCCATCTGCTGACCATTCGCCGAATCGACCAACTGGTCGCTAGGCGTGAATTGACGGGAGCTCAGCTGACACTGCTGTGGCAGAAGCCGCCGCGCGGACTGCCGCCGGCGCTGGCCCGCGTGGAACGCCGTATCAGCACCCTGGACCAGTTCGAGGCGCTCCTCACCGAGCCGGGACCGATACCCGCACGCCCGTCCTTCCCTCCCGCTCCCCCGGCGAAGATGCTCGCCGAAGCCCGGCATCTGCGCGCGCACGCCGGACGTCTGCCCCGGCTCGACCTGTCCCTGCTCGCTGGCGCCCTCGTCCCTTGAGCTGGGGTGCCGCCCGCTGCGCGCCACAGGCACGGCACAGCTAAGGCCACCGTTCGCGTCAGGCACCGCCGCCCACGGCCAGAGGGCGACGGGGGACGGGGCAGACGCTGACCTTGCTGCGCCGGGTCATGTCACTGCCAGATCCGCAGCCCAGCACGCCACGGGTGCTGGGTATGGATGATTTCGCCACCCGGCACGGACAGTCGTACGCCACTGCGATCACGGACGGTAAACGCCATCGTCCGACCGATGTCCTGCCCGGACATGAAGCGGGACCGCTCGCCGCGTGGCTCACCGCGCATCCCCGCGTGGAGATCATCTGCCAGGGCCGGGCAGGCGCCCACGCCGAGGGGCCCGGCTCGGTGCCCCTGACGCATGGGCGCAGCCGGACTGTGACGGGTTCGGCATGCGTGATGCACAGCAGTGTGCCCAGGCCCCGACGTGATTCCTGCACGGTGGACTCTGGTGCGCAATTCCTGGGTCAGCCTGCGAGTTGGTAGCTGAGCCGGGTGAGGCGGCTGGTGCGGGTGCGGTCGAGCGGGTGTCCGCTCC
>NZ_JBWKFL010000082.1:0-22451 GCF_056434305.1 Streptomyces sp. NPDC044061 | reverse complement strand
CGCTCCCGCTCCACCAGCAGCGGCATCGCGTCGGAGGCGGTGACCAACTCACGCAGCGGATGGCGGTGCAGCACCGCGTCCACCTCCGGCGACAGGGCGGCCTTCAGACGGTGGTGCACGGTCAGCGTGTCGTCGCCGAGGGCACGGGCGGCGTCCAGGACCAGCTGCCGCTCCGGTCCCTTGGGCACTCCGGCGGCCGCACGCTCGTAGAGGTCGGCGCCCTCCTCCAGGACCAGGCCGGTGTCGATGCCGGCCGGCACCTTGACGGAGGCGGTGTGCCGCCAGGTCGCCAGCGGATGGCTCCAGGCCTCCACCCGGAAGGTCCAGCGGCCGGTGACGTCCGGGGTGACCTCGGCGCCCCACAGGTCGCTCCCCGGCGACAGCTCGCGCATCGGCGTCCAGGGGCCACGGCGGCCCGCCGGATCCCGCAGGACCACATTGGCGCCGACGGCGTCGTGCCCCTCACGGAACACGGTGGCCGTGACCTGGAACGTCTCCCCGGCCACCGCCTTCGCCGGGCGCCTGCCGCACTCCACGGCCGGCCGCACGTCGCGTACCGGTACACGGCCGATGGCCGGGGTCCTGCGCATGGATCTCACCTCCGCCGTGCGCGAAGCCGGGCACCGGGCCCGGCTTCGCGATCCGAGAAAACGGTTCGGCTGCTGCCGCCCGTGGGGAACGCCATGTACGTTGCCACGTCAGGGGCTTGGCGCCGTGGAACGCCGTTCCGGTGGTGGTGCCCGCCGGGCCGCCCGGCCCGGCTTCGGCCGCCCGTCCTGCTCGCGCAGGTAGCCGGCCAGGCTGGAGCGCAGATAGCGCTCAGCCGCGTCCGCTGCCTCCCGGGCGCAGCGCTTTCCCATCAGCACGCACAAGGTGTAGCCCGAGTCCTCGAAAGTGGCCCGGACCGTGCGGTCGTGGGGCGAGGCGAGCATCACGCGCTCCCACGCCCGGTAACGCCGCAACTGCCGGGCCACTTCGGCCTTGGCGGGTAGCAGCATGACCCTCTTCACCTTCCACGCTCTCGACTGGGCGCGTTCCCGACGGTCGGGTGGTGGCCGTGCGGGGGTGGGCACGGCACCGTTACGGCGATCGAGGCTTTCACTCATGGTGCACGTATGGACACGCAACGTCCTGTTGGACCTTCAACCATCCGGCCGTTCGGGAGACTCGTGTTGCACGAATGGACTAGTGGCCGCAGTGTGGAGGTGACTCAGAAGCGATCAACGCTCACGCTCGGTGTCCGGGATCCCTCTCGGACGGGGCGAGGGGAGCGGGAGCTTCGCCGGTGAGGAGCAAGCGACGATGAAGACCGCAGTGCCCTGCTACTACCACCTAGACGTGGAAGTCAGCCCGGAACGGGTGGGACAGGTCAGCCGCATCCTGGCCGCCCATCTCCGCTACTGGGACCTCGAGAACCTCGTGGACCCCGTCTGCCGCGGCGCCGAACTGTTGTTGCGGGCGATCGACGAGCATGCCACGGACAAGGACACGTCGATCGAGATGTGGTGGAACGGCCAACACCTCATCACCGCCGTCGGCGGCGACGACCGCGATCTGCGCCCGGACCAGGATCTGCGGGCGTGCCTCGCCGACATCGCCGCCATGAGCGACGGCTGGGGATGCTGTGCCGCGGAGACCGGCAGCAAGATCATCTGGTTCTCGCAGCGTGCCCGCACCGGTGAGCGCGTCCCGCTGGTGCCGACGGCCCCTTCGCCGAGCCTGACCGAGGGGCTTCAAGTGCCCCGCGAACTCCCGGTGGCCGCTCTGGCCGCCCCGGCGACAGCGGCGGACGACGCTCTGGCGGGCGCCCGGTGACGGCCCGCAAGTCCCGCAAAGGGGTGCCCGTGTGGAGCGGGCACCCCTACCCGTTGGGTGCCGTCTTCGACGGACAGGGCACCAACTTCGCCCTGTTCAGCGAGGTCGCCGAGGGTGTCGAGCTGATCCTGGTCGACGACGCCGGCACCGGGCGCTCCGTCCCGCTGCACGAGGTCGACGGGTTCGTCTGGCACGCGTACCTGCCCGGTGTCGGTCCGGGGCAGCGCTACGGCTACCGCGTGCACGGCCCCTGGCAGCCGTCCCTCGGCCACCGCTGCAACCCGGCGAAGCTGCTCCTCGACCCCTACGCGCGGGCCGTGGACGGGCAGATCGACAACCACGCCTCCCTCTACGAGCGCGCGACAGACGGCCCCTCCCCGGGGAACAGCGCCGGGCACTCGATGCTGGGCGTGGTCACCGACCCGTACTTCGACTGGGGGGACGACCGGCCGCCGCGGCGGCCCTATGCCGACTCGGTCATCTACGAGGCCCACGTGCGCGGGCTGACCCGCACTCACCCCGAGGTCCCCGAGCGGCTGCGCGGCACCTACGCGGGCCTCGCGCATCCCGCCGTCCTGGAGCACCTGACCTCGCTCGGCGTCACCGCGGTGGAGCTGATGCCCGTCCACCAGTTCGTCCAGGACGGCGTCCTGCAGGACCGGGGTCTGGCCAACTACTGGGGCTACAACACCATCGGTTTCTTCGCCCCGCACAACGCCTACGCCGCCCTCGGCAGCCGGGGCCAGCAGGTCGACGAGTTCAAGGCCATGGTGAAGGCGCTGCACGAGGCCGGCCTCGAAGTGATCCTCGACGTGGTCTACAACCACACCGCCGAGGGCAACGAGATGGGCCCCACGCTGTCCTTCCGGGGCATCGACAACGCCTCGTACTACCGTCTGGTCGACGGTGACTGGGGGCACTACTACGACACCACGGGCACCGGCAACAGCCTGCTGATGAGGCACCCCTACGTACTGCAGCTGATCATGGACTCGCTGCGGTACTGGGTCACCGAGATGCACGTCGACGGCTTCCGTTTCGACCTCGCGGCCACACTGGCCCGGCAGTTCCACGAGGTGGACCGGCTCTCGGCGTTCTTCGACCTGATCCAGCAGGACCCGGTGATCAGCAGCGTCAAGCTCATCGCCGAGCCCTGGGACGTGGGGGAGGGCGGCTACCAGGTGGGCAACTTCCCGCCGCTGTGGTCGGAGTGGAACGGCAAGTACCGGGACGCGGTACGGGACTTCTGGCGCGCGGAGCCCGGCTCGCTGGGCGAGTTCGCCTCCCGGCTGACCGGCTCCTCCGACATCTACCAGCACAGCCGGCGCCGGCCGCGCGCCAGCGTCAACTTCGTCACCGCGCACGACGGTTTCACGCTGCGCGACCTCGTGTCGTACAACGACAAGCACAACGAGGCCAACGGCGAGGGCAACCGGGACGGCGAGAGCGCCAACCGGTCCTGGAACTGCGGCGAGGAGGGCGACACCGACGACCCGGCAGTCCTCGAACTACGCGCCCGCCAGCAGCGCAACCTGCTGGCCACACTGCTGCTGTCGCAGGGCATCCCGATGCTCAGCCACGGCGACGAGCTGGGCCGCACCCAGCGCGGCAACAACAACGCCTACTGCCAGGACAACGAGATCTCGTGGGTGGACTGGGACCTGACGGACGAGCAGCGCACCCTCGCCGACTTCACCCGCTACGTGATCAGCCTGCGCGCCGGGCACCCCGTGCTGCGCCGGCGCCGCTTCTTCCGCGGCGAGACCGTGACCAACGCCAGGCAGCCGCTGCCCGACCTGATGTGGCTGCGGCCCGACGCCCGCGAGATGACCGACCGGGACTGGCAGCGCGGCGACGCCCACTCGGTCGGCGTGTTCCTCAACGGCGACGCGATCGCCGAACGCGACCCCTTCGGCCGGCGCGTGATCGACGACTCCTTCGTGCTGCTGCTGAACGGCTACTGGGAGCCGGTCGACTTCCGTCTGCCCGACGACTCCTTCGGCGAGCGCTGGGCGACCCTGATCGACACGGCCGACCCCGAGGGCCTGCCCGACGAACGCGAACGCAAGGCCGGCACCCGGCTGCGGGTGGAGGCCCGCAGCCTGATCCTGCTGTCCCGCCCGTCCCGCGGCGGACGGTAGCGGCGGCCATCGGCCCCGGACACCGCCTCGGCGGACACCCGCGAGGTGCCCGGCGACGCGGTGTCCGCCCGCTCAGCGGCGCGCGGTGCGGGACGTGACCGTGAACTGCGCGCCGTCCGGGTCGCGCAGGATCGCCTCGGTCTCGTCCTCGCTCAGGACGCTGCCACCGTGCTTCTCGGCTGACCGGGCGCAGCTCGGCACGTCGTCGACCGCGAAGTGGATCTGCCAGTGCGGCCGAACGGAGGGATCGGGAGCCGCCTCCACCGCGCCGGAGTCGATGCGCGCCATCACCTCGCCGCCACTGCGCAGCACCACCTCGCCGGCCTCGTACTCGACCTCGCAGCAGCCCGGTGTGCCGGAGGCCCAGCCGAGGATCTCGCCGTAGAAGATCGCGGAGTCGAAGGCGTTGCGGGTGTGCAGCCGGATGAAGGTCGGGGCCGCGCGCCGCCACGTCTCCCAGTTGGAGACCAGTTCGCCCTGCCAGATCCCGAAGGTGGCCCCGTCACGGTCGGCGAGCAGGGCGGCCCGTCCGGGCGGGAAGGACAGCGGCCCGACCGCCGCCGTACCGCCGCGTTCCCGGGCCCGGGACACGGCCACGTCGGCGTCCGGGACCGCGAAGTACGGCGTCCAGGCCACCGCCATCTGCCACATCGAGGCGACCGCCGCTATCCCCGCCACCGGCACCCCGTTCGCGAGCGCGATCCGGAAGTGCTCGCCGAGTTTGGCGCCGCGCCAGCGCCAGCCGAGCAGTGCCGAGTAGAAGTCCTGGGTCGCCTGCAGGTCGCGGCTGGTCAGGCTCACCCAGCACGGGGCGCCGAAGACGGAGTGCGTGGAGACGACCTCCCTCGTCCTCGGTCCACCACTGGCAGGCGTGTCATCGTTCATGGGCGTCGCGTCCTGGTCTCGGGGCCGGGCGGCCACCGGTTCTGGTACCAGTGTCCAACCGGAAGGGGGGGTGCCGCCTGTTGAGTACCCCGGTGGCGTGGGGCCAGGCGGGTCAGCACGATGGAGGCATGGCAGAGAGCGAAACGGACCGCATCATCGCCCTGCAGGCGGAGGTCGATCAGTTGAAGGAGGCCGTTGCCTCCCACGCCGTCGTCGATCAGGCCATCGGGATGATCGTCGCTCTCGGCCGGGTGGCCCCGGACGCCGGTTGGCAGGTGCTGAAGGAGGTCTCCCAGCACACCAACATCAAGCTGCGCAACGTCGCGGAGCTGATCCTCATCTGGGGACGCCGGGGCGACATACCGCCCGAGATCCGTGCCGAGCTGGAGGACGCCCTGGACCGTTACGGGCCCACGCAGGTCCCCGGGACCGGCACGGAGTGAGGCTCAGCCGGTCTCCGCGAGCAGTTCCTCGCGCAGCCGGTCGAAGCAGCCGCTGAGCAGCCGGGAGACGTGCATCTGCGAGATGCCCAGCTGCTCGGCGATCCGGCTCTGCGTCATCCCGCCGAAGAACCGCAGGTAGAGAATGGTGCGCTCGCGCTCGGGCAGCGCCTCGAGACACGGCTTGACCGCCGCGCGGTCCACCACCAGGTCGAAGCCTGGGTCCGGCTCGCCGATCGAGTCCCCGAGCGCGTAGCCCTCCGTCCCGGCCACCTCGGCGTCCAGGGACAGCGCGGAGAAGCACTCCAGGGCCTCCATGCCGGTGCGCACCTCGGCCTCGCTGAGCCGGGTGTGCGCGGCGATCTCGGCGACCGTCGGCGCCCGGCCGGGCGTGGTCTGCGCCAGTTCCTTGATCGCGCCGCGGACCCGGTTGCGCAGGTCCTGGACCCGGCGCGGCACGTGCAGGGTCCACATGTGGTCGCGGAAGTGCCGCTTGATCTCACCGGTGATGGTGGGTACGGCGTATGCCTCGAAGGCGCGGCCGCGGTCCGGGTCGTAGTGGTCGACGGCCTTGACCAGGCCGAGCGCGGCCACCTGGTACAGGTCCTCCAGGGACTCTCCACGGCCGCGGAACCTTACGGCGATCCGCTCGGCCATGGGCAGCCAGAGCCGGACCAGTTCGTCCCGGAGCGCCTGGCGCTCGGGGCCGACGGGCAGCCGCGCGAGCCGCTCGAAGGTCTCGGCCGTGTCGGGAGCGTCGTCATGGGGGTGAGGCCTCGTGCTGCCAGTGACAGGCATCGCGCACCTCTCTCAGCAGGTGCTGGATCGACAGACACCGCGGGAGGTGCGCTCGGACCGAAGAACACCGGGGCGCCCGGCCGGAGCCGGTTCCCACGGACGTGCCTCCTGTCCGAAGCACATCCATGCGGATGCCCGCTTTCGGGCATACCGAAACAATTCAGTCCGTAAAGAACACGATCGGGCCGGACCTTGACCTCCTCTTGAGTCGATATACCTCTGAGTCAGAGGTAATCTTGCCGGGTGGCAGCAGAATCCCCACCCGAGTTCCCCGAAGAGCTGGCCGACGCGCTCATACGCATCCAGCGGCTGATCCGGCGTCGGCTGCGCGGTGGACTGACCGTGCCGCGGCTGCGCGGCGCCGAGGTGGAACTGCTGCGGCTGGTCGAGGGCCGGCCCGGCATCGGCGTCTCGGACGCCGCCAGGGCGCTGCACCTGGCGGGCAACTCCGTGTCGACCCTGGTCAACCGGCTCGTCCGGGACGGCTATCTGAACCGGGAGACCGACCCGGCCGACCGGCGGGCCGCCCGCCTGCTGCTCACCGATGCCGCAGCGAAACGGCTCGGTGACTGGCAGCGCCGCCGGGCGGAACTCGTCGGCCGACACGTGGCGCGGCTGGACGAGACCGACCGGGAGGCCCTGCGCGCGGCGCTCCCGGCGCTGCGGAAGCTGGCCGTCACCCTGCACGAGGAGGCCGAGGAGACATGACGAGCGCCACTCCCGCCCCGCCCGTCGAAGCCGTCAGCTGCACCCGTCTCGCCTACGCCTTCGGGGACACCAACGCGGTCGACGGACTCGACCTCGCCGTCCGTGAGGGCGAGGTGTTCGGACTGCTCGGCCCCAACGGCGCCGGCAAGACCACCGCGATCCGCTGCATCACCACGCTCCTTCCGGTGCCGTCCGGCATGGTCCGCGTCTTCGGGCACGACGCGGCCAGGGAGCGCATGGCGGTGCGCCGCCTCCTCGGCTACGTCCCGCAGCAGCTGTCCGCCGACAGCGGGCTCACCGGGCGGGAGAACGTCGCCCTGTTCGCCCGGGTCTTCGACGTGCCGCGCCGGGAGCGTGCCGAGCGGGTCACCCAGGCCCTGACCGCCGTCGGTCTCGCCGACGCCGCCGACCGGCTCGCCGGCACCTACTCCGGCGGCATGGTCCGCCGACTCGAACTCGCCCAGGCCCTGGTCAGCGCGCCCCGGCTGCTGATCCTGGACGAGCCCACCATCGGCCTGGACCCGATCGCCCGCACCGGGGTCTGGGAGCACATCAACGCCGTACGCGCCGCCACCGGCATGAGCGTCCTGGTCACCACCCACTACATGGACGAGGCCGATCAGTACTGCGACCGGGTCGGCCTGATGCACCGCGGCCGCGTCCGCGCCCTGGGCACCCCCGCCGAGCTGCGGCAGGGGCTCGCCGAACGCCGGGGCACCGACACCCTGCCCACGCTGGAGGACGTCTTCCGCGACATCGCCGGCAGCGGCCTCGACGACAACACCGGAGGAGGTTTCCGCGATGTCCGAAGCACCCGCCGCACCGCGCGCCGCGTCGGCTGACGGCACTGCCGGGAAGGACACCGCGCTGCTGCTCAGCCCACCGGTGCCGCGCGCCGGCTGGCGGCTGCTGCCCGCCCGGGTCGTCGCGATGTGCGCCGTGGAACTGCAGAAACTGCGCCACGACCGCACCGAGCTGTACACCCGGGCGGTCCAGCCCGCCCTGTGGCTGCTGATCTTCGGGCAGACCTTCACCCGGATCCGGGCGATACCCACCGGCGGGATCCCCTACATCGACTACCTGGCGCCCGGCATCATCGCCCAGTCCGCGATGTTCATCGCGATCTTCTACGGCATCCAGATCATCTGGGAGCGGGACGCGGGCATCCTGAACAAGCTCCTCGTCACCCCCACCCCACGCTCGGCACTGATCACCGGCAAGGCGTTCGCGGCCGGAGTGAAGTCGCTGATCCAGGCCGTCGTCGTCATCGTCATCGCCGCCCTGCTCGGGGTCGCCCTCACCTGGAACCCGCTGAAGCTGCTCGGTGTCGGCGCGGCCGTGGTCCTCGCCTCCGCGTTCTTCTCCTGCCTGTCGATGACCATCGCGGGCATCGTGCTCAGCCGCGACCGGCTCATGGGCTTCGGACAGGCGATCACCATGCCGCTGTTCTTCGGCTCCAACGCCCTGTACCCCGTCTCGGTGATGCCGGGCTGGCTCCAGGCCGTCAGCAAGGTCAACCCGCTCAGCTACCAGGTCGACGCCCTGCGCGGCCTCCTGCTGGGCACACCCGCGCACCTCGGGGCCGACTTCGGCGTCCTGGCGGTGGCCGCCGCCCTCGGCATCGCGGCGGCCTCCTCGCTGCTCGGCCGCCTGGCCCGTTGATCTTGTCGCGGACGTGATGTGCGGCACGCACCCGTACCCGGCCGGGGAGCCCCGGGAGGGGATTCTTCCTGCGCAGCGCTTGATCACCGATCAAAGCGGGCGAACCCCCTGGCCACAGCGCATTCCGCTCATTTGACAGTGCGCTGAGCACACAGATAAACAGCAGCTCTCGAAGGTCGAGAGGGGCACTGTGTACGAGCCGAACGTGGTCGGGGACTGGCACGAGTACGACGAGCATGCCGGTCTGCGGGTCCGCGTCCACCGTCTGGAGGCGGCCGAGCCGCCGCGCGGACGCGACGACGCCGCGGCGGGGCTGACGTACTTCAGCGTCCGGGTGACGGTCGAGAACCGCGGCGCGCAGCACTACGGCATCCACCTGGAGGACGGTCAGATCGACGTCCGGGTCGGACCGGACGGGGAGGGCGCGTTCATCGACTGGCGCAACTCCCAGTTCGTCGAGGGCTTCGACGTCTATCCGCTGCGCCGGGCCACCGCCGTGGTCTACGCGGCCGCCCCGGAAGCCGCCCTGACGCACGTGGACGTACAGGTCCAGCTGCGCGTGGACGAGGAGTGGGCCGAGCGCCGGCTGTGGGCGGGCGGCATCGGCGTCCTGGAGACGACCGCGACGGCCGCCTCCTCGGGCACCGCGCAGGGCGGCCTGGCTCACCAGGTCAGCGCCTTCCTGAAGGACCAGACGGAGCCGGGCGGCGCCTGAGAGGGGTCAGTGCGGGATGCCGTCGATGATCTCCCGCGCACCCTGCCGCAGCAGCGACACCGCGACCGAGGTGCCGAGCGTGGCCGCGTCGAGCCGGCCCGCCCACTCGTGGGCGTTCAGCCGCGTCTTGCCGTCCGGAGTGAACACGCACGCGCGCAGGGACAGTTCCCCGCCCCGGTCGACGCGCGCGTAGCCGGCGATGGGGCTGTTGCAGTGCCCCTGCAGCACGTGCAGGAACATCCGCTCGGCCGTGGCCTCCCGGTGCGTGTCCGGATCGCCGAGCCCGCTGACCGCGTCGATCAGCTCGCTGTCCCCCTCCCGGCACTGCAGGGCGAGGATGCCCGCGCCGATCGGCGGCATCATCGTCTCCGGGGACAGCACCTCGCTGATCACGTCCCGGCGGCCGATCCGCTCCAGACCGGACACGGCCAGCAGCAGCGCGTCCGCCTCGCCGGCAGCCAGCTTCGCCAGCCGGCGGTTGGCGTTGCCGCGGAACGGTACGCACTCCAGGTGCGGGTGCGTGGCGGCCAGCTGGGCGACCCGGCGCACCGCCGAGGTGCCGATGCGGGTGCCGGCCGGCAGTTCGTCCAGGGCGAGCCCGCCCGGGTGCACCAGCGCGTCACGGATGTCGTCCCGCTTCAGGAACGCGGCGAACACCGTACCCGCGGGCAGCGGCCGGTCGGCGGGCACGTCCTTCACGCAGTGCACCGCGAGGTCCGCCTGCCCGGCCAGCAGGGCCGCGTCCACCTCCTTGGTGAACGCGCCCTTGCCCTCCACCTGGGACAGGTCCCCGAGCCACTTGTCACCCGTGGTCTTCACGGGCACGACCTCGGTGCGCACCTGCGGATGCAGCACGGCCAACTCGGCGCGCACACGGTCGACCTGGGCGAGGGCCATCGGTGAGTCGCGGGACACGATGCGGATGAGTTCCGGGACGGACATGGGGGACACCCTAGACCTTCTCAGGTGATGCCTCCTCACTTCCCCTGAGACATTCGCCAGTCGAACGGGAACAGATCCGTCTCCCAGCCCGGACTCGCGGTCGGCGCCCCGGCCCGCTCCGGAGCCCGCAGCAGACAGCGGTGGCGCAGGAGTTCGCGCCGTTCGGCCGGCGTCAGGAGCGCTTCGGCACCGCCCTCGTCCACGGCGTCGACGTGGATGTCGCCCAGGACGTTGAAACGGTCCTCGGTGCCGGTCCGGACGTCGACGCGGAAGTCCGTCCGCCACTGGGAGTTGGACCCCCAGCCCATGGAGAGGTCGACCGTGGGCCGGTGCCGGCGCCGGAAGGTCCAGTAGAGCGGGGAACGGTCGGCCACGCCGCGCTCGGCGTGCCGGACACCGGCCCGCACCCGCACACCGGCCCGGCCGAACACCATGTCGCCGAGCCACAGGCCGGGCCAGACCACTTCGGTGATCACGACCGGCTCGTCCGGGTCCGCCGCCTGCTCGACCTCCACGATCTCGTGCAGGAAGGGATCGAAGACCGACGGCTCCGCGAACGGCACCATGCCCAGAGCGGTGAACAGCGACAGGTATCTCTGCCTGGTCAGCCCCGGTCCCGCCCAGGGGTCGTGGCCAGGGGGCTGGAAGGAGAGCAGCAGGATGTCACTCACCCGGCTCAGGGCGTACAGCTCCCAGACCAGTTCCTGGCGCCGGGGATCCGGCTCCTCGGGCCGGGGCCGGACCGCCGGCGCGGCGGCCTCGGCGAGCCGCTCCCGGTAGGCGTCGCCGGCGCGCGACAGCCAGGGGCCGACCACGGCGACGTACGCGTCGGGGCCGTCATGGTCGAGGAGTTCCCCGAACAGCTCGCGGGCGTCGTCGAATCGTTCGGTCATCCGGCGACCCGCAGGCTGAAGCGCAGCTTCTCCCGTTTCAGGGCGCCGAGACGGTCGTAGAAGCGCACCGCGCCCTCGTTCCAGGCCGGGGTCTGCCACTGAACCTCCGTGAGGCCGAGCTCGCGGGCCTCGGCGACGACCGCGTCCACCAGCAGCGCGCCGAGGCCCAGACCACGATGGCCGGGGGCCAGGAACAGGCAGTCCATGTACAGGTACTCACGGCCGTCCCAGGTGGAGACTGACGGCGCGCAGCTGGCGTAGCCGACGATCTCGCCGCCTGTTACCTCGGCGACCAGGCAGCGCAGGCGCGGCGCCGGGGTGCCGAAGAGGAGGACGGCGAGCCGGTCGGCCAGGTCGGCCGCCGGGGGCTTGGCACGCTCGTACTCCGCGTGCTGGGCGGCCAGTTCGGCGACGCGGCGCAGGTCGGCGGGTCGGGCGTGCCGCACCAGGGGAGCGCCGGTCAACGGACTTCCCCCTCCAGCGTGTCAGCGGCCCAGGCGTCGAGCCGGTCGGGGAGGGGGCGCATGCCGTCGAGGACGTGCCGGGAGAACGCCTCCCGCTCGTGGGCGAGCAGGGCCGCCTCCCAGACGCAGGGGGCGAGCCCGGTACGGCCGGGGCGCAGCCGAGCGGGCCGCTCGGCCGGGCCGGTGAACACGGCGAGGTCGGACATGTGGCCCTCGATCCAGGTGTGCACGAGGACGTAGTCGCCGTCGCCGCCCGCGTGCACGATGAGCACCGACAGCCCCAGCGACCCACGCAGGCCGCCGAGCGCCAGATGGCCCGCGGCCAGCTCCAGCGCCGTGTGCACGGCCTCCTCGCCGACGGTACGGCCCGGAGCCTGGAGCGCGTACGCCTTGACCAGGTGACCCGCGGCCGTCCGGACGCCCAGGGCCCGGGCGGTACGGGCGTGATGGCCCTCGGCGAGGCCGAGCAGTCCGGCCGCGTCGACGGCGGCGGGCAGTTCTCCGTGAAGATCCATCCGGCCATCATGGGCCGCGGCCCGACGGGCGTCCACAGAGTTCGGCGGCGGCGAGGGCCGGACGTTCGGGGCGAAGGCGATCCACGTCCGTGCGCAAGGGAGTTCGGCGCCCCTGTGGGTTCCGTGCTGCCAGGAGGTCACGGCCGTCACGGGAGGGAACCGCCTATCCGAAGTCCTCGGGCAGGTCCGCCGCCGACTCCTCCGGCGCGAGGTCGGGGCGCAGCCGCAGCCACGACGGCTGGCGCAGCAGCCCGGCCCGGGTCCGGGTGCTGTAGCTGACCTCGCCGACCAGCCGGGGCAGCACCCAGCGGGCGTCCGGGATCCGCGGCACCGGCTCGAACGGGCACGCGTCCGTGGCGGCGGCCCGCAGCAGGTCCGCCAGTTCCGCCCGTTCCGCCTCGCTCCAGCCGGTGCCCACGCCGCCCACGTAGCGCAGCCGGCCGCCCGCCCGCTGGCCCACCAGCACCGCGCCGGGCAGCCCGGTCAGCCGCCCCTTCCCGGGCAGCCAGCCGCCGACGATCACGTCCTCGCTGCGCATGTTGCGGATCTTGATCCAGGCGCGGGAACGCACCCCGGGCTCGTACACCGAGTCGAGCCGCTTGCACACGAGGCCCTCCAGCCCGTGCTCCCGGGTGGCCTGGAGCGCCTGGGCGCCGTGTCCGGTCACCGCCGCCGGCGTGGACCAGTGCGACCCCGCCAGGCCCAGCTCCTCCAGCCGCGCCCGCCGCCGCGCGTAAGGAAGCCCGAGTAGCGGCTCCTCCAGATGGGGCACGTCGAACAGCACCAGGTGGACGGGCACCTGGGCGGCCCGGCGCGCGGCTCGCGCCGGGGCGTGCGCGAGGCCCATCCTGCTCTGCAGCAGCTGGAAGTTCGCCCGCCCCCGCTCGTCCAGGGCCAGCACCTCGCCGTCCAGGACGGCGGCCGTGCCGCCCAGGGCGCCCCCGAGCGGCCGGAGTTCGGGGTAGGCGCCGGTGATGTCCTCGCCGGAGCGGGCGCGCAGCAGCACACTGCCGTCGCCGGGCAGATAGACCATCACCCGCTGGCCGTCCTGCTTGGTCTCGTACGCCCACCGCTCGTCCTGGGCGGCGGGCGGCAGCCTGCCCGGGGTGGCGAGCATCGGCGGGATGAGCGGCAGGGTCACGGCGGTCACGGCTGAAGGTGTCGACCGCGCCCGGCGTCCTCACGCGCCTTTCGGCGCCGGTTCCCCTGAACGGGTCCGCAGCCCCGGCCGGTCGCCGGGTCCCGGGCCGTCGCGAGACCCGACTGACGGGCGGCGGCCATGAGTTGGGCGCGGTCGCGGGCCGGCCGTCGGAGCACTCCGCAGCGATCGGCCGGGGGCTGCTCGGCCTGCGCGGTACGGCGGCGCCGGTGAGGCGGGACGTGCAGGACGGCCCGCCCGCGGCCCCGGGCGGGCCGGACCGTCGCCCGGACCCGCCCCCCTGCATGGTCACGGGCGGAGGCGGTTCCGCCGCGCCGACGCTGCCCAGGACCTGTCTTCCGGATCTTGCCGGGGCGCGGGGCCCGGCACGCACATCTGCTGCGTTGCCGTCACTCGCCGACTCCCCCCCCGCTCGGCCTTGCTCGCGCGTCGACTCCCTCCTCCTTTCCCTCCTCCTTTCCCTCCTCCTCTCCCTCCTCCGCCTTGCAGCCGCACGCACCAGACCCAGCTGAGGTCGGCCCGGAGGCACCGTGGCCCGGGGCCGGCCCGATCCGGAAGAGGGGGCCCTAGCCGACCGCCTCGGCCGAGGGCTCGGTCGCCGCCGGAGCGGGGTCGGTGCCCGCCGGGCGGTGGCGGGGCAGGAACGAGGCGAGCAGGAAGGCCAGCAGAGCGGCGCCCGCGCCGATCGCCAGGACCGCCTTGAAGCCGTCCTCGGACGCCAGCGCGTGGCCACCGAGATCGATCGTCATCTGCGCGAGGATCACACCGGCGACCGCGCTCGCCACCGAGGTGCCGATGGACCGCATCAGCGTGTTGAGGCTGTTGGCGGCGGCCGTCTCCGACGCCGGTACCGCGCCCATGATCAGGGCGGGCATGGCGCCGTAGGCGAAGCCCACGCCCGCGCCGATGACACAGGACACCAGGATCAGGTGCCACACCTCGCTCATCAGCACGATGCCGAGGCCGTACCCGGCCGCGACGATCACCGCGCCGATCATCAGCGTGATCTTCGGGCCGCGGGACTTGGTGATCAGGGCGGAGACGGGTGCCATGGCCATCATCACCAGGCCCTGCGGGGCCATCACCAGGCCCACGGTGAGCATCGACCTGCCCAGGCCGTAGCCGGTCTGCGTGGGCAGTTGCAGGAGCTGCGGCAGGACCAGGGACATCGCGAACATCGAGAAGCCGAACGCGATGGAGGCCAGGTTGGTGAAGAGCACCTGACGGCGGGCGGTGGTGCGCAGGTCCACCAGCGGCTGCGCCGTGCGGAGTTCGAACAGGCCCCAGGCCAGCAGGACGACGACCGCGAGGGCGAACAGGCCCAGCGTGGTGCCGCTGCCCCAGCCCCAGTCGGCGCCCTTGGAGATGGCGAGCAGCAGCGAGACGAGTCCGACCGCCATTCCGAGCGCGCCGGCCAGGTCGAAGCGGCCGCCGGTGCGCACGCCGGACTCCGGGATCAGGGCCAGGACGAGCGCGAAGGCGACGGCGCCGAGCGTGGCGGAGGTCCAGAACAGCACGTGCCAGTCGAAGTGGTCGGCGATGAAGGCGGCGGCGGGCAGGCCGAGGGCACCGCCGACGCCGAGCGAGGCGCTCATCAGCGCGGTCGAGCCGGCCAGCCGCTCCGGCGGCAGCTCGTCGCGCATGATGCTGATCCCCAGCGGGACCACGGCGGCCGCGAGGCCCTGCAGGGCACGGCCGACGATCATCGGGACCAGCGAGTCGCTGAGCGCGCAGACGACCGAGCCGGCCACCAGCAGCACCAGGCTGACCAGCAGCAGACGCCGCTTGCCGAACATGTCGCCGAGCCGGCCGGCCACCGGGGTGGCGACCGCGGCGGCCAGCAGCGTCGCCGTGACCGCCCAGGCGGCGTCGGACGCCGGGGCGTGCAGGTAGACGGGCAGCTCCGGGACGATCGGGATCACCAGGGTCTGCATCAGCGACACGGTGATGCCGGCCAGGGCGAGCACGGCGACCACGGCGTTCGGGCGCGGCGGGGCGGATCCGCCGGCCTCGGCGGTCCGGACGGGGGCATCGGACATGGGACAAGAGACCTTCCGTCGTGCGGGGGAGTGGGTATGACCGGAGCCTCCGGCCAGATTTTAAGTCAAGTGCTTGACTTACTCTAGCGGTGGGGAAGGGTCGGTCGACGCGGGCCTGTCGGCCGGGGGCGGCCCACGCCCCGTAGGCTTCCCTGGCTGGACCTCGCCGCCCCGGTCGAGGACCCGGAGCGGCGCGCGGGACTGGCCGCCCCGGGGCGGTGCGCAGTCCCGGAGCGGTGGTGAGCATGACGCGCAGGACGGCGCGGGCGGAACAGGTGAACGCGACGCGGGAGGCGATCCTGATCGCGGCGGAACGGCTGTTCGCCGAGCACGGTGTGTACGCCGTCTCCAACCGCCAGGTCAGCGAGGCGGCCGGCCAGGGGAACAACGCCGCGGTCGGCTACCACTTCGGCACCAAGGCCGATCTGGTCCGCGCGGTCGCGCGCCGGCACGCCGTGCGCATCGAGTCGCTGCGGGAGCGGGCGCTGGCGGCGGCGGGCGACTCCACCGACGTACGCGACTGGGTCGACTGCCTGGTGCGCCCGGTGACCGAGCACCTCGCCGGGCTGGGCAGTCCCACCTGGTACGCCCGGTTCTGCGCCCAGGTGATGACCGACCCGGCGCTGCACCGCATCATGGTGGAGGAGTCCCTGACCTCGCCCGCGCTGCGGCAGGCCGTCGAGGGGCTGAACCGCACCCTGCCCGAGCTGCCCCCCGCGGTGCGCGCCGAGCGCGGCCAGATGGTCCGGCTCCTGATCCTGCACACCTGTGCCGAGCGGGAGCGCGCCCTCGCCGAGGGCACCCCGACCCCGCACGCCACCTGGAGCGAGGTCGCCACAGGGCTCGCCGACGCCATCGTGGGGCTGTGGCCGGCACCGGTCACCCGCCCCCGCTGACGGCTCACTCGTCGAAGCTCACGCGCAGATGGACGGTCACACCGACTGGCCGCGGTGACCGCTGAGCCGAAGGGGTCCGCGCCGGTCGTCAGTCTCGCGTGGTCGCGATGCTCAGCGCGTTCGCGGCCACGACGGCCCCGATGCCCGCCCACTCCGGGCCGCCGAGGCCCTGGCCGAGCACGATCCAGCCGACCACGGCGGCGAGCACCGGGTTGACGCTCATGAACAGCCCGAACGTCTGCGCCGGCACGTGCCGCAGGGTCAGCAGGTCGGCGAGGTAGGGCACGGCGGACGAGAGCACCCCGGCCGCGACGGCGCACAGCAGGGCCCCGCCGGTGGGTGGATGCCGTATCGCGACGACGACCCCGACGGGCAGGAAGGCCAGGGCGGACAGCGCCGCGGCCGCCGCCGAGCCCTGCGCCCCGGGGATGCGCCGGCCGACGACCCGGTTGAGCAGGATGTACGACGCCCAGCAGCACGCGGCCACCAGCCCGAACGCCATGCCCAGGTAGTCGGCCGAGGGCCGGGGGCGCATCAGGACGACGACCCCGGCCGCCGCCAGCACCGCGCACCCCGCGTCCAGCCGGCGGCGGGACGCGGCCAGGGCGACGGCGAGGGGGCCGAGGAACTCCAGGGTCACCGCGAGACCCAGGCCGATCCGGTCGACCGCGGTGTACAGGGTCAGGTTCATCGTGCCGAAGACCGCCGCCAGCAGCAGGACCGGCCACCACTGGCGCCAGGTGAAGGCTCGCAGCCGCGGCCTGCCGACGGCCAGCAGGACCAGGGCCGCGACGTACTGACGCACCGCGACCACACCGAGCGGCCCCAGTACGGGGAAGGCCAGCGCCCCGACGGCCGCGCCGGTCTGGTTGGACAGGCCGCTGCCGAACATGGTGGCCACTCCGGCCAGTCGCCGGGCCTGCGGCGCGGAACCGGACGGGGGCGTGGGCACCGTCGCGGCGGTGGGGCGTTCGAGGGCTTGGCGCATGTTCCGGATACTGCGCCGCCGGGATGGTTGCGCAAAATGCATGCGTTCTTCGATCTATACGCTGGGCGTATGCATAACGAGATCGACCTGCGCCAACTCCGCTGTCTGGTGGCCATCGTCGACGAGGGCACCTTCACCGACGCGGCCATCGCCCTCGGCGTCTCCCAGGCCGCCGTCTCCCGGACCCTCGCCTCTCTGGAACGGGCCCTGGGCGTACGGCTGCTCAGGCGCACCTCGCGTGCGGTGACCCCGACCGCGACCGGGCTGCGGGTGGTGGCGCGGGCCCGGCGGGTGCTGGCGGACGTGACCGAGCTGGTCCGGGAGGCCACCTCCGAGCATGAGCTGCTGCGGATCGGCTACGCCTGGTCGGCCCTCGGCCGCCACACCGTGACCTTCCAGCGGCGCTGGGCCGCCGCGCACCCCGACACGGACCTGCACCTCGTGCGGGTCAACTCCCCGTCCGCCGGCCTCACCGAGGGCGCCTGTGATCTCTCGGTCGTCCGCAGGCCGCTGGACGACCGGCGCTTCGACACCGCCATCGTCGGCCTGGAACGGCGCCTGTGCGCCCTCGCCGCCGACGACCCGCTGGCCGGGCGTCGTTCGGTCCGGCTCGCCGACCTCACCGGCCGCACCCTGCTCGTCGACCGCCGCACCGGTACGGCCACGCCGGAACTGTGGCCGCCCGAGACCCGGCCGGCCGTCGAGGAGACGCACGACGTGGACGACTGGCTCACGGTGATCGCCGCAGGTCGCGGCATCGGCGTGACGGCCGAGTCCACCGCGCACCAGTACCGCAGGCCCGGCATCGCCTACCGGGCGGTGCGCGACGCCGAACCCGTCGCCGTGCGGCTGGCCTGGTGGCGGGACGATCCGCACCCGGCCCAGCAGGCGGTGCTCGAACTGCTCACGGAGCTGTACCGGGCCGGCTGAGCCGTTGGCGGGAACAGCGCAAACAAAATTGTTGACAATCTTGTCTGGCTAGATTTAGTTTCGACAGGCACTCACTCAGGGAGGGCACGATGCCGAAGGAAGCCCGTCCGACCACCGGAGAGCAGGCCAAACAGCATGCGCTCGCGCTGCTGCGGCAGGCGATCCTGCACGGCGAGATGGCACCGGCCCAGCGGCTGGTGGAGAACGAACTCGCCGAGCAGTTCGGTGTGACGCGGGCCAGCATCCGGGCAGCACTGATCGATCTGGAGGCCCAGGGACTGGTCGAACGGATCCGCAACCGCGGTTCGCGGGTACGGGTGGTGACCGTGGAGGAAGCGGTCGCGATCACGGAGTGCCGCATGGTCCTGGAAGGACTGTGCGCGGCGAAGGCGGCCGTCGCCGCGAGCGACGAGCAGCTGACCGAGCTGGCCGACCTCGGCGCGGCGATGCGGAAGGCCGTCGCCGACGGCGAGCCGGTCACGTACTCCGAGCTCAACCACCGACTCCACGACCGGATCCGGGAGATCTCCGGACAGCAGACCGCCGTCGAGCTGCTGGAGCGGCTGAACGCCCAACTGGTACGGCACCGCTTCCAGTTGGCGCTCAGGCCGGGGCGTCCGCAGCAATCCCTGAACGAGCACCTGGCGATGATCGAGGCGATCTCGGCCAGGGACCCGCTGGCGGCCGAAGAGGCCGTCCGCGCCCACCTCGCCAGTGTGATCGACGCGCTCAGCGACTGACGCGTCGCGCGGGACGCGGGGACGGGCGCGCACCTGTCCACCGAGGCAAGGCGGCCACCGGGCACCTCCGGCGGCCGGCCGAGCCCGAAAAGGGAGAACTCTGCAATGACGCACGCCGACGCGCCCGCCACCCCACCACGTTCGACCCTGGTCGTCACCGCGCACGCCGGGGACTTCGTGTGGCGCGCGGGCGGAGCCGTCGCCCTGGCCGCCTCCCGGGGCGAGAAGGTCACCATCGCCTGCCTGACCTTCGGAGAACGCGGCGAGTCCGCCAGGGCGTGGCACGAGGGGAAGACCCTGGAGGAGATCAAGGCGATACGCCGCGAGGAGGCGGAGCTGGCCGCCGCCACCCTCGGCGCCGACGTCCGCTTCTTCGACGCCGGCGACTACCCCCTCGTGGCCACCGCCGAGCTGACCGACCAGCTGGTCGCCGTCTTCCGCGAGACTCAGCCCGACGTCGTCCTCACCCACCCGGTCGAGGACCCGTACAACGGCGACCACCCCGCCGCCAACCGGATGGCCCTGGAGGCCCGCGTCCTCGCGCAGGCCATCGGCTACCCGGGCCCCGGCGAGATCATCGGCGCCCCGCCCGTCTTCTACTTCGAGCCCCATCAGCCCGAGATGAGCGGCTTCCGGCCCGAGGTGCTGCTCGACATCACCGAGGTGTGGGAGACCAAGCGCAAGGCGATGGAGTGCCTCGGCGCCCAGCGGCACCTGTGGGACTACTACACCGACCTCGCCGTCCGCCGCGGGGTCCAGCTCAAGCGCAACGCCGGCCCCAACCTCGGCCTGCCGCACAAGACCCTGGCCGAGGCCTACATGCGCCCCTACCCGCAGGTCACCAAGGAGCTGGTATGAGCGGCGTGATCGTCACGGGCCCGCCCAAGGCCGACCCCAAGGACGTCGGGGCACTCGCCGGCTACGGCGTCGCCACCGTGCACGAGGCCATGGGCCGCACCGGTCTCCTCCCGGCCCGCCTCCGGCCGATCCAGCAGGGCGTGCGGATCGCGGGCACCGCGGTCACCGTGCTGTCCTGGCCCGGCGACAACCTCATGATCCACGCGGCCGTCGAGCAGTGCGGCGAGGGCGACCTCCTGGTCGTCACCACCACCTCTCCCTCCACCGACGGCATGTTCGGCGAGCTGTTCGCCACGGCGCTGAAGCAGCGGGGCGTGCGCGGCCTGGTCATCGACGCGGGCATCCGCGACACCCAGGAACTGCGCGACCTCGGCTTCCCCGCCTGGTCGGCGGCCGTCTCGGCACAGGGCACCGTGAAGGCGACCGGCGGCTCGGTCAACGTGCCCGTGGCCATCGGCGGTCAGATCGTCCGGCCCGGTGACGTGATCCTCGCCGACGACGACGGTGTCGTGGTCGTGGCGCGCGAGCGGGCGCGCGCGGCCGCCGAGGCCTCCGAGGCCCGCGAGGCCAAGGAGGCCGCCTCCCGCGCGGCCTTCCTGGAGGGCCAACTCGGCCTCGACCGCTACGGACTGCGGGAGAAGCTCGCACAACTGGGCGTCACGTACAGCTCGTACGAGGACCACGCGCAGGACGGAGAGCGGGCATGACGGGGCCCGCGGAGGTGCGCTGCATGCTGATGCGCGGCGGCACCTCCAAGGGCGCCTACTTCCTGGCCGACGACCTGCCCACCGACCCCGCGGCCCGCGACGACCTGCTGCTGCGGATCATGGGCAGCCCCGACCCGCGCCAGATCGACGGGCTCGGCGGGGCCCACCCGCTCACCAGCAAGGTGGCCGTGGTCTCCGCGTCGCAGGACGCGGAGACCGACGTCGACTACCTCTTCCTCCAGGTCTCCGTCGACCGCGCAGAGGTGAGCGACCGGCAGAACTGCGGGAACGTCCTCGCCGGAGTAGGCCCGTTCGCCGTCGAGCGGGGGCTCGTGGCCGCCGCCGGCGCAGAGACCTCCGTACGCATCCGCATGCTCAACACGGGGGAGTCGGCCGTCGCACGCTTCCCGACCCCGGGCGGGCGCGTCGACTACACCGGAGACGCCGAGATCTCCGGCGTGCCCGGCACCGCGGCGCCCGTGGTGATCGAGTTCCCGGCGGGCGACACCCCGCTGCTGCCCACCGGCAACGTCCGCGACACGGTCGCCGGCGCCGAGGTCACCTGCGTGGACAACGGGATGCCGACCGTGCTCATCGCAGCGACCGCGCTGAAGGTCACCGGGTACGAGGAACCCAAGGACCTGGAGGAGGACCTGGCGCTCGCCGACCGCCTCCGCGAGATCCGGCTGACGGCGGGGAAGCTCATGGGGCTCGGTGACGTCGAGAGCGCCACCGTCCCCAAGCTCACCCTGCTCGCACCGCCCCGCTCCGGCGGCGCGGTCACCACCCGGACCTTCATCCCCGTCCGCTGCCACACCTCCATCGGCGTCCTCGGCGCCGCGAGCGTGGCCGCGGGGCTCAGGCTGCCCGGAGGAGTGGGGGAGGGGATCGCGCAACCGCCCGCACACGGCGACCGCGTCCGCATCGAACACCCCACGGGGTTCCTGGACATCGACACGGACGTCGACCCCGACCGGCCTGCGGCGCGTAGTACGGCCGTCGTCCGCACCGCCCGCAAGATCTTCGACGGCACCGTCTTCCCGCGCGCCGTCGCACCCGCACCCGCACAACCCCTTGGAGGCAACGATGGCTCCGCCCCTCGGTGACATCGCCCATATCGGCCACGCCCAGCTGTTCACCCCGGACCTGGACGCCAGTGTCGCCTTCTTCACCGACTACCTCGGACTCACCGTCAACGGCCAGGAGGGCGACACCGTTTACCTGCGCACCTTCGACGACTACGAGCACCACAGCCTGGTCCTCACCGCCCGGGAGCGGCCCGGCCTCGGCCGGCTCGCGCTGCGCACCTCCAGCGAGGAGGCACTCCAGCGCCGGGTCCGGGCGATCGAGGCGGCGGGCGGCACCGGGCACTGGACGGAGGACGAACCCGGCCTCGGCAAGCTGTACGTCACCACCGACCCGGACGGGCACGAACACGCCCTGTACTGGGAGAGCGAGCACTACCGGGCGCCCGAGGAGCTGAAACCGGCGCTGAAGAACCAGCCGCAGGCCAAGCCCAACCGGGGCGTGGGGGTGCGCAGGCTCGACCACGTCAACTTCCTCGCCGCCGACGTTCTCGCGAGCGCCGAGTTCCAGGAACACGTGCTCGGCGCCCGGCCCACCGAGCAGATCCGGCTCGACACCGGGCGCGTCGCGGCCCGCTGGCTGACCTTCACGAACAAGTCGTACGACGTCGTGTACACGGAGGACTGGACGGGCGCGAGCGGCCGGCTGCACCACATCGCCTTCGCGACCGACACCCGCGAGGACATCCTGCGCGCCGCCGATCTCGCCGTCGACACCGGTGTGTTCATCGAGACCGGCCCGCACAAGCACGCCATCCAGCAGACGTTCTTCCTGTACGTCTACGAGCCCGGCGGCAACCGCGTCGAGCTGTGCAACCCGCTCACCCGGCTGGTGCTGGCGCCCGACTGGCCGCTCGTCACCTGGACCGAGGCCGAGCGGCGCAAGGGGCAGGCCTGGGGGCTGAAGACCATCGAGTCCTTCCACACCCACGGCACGCCACCCGTCGCCTGAGATCGGGCCTGGGGAGGGGGGGGGGGGGGGGGGGGGGGGGTGGGTGGGGGGCGCCAACGCTGTCCTTGGGGAGGTAGGGGGAGGGGGTGGTTCTTGTCTCCTTACCCGGCGTTGCCCAA
>NZ_JBWKFL010000081.1:0-23779 GCF_056434305.1 Streptomyces sp. NPDC044061 | reverse complement strand
CAAGTCCCTCGCCGACTACCTCACCAGGATCACCCCACCCAACAGCCAAGACGGAGAGAAATAAGCCTCATGATTTCTGGCGCATCACACTAGCGTTCCTTGCTGGCAGAGTTCGACTTCCAGCTCGCCTGCCAGATGCTGGCGGGCGAACTCCTTGTTCTCGCCAACATAGGAGGCCGTGACCCGGCTGATCCGGCCGGACGCCAGGAGGATGCCCAGCCCCCAGTCGTCGACCCCGCAGTTGTTGGACACCACCTTAAGGTCCTTGATATTCCGTGCGTGGAGGGCCTCGATGAGAACGCTGGGAATGCCGCATAGTCCGAATCCGCCGACGGCCAGGGATGCGCCGGAGGGGATATCCGCGGCAGCTGAGGGGATTACCTGGTCCATACCCTCATCCCTCCCTCGCCGGGACGATCCGGCCCCGCACCTCGCCCAGTCCGATGCGGTTGCCGTTTGTCCCGGGCGCAGTGGCGGAGATGACGACCTCGTCGCCGTCTTCCAGAAACGTACGGCTCGAACCGTCGGGAAGCTTCAATGGTTCTGTTCCTCCCCAGGACAGCTCAATTAGAGACCCAAGCTGGCCGGGTTCTGGGCCGCTGATAGTGCCGGATGCGAAGAAGTCGCCAGTCCGCAGTGAAGCACCGTTGGCTGTCATGTGGGCAAGCATTTGCGCAGGCGTCCAGTACATTTCGGAGTAGGGAGGCCTGGCGATCAGATGACCGTTGAGGCGAACCTCGAAGTCGATGTCGAACCCCCATGGCTCGAGTTCGGTGTCGTCGAGGTAGGGCAGCAGGGTGTGCGTGCGCTCGGGCGGTCGGACCCGGGCCTTGGCAAGGGCCTCAAGGGGGACTACCCACGGGGAGATGGATGTGCCGAAAGACTTGCCAAGAAAAGGGCCGAGCGGAACGTACTCCCACGCTTGGATGTCCCGCGCGGACCAGTCGTTGACCAGACTGACGCCGAAGATGTGCCGGCCGGCCGTCGTGAGCGGAACTGGTCGTCCAAGCTCGGATGGGGTGCCGACGACGAATCCGAGTTCAGTCTCGATGTCCAGCCGACTAGTTGGACCAGCCGTGATGGTGCCGTCGGGTAGGCGGCGTTGGCCGGTGGGCCGCACGATGTTGGTTCCCGAAGGGACGAGGGTGCCCGCCCTGCCGTGGTAGCCGATCGGCAGGTGCTTCCAGTTGGGGGTCAGGGGTTCCTGGCCGGGCCGGAAGATGCGTCCGCAGTTCGTCGCGTGGTATTCGGAGGCGAAGAAGTCGACGTAGTCAGCGGGTGTAAAGGGCAGGTGTAGCGTCACCGCGTCGATTGGGTGCAGGTTTGGTTCGACCTGGGCTCGCGCGTCTGGATCAGTGAGCCATGCCGTGATCGTTGATCGGACAGTGCTCCAGGCGTCTGGGCTGGCGGACAGCAGCCCGTCGAGCCCTGCGTCGACGGTCGGGAGAAGCTCCGGGGTGAGGTCTTGCGCGGTCGTGGCGACGTCGAGTACTTGGTCGCCGATCCGGACGCCGAGGCGGGGTGTACGTCCTGCTGCGGAGGTGAAGGTGGAATACGGCAGGGTGGCGAGGCCGTACGGGTGGTCGGGGGCCAGGTTTAGCCAGGCCGCGCTCGTAGCGTTGCTCATGTGTTCACTCTCTTCAGCAGTCCGAGGGCGCGAGTTCGGTAAGGGGTTCGTCGCTGCTTGCATGTCTTGTGGGCCGGCAATGTCGGCGCACTTGGGTAGACGGAGCGCCAGGTTTTGTCGGCTGGTACCGCCGGGCTTGGCGAAGATTGGCAGCAGGTCGCCATCCTCGTCGGGGCCGATGCGAAGTGCGATTCTGCAGTTCCTTGACGGCGTGCACCCCGCCATTCATCTTCGGCAGTTCCGGCTCTTCCTGGTCAACATCCGGGTTCCACGAGACCTGCACACTCTTCTCGAGGAGGCCATTGATCGTCCGCACGGCGTCGTGGGTCGCTAGAGCCAGGTGTTCAGCGCCCAATCCACGGTAGACCTCAAGGCGCTCGTCGATGCGAGACGTGCCACGGGCGATCGGTGGCTTGTGAAGCGGAGATGTGACGCGATGGGTACCGGTGGTGATTGCCGTTGACATGAAGGTCGCAATCAGAATGGGCTCAGCTGATGCGGACCAACTCGAAGCTTGACGGTCATGTCCTGGTCGCTGCACTCCGACCATCCGCCAGTGGTGTCGATCGCGAAGGACTTGACCGCCAGGGCGGGCGAATTGCTCACGACAGGCTGCGAGCTGGCGTTCCAACGGCCCCGCATCGCCCGCCGCGATGCGAGTCGCTGGTCTGACACATGTCACTGGCGGACACCCAGGTTGGTGGCCAGTGCAGCCAGTCCGCCGTCGACGGAAAGGACGGTGCCGGTGATCCACCGGGCGGCCGGCGAGGCGAGGAAGGCTGCCGCGCCTGCGACATCCCAGGCAGTGCCTTCCCTGTCGAGCATGCCAGCGCGTCGACGGGTCTCGCGCTGCTGCGCAGTCAATCCGCGGCGAGTCACCATCGGGGTATAGACCAGGCCAGGAGCCAGCGCGTTCACCGTGATCCCATTTGGACCATGGTGGGTGGCCATTGCCCGAGTAAGCCCGAGCACGGCAGCCTTGCTCGTCGGGTATGAGAGGGCATGATGTCCGCCCCTTAGTCCCGCGACCGACGACATGTTGATGATAGAGCCGTGCCCCGCTTGGCTCATCGAGGGCAGCGCAGCACGAGACATCGTGACCATGGACAGGACATTGGTCGTCATAGCAGCGGTCCACTTCGCCAGATCCAACTCATCTGCCGAACCTGCCGGACCCGGGATCCCAACGTTGTTGACCAAGGTGGTCACTGTTCCGAACGCCTTTAGAGCGTCCTGAACGGCGCGCTCACAGTCACCGGCATCGGTCACATCGGCCAGAGTCTGCCGGACATGCGCACGCACGTGTTCGTCGCTTGTCTCACGGGCAATGAACCGGACCGTGCGTTCCGCCGCATCATGGTCTCGATCTACGATCACAACGTCGGCACCGGCGAGAGAAAAGTAGATCGCGATCGCGGCTCCTATGCCAAGGAGGTCCGTGTCCGGCGGTGAGCCGGCACCGGTGACGATTGCGACCTCACCCGTCAGAGCGACTGCCGGGCTCGCGAGGGAAAGGGGGGATGCAGACATAGCGTTTCTCTCCTCTGAAGAAGTCGCTGCATTTGATGTGGTAGCGGTCACGAGAGATCTTGAGGTGCTACGGACGCACGCGGGAAGCGCTCGTGTATGCGTTGGTAGTGGCGGTGAGGGAGGCGCCAGCTCCTGGTCCCGCGCTTTTGGCGACGATGCTGTCGACCAGCCAGTCGCCTACCTGACGAGACTCGCGATGGCTTTCCGATGCCCGATGCGTCGCTGCCGGCCGCGGCATGAGGGCTTTAGGCGGGCGCGTCGCGTTGGACCGGACGTTGGCGTAGCGCGCTTCCCGTTCCAGACGTCGCTTTTGGCGACGCACTCCGTCCAGACCGCCACCTACGCGGTACCGAGGCATTCTCGACCGGTCGTGGCTACCTATCCCTAACATTTCGTCTCCCATCCAGATCGGCACACCGCTCGGCGAACCCCTCCGCCAGGCAGTGCGGGGGAGCCAGGAGGCAGGGCAGCCCCCCATGCGGAGCAACCGTGAGAGGGGGCGAGCGCAGTCCTAGCTAGTGAGTGTGCCGCCTTCTAGGCGTGTGGCAGGTCAGGGAAGGCCTCGGCGACACCGTCATGTGTGATCACTCCGGCGCGAGTGTTGACACCTAGCGTGAGCGCGGGGTCCTGTGCGATGGCCCGCTCCGGACCGATGCTGGCGAGGCGGCGCAGGTACGGGAAGGTCGCGTTGGTCAGCGCGCGGGTCGAGGTCTGCGGAACTCCGCCGGGCATGTTGGCGACGCAGTAATGGCGCACGCCGTCGACCTCGTAGATCGGATCGGCATAGGTGGTAGGCCGCGACGTCTCGAATGCGCCGCCCTGATCGATGGCCACGTCGATGAGGAGGGCGTCGGCGGGCAGCAGCGCGAGCTGGTCGCGGCGGACGACCTTGGGGGCGGCCTTGCCGGGGACAAGCACGGCGCCGATGACGACGTCAGCGGCGCTTAGCTCGCGCACGACGGTAGCGGGGTCGCTCATGACAACCCGGGCACGGCCGCCGAAGAGGATGTCGAGCTCGCGGATGCGGGTAGCCGAGGTGTCCAGGACGGTGACCTCGGCCTGCATGCCGAGCGCGAGCAGCGCGGCCTGGGTGCCGACCACGCCGCCGCCGATGACCACGACGCGGCAGGGGGCGACGCCGGGAGAGCCGCCCAGCAGGCGCCCGGGGCCGCCCTCCGCGGCGGTGAGGTAGGTGGCCGCGGCGTGGGCTGCGAGGCGACCGGCGATCTCGCTCATCGGGGTGAGCAGCGGCAGTCCGGTGTTGTTCTGCACGGTCTCGTAGGCGATACCAAGTGTCTTGGCCTTCAGCAGGGCCTCGGTGAGAGGGCGGTCCGCGGCCAGGTGCAGGTAGGTGAACAGGGTGAGGTCGTCGCGCAGGTACGGGTACTCCTGGGCGATGGGCTCTTTGACCTTGACCAGCAGTTCGGCGTTCGCCCACGCCTCGGCCTGGTCCACGAGCTTGGCGCCGGCCTGCTCGTACTCTTCGTCGGTGAAGCCGGCGACGGTGCCGGCGTCGTGCTCGACGAAGACATTGTGGCCGTCCTGGACCAGCACGGCGACGCCAGCGGGGGTGATGCCGACCCGGGCTTCCTTGGTCTTGATTTCCTTGACGGTCGATATGCGCATGGAGGTTGTCCCCTTTAAGTGGCGGTGGTGGGTCAGTTGGTGCCGCGGCGGGCGATGTTGTAGAAGCGGACTTCCTGGTACTCCTCGAGCCCTTCGGCGCTGCCCTCGCGGCCAAGACCCGACTGCTTGACGCCGCCGAAGGGCGCAGCGGCGTTGGAGGGGACGCCCTGGTTGATCCCGACCAGGCCGGTCTCGAGGGCGTCGGCGACGTTGAGGGCGCGGTCGATGTTCTCGGTGAACACGTAGCCGGCGAGCCCGAACTCGGTAGCGTTGGCCCGTTCTAGTACTTCGGTCTGTGTGCTGAAGCGCTGGATGGCTGCGATGGGACCGAAGATCTCGCTGCCGGCAATCTCAGCGGTGGCCGGAACCTGGTCGAGTACGGTCGCCTGAAAGAAGTGACCGGGACCTGCGATGGCCTGGCCGCCGGTGCGCACGGTGGCGCCGAGAGAGACAGCGTCGTCGACAAGGCGTTGCATGCTGGCCACGGCGCGGTCGTCGATGAGTGGGCCGAGGGCGACGTTGTCGGCGAGGCCGTCGCCCGTGACGGCCGCTGCCAATTTCTCGGTGAGTCCTTCGACGAAGGCGTCGGCGATACCGTCCTGGACGTAGATGCGGTTGGCGGCAATGCACGACTGCCCGCCGTTACGCATCTTCGCGGCGTAGGCGCCGTTCACGGCCCGCTCGAGGTCGGCGTCATCGAACACGATCAGAGGCGCGTTCCCGCCGAGCTCCATAGACGAGCGCAGCACATTCTCCGCAGCGAGGCGCAGCAGCACCTTTCCGACACCGGTGGAGCCAGTGAACGACACCTTGCGCACGCGAGGATCGGTCAGGACCGCCTGGCTGAAGGCGGAGGCGTTGGTGGTGCTGACGACCTGGATGAGATCGTCCGGCACACCGGCTTCCCGTGCCAGGTTGACCGCATAGTAGGTGGTCAGCGGGGTGAGCGTAGCGGGCTTGATCACCACCGGGCATCCGGCGGCCAGGGCGGGGGCGATCTTGCGGGTCGCCATCGCCAGCGGAAAGTTCCACGGCGTGATCAGCACCGCAAGACCCACGGGAGCCCGCCGGGTGAGCAGCGTTGCGCCGCCGGCGGGCACGTCGCGGACGTTGCCGCCGGGGCGGACGGCTTCCTCGGCGTACCAGCGCACGAAGTCGCTGCCGTAGGCGACCTCAGCCCGTGCTTCGGCCAGCGGCTTGCCCATCTCGAGGGTGATGAGCAGGGCGATGTCCTCGGCGTGCTCTACGAGCAGGTCGTACCAGTTCTTGAGGATGTCGGCGCGCTGGCGGGGGGTGCGGGCGGCCCAGTCGCGGCTGGCGGCGTCAGCCAGGACCACAGCCTGCAGGGCATCAGCCGGGTCGGCGTCGGGCAGGGCGGCGACGACGTCGCCGGTGGCGGGGTTGAGCACGTCGAACTGGCGGGGTCCGCTGGGCAGTTGCAGGTTGCGCACGACAGCGTCGGCGGCGGCCCCGCGCTCGGGGTTGGCCGCGGCGAGCGGGGTGTGAGACTTAGCGGTGAGGTCCGTGGTCACTTGGCTTCCTCCTCGGCCAGGACGTGGTCGATGGCGTCGACGAACTGGGTGAGCTCGTCGTCGGTGGTGATGAAGGGCGGGCTGATCTGGAGGGTGTTGCCGCGCAGCGGGCGGGAGATGAAGCCGAGTTCGATGAGGGCGTCGGCGGCGTCCTCGGCCTTGATGGTGTCGGTGAGGGTGACGCCGCCGAGGAAGCCCTTGACCCGGACGTCGATAACGGAGGGTCGGCGGGTGGCGAGCTGCTTGAGCTGGCTGTCCAGCAGCTCCTCCAGCTCGGCGACGCGGGGCAGGAGGTTGTCGTTCTGAAGGACGTCGAGGTTGGCCATGGCCACGGCGCAGGCGGTGGCGTGGCCGGCGTAGGTCGCGCCGTGCCGGAAGATCGGGGTCGCGGCGTCGTCGACGTAGAACGGCTGCCAAATCCTGGGCGAGACCAGAACGCCGCCGAGGGGCGCGTAGCCGGAGGTGACACCCTTGGCGAAGGTGATCAGGTCAGGCTCGAGCCCGAACCGTTCCGTGGCGAACATGGTGCCCGTGCGGCCGAAGCCGGTGATGACCTCATCGACGATGAACAGGATGTCGTGCTCGCGGCACAACTGCTGGATCGTTTCCAGGTAACCCGGCGCGGGCGGGTTGACCCCACCAGTGCCCTGGATCGGCTCGGTGACAATGGCCGCAATGTTCTCCGCGCCCACCTCGGCGATGGTGCGCGCGATGGCGTCGGCGTCATGCAGGGGGAAGCGGGCAGTCTCGGGCACGAGCGAATCGGTGCCATAGCCCTCGCGGTTGAAGTCGAGGCCGGCGATGCTGGTGCCGTAGGCGTGCAGGCCGTGATAGGCGTGCTCGCGGCTGAGGATGAAGGTCTTGGTGGCACGGCCTTCACGCTGCCAGTGGCGACGGGCGAGCTTACAGGCAACGTCGATGGCATCGGAGCCACCGGAGTTGAGAATCACCTTGGGATCCTCGATGGGCGACAGGCCTGCGAGACGCTCGGCCAGGGTGAGGGCCTGGTCGTTGGCGAACCTGGCGAAGATGTGGTGCGTCTCCAGCTTGAGCATCTGGGCGTGCGCGGCCCCGGCCAGCGCGGGATGGGAATGCCCGATGTTGGCGTGCCACAGACCCGCGGTGCCGTCGAACAGGCGGCGGCCGTCGGAGGTGTGAAGGTAGGAGCCCTCGCCCCGCTCGATAACGATCTGCCGTCCCAGGACGGAGGGCATGTGGGCCTGGGCGGACCACAGGGCGGGACCGTCAAGGACAGTGGGGTTGGCAGACATGGCTGCGTCCTTTCGTAGCGTGCGGGTCAGCGGGCGGTGTAGCCGCCGTCGATCGGAATGCAGGCGCCCGTGATGTAGGCCGCCTCCTCCGAAGCGAGGAAACTGACCGCAGCGGCGACGTCAGCGGGCGCTGCCAGGCGCCCGAGGGGGATGTCGGCGACAACGTCGCGTGCGGTCTGCTCGGGATCGGACTGATCGTTGACCCAGGCGTCATACAGAGGGGTGCGCGTCATCCCGGGTGCCACGGCGTTTACGCGGATGTTGCGGTCGGCGAGCTCGACAGCGGCGGCGGTGGTGAGCGCGTTGATCGCGCCCTTGGTGGCGCTGTAGATGCTCATGGTGGGAACGCCGATGGAGGCCAGGCGGGAGCTGATGTTGATGATGGCACCGCCCTGGTCCATGCGCTTGGCACCCTCCTGCAGTACGGCGATCGCGGCGAGGGTGTTGACCTCGAAGACCTGCCGGATGTCCTTGAGGGGGACCTCCAGCAGGTCACCGGTGTGGTCCTGGGCGGCATTGTTGACGACCACGTCAAGCCGCCCAAAGGCCTCCACGGCCGCGTCGGCCAGGGCAGCAGGCGCTCCCTCGGCGGTCAGATCGAGGGCGACGAAAGTGGCGTGGGCGCCGAGTTCCGCACTCACCTTCTGGCCGCGGTCTTCGTCACGGCCGGTGATGACGACATTGAAGCCGTCGGCGTGCAGGCGGCGGGCGATGTCATGGCCGATACCGGAGGTGGAGCCGGTGACGATGGCGGTGCGGCGGGTCATCGGTTGGCTCCCATCGTGTCAACGGCGCGCTTGAGCCGGGCCACGCCCTCGTCAATTCGGTCGGGGGTTGTGGTGGCGAAGCACAGGCGGAGTGCGTCGTGGAAGTTGTCGGCGGTGGAGAAAGCGGGGCCAGGGATGTAGGCGACGCCTTCAGCCAGGGCGATCTCGAACAGGTCCTGCGTGTCGACCTGCTGGTCAGCAAAGGTGACCCACAGGAAGAACCCGCCGTCGGGATCGGTGACACGGACCGCGTCGCCGAAATGCCGCTGCAGGGCAGCGCGCATGGCATCCTTGCGCTCGCGGTAGATGCTCCGCACGCGGTCGAGGTGAGGCTGCAGGTGGTCGCCGGCAAGAAAGTCGGTGACGGTCCGCTGGGCGGGAACACTCGTGCAGGTGTCCATGGCCTGCTTGGCATTGATCAGCAAAGACTGCAGGCCGGGATCGGCATCGACCCAACCGATCCGCAGACCGGGCGCAAGAATCTTGGAGAAAGTCCGCACCGAGAAGACCAGCCGATTCCCCGGATCGAGCTCGCTCAGCGAGGGGATCGAGCTGTTCTCGAAGCGCAGCAGGCCGTACGGGTCATCATCGATGATGACCGAACCCCACTCGGTGGCGAGGTCGAGGAGCAGCTCCCGGCGCCGCTGCGAGAGAGTGACGCCGGAGGGGTTCTGGAAATTCGGGATCGTATAGATGGCCTTGGGAGTCCGGCCGGCCCGTGCGACGAGGTCGGGCAGCGCCTCCACGACGAGGCCGTCGGCGTCCAGGGGAGCCTCGAGCAGATTGGCGCCGTAGGACAGGGCGGTGGCATTGCCGTTGGTGTAGGTGGGGCCTTCAACGATGACAAGGTCACCAGGGTCGATGAAGAGCTTGCAAGCCAGATCGAGTCCTTGCATTCCGCCGGTGGTGACCGTGATCCGGTCGGCGCTGGTGATGATGCCGTGCTCGGCCTGGACCTTGAGGACCTGCTCAACCAGGTCGGGCTCGCCTTCGCTGGACCCGTAGCTGTACTTGCCGGGCACGGAGTGCGCCGAGTAGCGGTCGAGGAGTTGCACGGGCATGAGATCGTCGCTGGGGGCGCCCATAGCGAAGCGCACAATGTCGTGTGTCTGGCGGGCGAGCAGGGACGTCGAGGAGTCGATGATCGACCCGATGAGGTCAGATGCCCGGTGGGCAAGCGGGAGCTGGCCGTCGGCCATGTTGTCCTCCATCCTCGAGCCGTCGAGATTTGGTAAGCACGACGACACATCAAAAAGCGACAATTAATGACCGTAAACGGTCAGTTGGAATGACATATCGAGTTCGAGAGTCCAACCCGCGAAGCATGCGCCGAGATATCCGGCGGCCAGGACGGTGGCGAATCTCGGACGGCGTCGGCTCTGGGCTATGAACGTTGCCGTGCCTGCGTTACTCGCTGACGGCGGCACGGTCGACACCGACACGATGAACCTCACGGGAGCGAGGGGAGTAGGTCGCCGGCCATCTCCGTCCGCACACCATTCAGCTGATCCCGACACTCCGACGTCTCAAACGCCTGCACGCCCGCCTCCCACATCGCTGCCCAATGTGACACCATCCTGACCACACCTGACTGCTCCCGCGACCCACAATCTGTCCGGCATCAGATGCCGGTCGTCATCACAGTTTGTTCAGTCGTACTCGCTTCCGGTGGTCTCCATGAGCTCGCCAGATGCAGCGGAGTCCTCGCCGGGCCGTTCCATTGCGGCGACCCCGTGAACGTGTCGTGGACGAGTGCCACGGCAGTCGATCGGTGACGCCCGTGGGTGCCAAGATGGCAGTCACACTCTGAGATCAGAAGGCCTTTGCCTCAGGCGTCTCGAAGTCCTGGAAACCGAGTCATGGCATGGCGCTCTCCGCCGTCACCTACGTACGTCTGACGACGTTCCGTCAAACGAATCGCCGTTTCCTGACGTTCAGCGCCTTGTCTCGGTCTGGTGCTGGCCGTCCTCATTACCGCTGCGAACGTGCACGACACCGCCGGCGGCAAGCGGCTGCTCGACGACCTGGCCGCAGCCCATGCCAGCGTGTCCAAGGCTCTGGGCCGACGGCGGATTCCAGAACAGCATCATCAACCATGGCGCCGGCCTCGGCATCGATGTGGAGGTGGTGCAACGGCCGCGGACGAAGGGGTTCGAGCCACTCCGAAACGATGGGCCTTCTTTGCAGCCTGGGTGCGGTCCCAGACCACGTCTTGCTGAATGCGGGCCAAAATGGCGATGACCTGGGCGACTTCGCTGTCAGCGGGCATTGTCCGGTGTGCCGCGGCGTCAGTGCGCAAGATGTTGGCGAGGAGCCCCGCATCGAGGTGGTCTGGCTTCTTGCGTGCGATGGTGTGGCGTTCTCGGTATCGGAACGCAGCCATCGGATTGGTCACAGAGAAAGGGCGGCCGGTGGCTCGCAGACAGGCTACCAGCAGCCCGCGGGTGGTTCGATGGCTACTGGTATACGGGTTGCTGGGGTGTCCCCAAGTTCGGACAGGAGGTGCAACAGTTGTTGGAGGCCGGTGGCATTGTCACTGGACCTGCAGTGCACCCCGATCACAGCACGACGGCCAGGACCGTCAGGTCCCGGCCGTCCGCCGATAGCGGGTATCCCACAGCGCAGGTTGCCGAACGAGGAAAGCGTTAACAGCGGCTAACACAATGAGGTGTGTCCGTGCTGATGGCCGTGTCAACTTGGCGAGTTGGGCGCTGTCGGATGTGTGGGGGCGAGGCTGACGATGTCGGCCACGATGGAGACCAGGACAGATCCGCGGTCAACTCGTGCTTGACAGCTGCAGCGGCGGACCGTTATCCGCGTGCCTTCGGTGGGCGCTGGTCGTAGCTCGTCACTGCACAGCCGCGGGGCTCGGCGTGTCAACCGCTCCTGATGCCCCGTTGGTTGACTCGGTGAAGAGCAGTGCGCGAGCGGGCGCGTAGGAGACTTCGACGTCACTTCCCTCCGGCAGGACGTCGTTTGTACTGGAGTTGACCGCGTGCAGACATTGCCCGCTGGGCAGGACGAGGCCGTAGCGGACCCAACTGCCGCCGAAGATTGTCGACTCGATACGGGCCGGGAATGACGCCAGGCCAGCTTGGCCAATGGCACCGACGCGCAGCTCCTCCGGGCGCAGTCCGACCGTTGCTGCCGCGCCTCGCGCCGGAGCGGCACTTCCTTCGACCAGCAGCCGCATCCCGTCGGCATCGACCGTGGCCGAAAGGCCGTCGCTATCGGCGACGGTGCCTGCCACGACATTGAGGTCTCCGAGGAATCTGGCAACGAAGAGGTCAGCCGGTCGACGATAGATCCGCTCGGGGGTATCGATCTGCAGGATCTGCCCGTCACGCATCACAGCAATCCGGTTGGACAGAACGAAGGCTTCCTCCTGGTCGTGCGTAACGTAGACCGTGGTGATTCCGATCTCGCGCTGTACCCGGCGTAGGTCGAGGCCGAGTTGTTGGCGTAGCTGCCGGTCCAGCGCGCCAAGCGGCTCATCTAGCAGCAATACCCGCGGGTGGAAAGTGATGGCACGCGCCAGCGCAGCGCGCTGCTGCTGACCACCGCTCAGTTCGCTGGGGTAGCGGTGCGCGAGTCCGCTGAGCCCGACCAACTCAAGCGCCTCGCCAACCCGCTCTCGGACAAGGCGGCGGTTCTCCCGGCGCATCTCGAGTGGGAAGGCAACGTTGCGGTGAACCGTCATGTGCGGGAACAAGGCGTAGTTCTGGAACACGAAGCCCATGTCACGCCGTTCCGGCGGTAGGCCGGTCACCACCTGCCCGTCGACGACGACGTCGCCGCGCTCCGGCTCGATCAGACCCGCAACTGCCTGGAGGAGCGTCGACTTGCCGGAGCCACTGGAACCGAGCAGCGTCATGAATTCAGCGGGCCGGATCTCGAGGTCAACACCCTTGAGCGCTCGGAACGCGCCGTAGGAGTGCTCAATGCCGCGGGCTTGGACAGTTACTCCATTGGGCTGTTCAACCATTGCGGGTGATCCCTTCTCGGCGGCTGAGGTAGCTCCGCCATGCCCGCAGCGACAGCTGTGCACCGCGGGTGACGACGATATATGCGACAAAAGTGGCTGCGATGAGCAAGGTGCCGGCGGCGCCCATGCTCGGCAGCAACTGCTGGCGCAGGAAGAGCAGGTACTTGACCGGCAATGTGTGCTGATCGCTCGCTAGGAACAGGCTCACCACCGGCTCGTCCCACGACATCAGGAAGCTAATCAACGCTGCCGCGCCCATACTCGCACTCACTGCCGGAACAGTGATCCGCAAGAACGCTCGCACCGGGTCGGCGCCGAGGGTGCGTGCTGCGAGCTCGGTGTTGCGGGAGGCAGACACGAGCGCGGTGCTCAGAATGGTCACCGTCACGGGGAGGGTCAGCACGACGTGTCCAATGACGTAGCCGGTCAGCGTCCCGGTCACGTGCATCCGAACCTCGAAACCGAACAAAGCCGACCCGACCAACACCACCGGCACAATCAAAGGTGTGTAGAAGAAGATACGCAACATGCCCTTGAAGCGTGTCCGCCCGCGAACCAGGCCGAAGGCAGCGCACAAACCGAGTGCGGTTGAGATCAACGCAGTCAGCAGACCGATCTTCAGGCTCAGCCAGGCTGCGGTGTACCAGCTGTTGTCCGACAGGACCGAGCGGTACCACTTCAGCGAGTAGCCTGCCGGCGGGAATTGCAGGTACGACTGCGACGTGAAAGAAGACCACACGACGACGAACAGCGGAAGCAGTAGGAAGAGCACCACGAGAACCGACCACACCGCGAGGGCTATGGAGCTGCGCGTCCAGCGGAACGATCCAGTGGCGCTTACACCCTTGCCGGAACCGCCCCCGGAGGTCATTGCCATGGGCAGGCTCATGGAGCGGCTGGAGAAGGCGAACAGCACGAGGGTCATGACCAGCAGCGCGATACCTATCGCGCTAGCCACCCCCCACTCGTACATGTTGACCTTCTGCTGAAGGTAAGTGGACAACACCAGATCACTAGTGCTGCCGAGCACCGCTGGAGTGATGTAGAAACCGAGGCTGACGACAAAAACGAACAGTGTGGCGGCGACCAGCCCAGCCCGAGACAGGGGAAAGAAGACTCGGGTGAATACCCGCCACGGCTTAGCCCCAAGGGTTCGCGCCGCCGGGCCGAGGTTCGAATCGATCGCGACCATTGCGGCGTAAAGCATCACGATCATATACGGCAGCAGGTAAGCGATCATCCCGATGATCGCTCCACTGGTGGTCTGATTCAGGCCGAGCGGCGACAGTATCTGTGTGAACGCGTACAGGCGAACCAGGACCGAGCTGAAGTACGGGAGCATCACCGCGAGCAGCAGGTAGCGGCCGATCCGGCGCGGCGCGCGGCTCATGAAGTAGGCCACGGGGTACGCGACAACGACGGTGACGATGGTGGAGGCCACCGCCAGTTCGACGGTCGTCCGGAACATGGTCCAGTAGGTCGAGTCGCCGAAGGCATCGCGATAGTTGCCCAGGGTGAACGCCGACACGTCGAAGGTGGGTTGGCCGTCCTTGCTCAGGCTGCGCAGCAACAGGCCCCAGAGCGGATAGACGAAGAAGACGGCCAGGAAGCACAGCGCCGGCAACACCAGGAATCCGGGCCCAACCAGCCTGCGGCGCCCGCGCGTGACGGCGCGGGGGATGTCAATGGTCACTTCGCCAGCCATGCGTTCCACCGCCTCTGGACGGTGTCGATGTTCTTCACCCAGTAGCTGTCGTCCTGCTTCACGACGTTGTCGAGGTTCTTCCCCGTCAGGGCGAACGACCCAACGGCCGACGGTACCGGTGGAGCCGTCTTGGGGACGGCCGGCAGGTAGGCGTTCTCCTTCAGGAGGCCAGCCTGTGAGGCTGTGTCCGTGATGTACCAGCGCAGTAGGGCTTCAGCGGCCTTGGGATTCGGCGCGTTCTTCGGGATGCCGATCGGGTCCCACGACACGACCGCACCGCTCATCGCGAAGCCGAATGAGGCTGACGGGTTGTCCTTCGCGAACTTGTATGCCGAGCCGTTGGCGAACAGGCCCATAGAGCACGTGCCGTTGAGCATGTTTTGGTAGCCCTGCGCCACACTGGAAAGGGGATAGAAAGCGATGTGACTGCGGATCTTGTCAAGCTCGGAGAAGACTGTGTTCAAGTTGAGCGGGAAGACATGATCGGGAGTCTTGCCACTCTCGAGCATGGCCGCCGCGGCAGCACCGTTGCCTTGGACTGAGTCCGAAATGCAGCGCTTGCCGGGGAAGTTCTTCGTGTCGAAGATATCGGTGATCGAGGTCGGCTTCTTGTTAGGGAAGGCCTTGGCGTTGTAAAACAGCCCCTCCGCGTACTGGAAGCCGTCGAATCCGTAGGCGGTGTAGGTGCCCGGCTTCAATTTGTCCACCGGAACCACTTTCGTGTCGAGCTTCTGCAGCAGCCCCAGCGAGATCGCCTTGTGGTAGTCGCTCCCCGGACAGAACACCCACAGGTCGGAGTCCACGTTGTCCGCCTGCACCTCGCCGGCGAGCTTGGTGACGCCACAGTCGCCGCTCTGGACGGTCACAGGCGCACCCGTCTTGCTGGTGAAGCGCTTGAGGATGGTGTTTTGCAGCGTCGTGTTGAACTGTCCGCTCGTGCCAGCGGAGTAGTACCTGACTGTCTTCCCGCTGAGTCCCTCGTAGATGTTCGAGACGGTTACGTCCTTCGTCGATGTGACACCGCCACTACTGCTGCCGCAGGCGGCTAGGACAAGGGCGAGTGGGAAGGCGAGAAACGCCGAGGAGCGTCGGAGTCTGCGGCTCATTTGGATTCCTATCTGTTCGGGCCAACCCGGCCGTATGCGAACCCGGGTCGAGGGGCAGGGAACTCATGTCAGTCGGCGTGCAGGAACGGAGGCATATTGCCTTCCTCAGTTCCGACGCATCTACGTGCCGGCCCTCTTCCGGCTTTGATGGTCGGACGCCGCCGCACTCGCCTCCCACACGCTCACCCAAATGTTGGCCATCATCGTGGCCGCTCCCATCTACGCTCGCGACCAACAATCTGTCCAGCATCAAACACCACGGGCCGCACACTTTGTAGACTTGTCAACGGTCGACCGGATCTGGACCTTCGTCAGTTTCGTGAAGCTCGTGATCTTTGGCTAGTCCTCGCGGCAGGGAGCCAAGCCCCTGATCTGCCGGAAGTGCTTACCCACACCCGCTCAGGCTGTGGATCAGAACGTGGGGGATGGCAACGTTCGGGAGGCCACGGCGACAGGGAGAAAGGACGGCCGGGGCTTGCTGCTGGCGTGACCGCGGTCGGGTCGGCGGGCGAAGGTTCGGTGTGAGTCCCTTTCGAGAGCTCGGTCGTGAGAGCCGTCGACGTCCGCGTCCTCCGTCTCGAGCGGGCCGGCCGCGGTTCCGCCAAAGGGATCTCGTTCAGGCGTGGGCCAGACGCCCGTCTCGGTCCAGTCCTGAAGGTGCCGCCCGCAAGTCATCCGGCTGCAACCTATCCTCCCGGTCGGGACACCGGCCCAAGTTACGCCCTCGCACAGGCCATACACGATGCCCGCAGAGTGGCACGGTCATCCGAGGACAGCTGTCCCGGATACCGCCGACGCCGGGGCGGGCGAGGAGGAAGCAGTGGAGCAACGTGTTCCCACAGGTCATCAGACACAAGATGAGCCGACACGCACAGAAATCTGCCGTCGCCAAGGCCAACTGCCAAGACGTCAAGCCAACTCATCTGAAATGATCATTAATAGGTTGTTTTGTCCGGCTGTTTCGTCATGTTATGGGGTATTTGTTATGGCGGGTCGGGCGCGCCGAGAGATGGTGTTCTCGCCGGTGAGACGGCGGGCCATGAGGTCGGTCATGGCCAGGTGCGTCACGGTGTTGTAGCGGGCATGGAGAGCTTCGTAGTCGCGGGCCAGGCTGCGGCGGCAGCCGCCGTCGACCCAGACCTTGCGGTTGGTGGGGTGGGCGGCGGGCCTCCGTCAGCCCCCCCGGCCAGGTGTCAGGGCAGGGATGCGAGCAAGAAGATCGCGGGCAGGAAGCTGAGCATCGTGACGGATACGATCGGCCTCCTGCTCCGGCGGGCTCGCGTTCCGGCCCTCCTTCGGTCGCACCAACTCCCTGCACGACCTGCTGGCGGCTGGCGCCTGCAGCGACGCCGGTGCCTCTCGAACAGTTGCATGCGGTGATCGCGGACCGTCTGAGGGCGTCTGCGGAGCGTTGGAGTTGCTGGTGTAAGGCATAGCGATTTGCCTTGGGCCGCCTGGTCGCAGGCGTCTCTAACTCTTTCCTGGGCCGTCCATGACCGTATGCGAACCAACGAGCAGGGAATCGTCAGCGGCCCCTTGTGGGCCGCCGAGGCTTACCAGAGTGCCGCAGGCGCCGTGCGCGTTCCCTACCGCTGCAAGTGGGAGATGCCGTCCTTCGGCCAGCAGGCAGTAAACCGCTCCCAGACAACGATCCAAAGCCTCCTCGAGCAAGCCTCCGCCTCTGGTCCTCGTGACTCCTCCTCCCGCTCCGTTGCTCGAGCAGCCACAGTGCCAGTCTCGTGTCACTCTCTTCTGGCATCTGGCCAGCTCAGCCGGGGGGATGAAAGGAACTCCAGGTCGACTGGGACAGTCACGCACTGTAACGATCTTTTCGTCGCGCAAGCAACCTGTGCTGCGCCGCGATGTCAGATGCTGGACACATTGTTGGTCGCGGAGCGGAGGGGCCCGAAGAAACGATGGTGCCCTTCATCAGCGATCGTGAGGGAGAGGGACATGCAAGCGTTCGAAACGTCTGAGTACCGGGCTCGGGTGGACGGTGTGCGCGCATTGATGGCCGACGCCGGGATGGACGCGCTGCTGGTGACCTCCGAGGGAAATCTTTGTTACCTCACCGGGTATGCCGAGTACGCGTCTTATGTGCCGCAGGCCGCGCTTGTGACACTCGAGGATGACCCGTATCTCATCATGCGGAAGATGGACATCAGGAATGCGGAAGCAGACAGTTGGCTCTCGCAGGATCAGCTGGTCCCGTATGCCGAGAACTACATCGGGTCGGCTGACCGTAGCCCGTGGGAGGCCATCGGCGAGTTCGTGAAGGGCAAGGTTGGTGCGTCTGCACAGATCGGGGCCGAGCTGTCCGGTACCTCTCTGGGTGTGACCGGCTACCGGAGAACCGTCGACGCACTAGGTGTGGAAGGGCTTACTGATGGCACCGGGTTGGTGTCGAAGTGTAAGCGTGTGAAGTCCGACCGTGAGCTGTCCTATATAACTGAGGCGGCGGCGATCGTGGACCGGGCGATGCTCGCTGGCATCAACAAAATCGCCGTCGGTACGCGGCAATGCGACGTCGCCGCCACGATCACGTCGGCAGTCATCTCAGGTACCGAGACCATTCCCGGTAGCCCCCCGCGCCAGCTCCCGTGGATGCCTGTCGGTGAGGTCGCTACTGCGCCTCACCTGAAGTGGAATGATGGAGTGTACTCAGCCGGCCAGCAGACCAACTTTGAGATCGTTGCGACTCGACACCGGTACTGCTGCCCGTTGTCCAGGACTGCCTACCTCGGTTCAGCGCCGGCGCGTTTGAAGGAGATCCACAACGGTGTGCTCGACGGGTGGCTCGCCGCCGTCGACGCTATCCGGCCAGGAGTCACCTGCAGCGACGTCGCGCGGGCATTCGACGTCGCCTTCCGTCCTCACGGAATCAAGAAGGACTCCCGCATCGGCTACTCGGTGGGACTCGACTGGATCGACGGGGGTGCGAGTCTCGGGGACAATGACCACACCGAGATCGTTGCCAACATGACGTTCCACGTCATCGTGGGGATCTGGGAACGCGGCGAAGGTTACGTGTTCAGCGAAGTCGTCCGTGTCACCGACGACGGCGCGGAGTCCCTCTCCAACGTCCCGCGCGTTCTGTTCGAGGTCCCGGCATGACCGATGCGACTAGCGGCACAAGCACACAGATACCGGACGTGGGCACCGAACTGTACGAGGAGATGCGGGCCTGGCGCCGCCATCTGCATAAGCACCCCGAACTCGGCTTTCAAGAGCACGAGACGACTGTGTTCATTCGTTCGCTCCTCGATGAGTGGGAGCTGCCCTACGATGCGCCGCTGAGTACGGCGACGGTCGCCCACGTGCGAGGTGAGATCCCAGGGCCGGTGTTGGTGGTCAGAGCAGACATCGACGCGCTGCCGATCCAGGAGGAGAACCAAGTTAGCTACGCGTCCGCTCGGCCGGGTGTGATGCATGCTTGCGGCCACGACGGCCATACCGCGATCCTGCTGGGCCTGGCGAAGCTGCTGTCCCAACGCCGAGATCGGCTCCGCGGGGAAATCAGGTTGGTGTTCCAGCCCGCAGAAGAACTTGCGGACGGCGGCGCCAAGAAGCTCATCGAAGTCGGTGTACTCGACGGCGCGATGGCCGTGGTGGGCTTGCACCTCACCAGCAACCTGGATACCGGTGTTATCGGACTGACAGACGGTGCCCTCCTGGCCAGCGATGACCGGTTTGATGTCACTATTGTCGGCGCGGGTGGGCACGCCAGCTCGCCCCATCAGACGACGGATGCTCTGACGATCGCTGCGGGCTTGGTGTCGCAGTTGCAGACCTTGGTGAGCCGGCGGGTCGATCCCTTGTCGCCGGCGGTAGTGACCGTGGGCACGCTGCACGCTGGGGACGTCTACAACGCCATCCCAGGCGAGGCACGATTGAGTGGGACAATACGGACATTGTCGCCGTCCATACGCGACCTACTGGAATCCGAACTCGTCAAGCTAGCCAGCGGTCACGCCGCTGCGCACGGCGCCAAGGCCGAGGTGACATACCACCGAGGCAGTCCACCGCTGATCAACCACACTGGCGCCGTGGAGTTCGTTCGCCCCGCTGCCGAGTCTGCCGTGGGAGCGGAAAGGGTCACGTCGACGTCGCCTCGGATGGGAGCGGAGGATTTCGCCTTCTACTGCGAACACCTGCCATCCGTCTTCGCTCTCATCGGCACGCGCAACGAGACGAGTTTTCCTCTCCATCACCCCCGGTTCGACATGGACGAGAAGGCACTGGTCGTCGGGCTGCGCTACTTCCACCAAATCGTGGAACGGTGGGCCGATGCAGAAGCACCAGTCCCCGACCTTCAGCTCCATCACTGAAGCCGAAATGTCACGCCGCTGACCAGGCACAACGGAGCAAGGTGGCGGGCCACTGCCCCCGGTTGGCCTCAGCAAGGCGGCCGGGGTGTCGGCTCCGATTCCATCGGCCGCCCAACTGATCGGGCCCGCACGACCCCCCTCATAGCATCGCAGCCACTCTGTCGACCAAAGCCAGCGATCGTCACGATTTGGAGGATGGGCGACGGTTCTCATGCCATGCCCCGTACGAGGGATGAACGCCATGCTGACTCCCGGTGCCTGACGACGGGGCAAGGGTCTGAACGACACTTTCGCGAGGCTGGCAGGCGACAGGCGCGGTCGACTGACGGCCACGTGGCACGGCTAGGGGCCGCGACGGATGCGAGCCAGTGCGGTGGTTTAGGTCCCGGGGCTCCCTCTCGACGTGAGGGAGGGACGCCCTGGAACCGTCGTTTCCGACGCGGCCCCTTCCAGCGAGAGTCCCGGACACGAATGGTTCCGTGTCCGGGACTCTCGCTACCTGACGGTCTTAACTTCCACGGAGACTCGAACTACACTATCCAACCCCGACCAGCATCGGCCGCCTGCGAACCTGCAGTTCCGCCGTACATGAAATTTGCGCGCCAGTACGCCGCCAGCGGCATTCTCCACGAACAGCCCCACTGAACATCACCGCCAGGACGCCGTACCACCGCCACCAACCTAGCGAACTGCGCCTGGGTCGGCCCGGAGAACGGCTCGATCCACTTCGGATCATCCGATGAGATCGCCCCACCCATGCCCAACCGGGACAGTCAGTCTCGTAGGGGTGGGCTCGGCACGAGGCTGGAGAAGCTGCGAACGTGCACGGATGTTAGCTTCCCTTCCCGTGATGGAGCACCAGGACGAAACCAGGGCGGCCTACGACGGGGGCGTCGAGCTGTATACGTCGATGTTCGCTGGTCGGTTGGAGACGTAGCCGTTCTCGCGGAACATGATCGGCAACTTCGCCGAGCTGGTGCGCGGGACGGGGAACCCGCGAGCAGCCCACGTCGGGTGCGGGCCTGGACACGTCTGACGGCCATGCTGCACGACCTGGGACTGGACGCCTTCGGGTTCGACCTCTTCCCAGCCATGGTCGACCACGCCCGGCGGTCCCATCCGGCGCTGCGCTTTGACGAGGCGCGGATGGAGGCCCTGCCGGTCGAGACTGCGCGCTCGCCGGCGTGCTGGCCCACTACTCGATGATCCATACCCCGCCCGGGGAATTGCCCGCGCTACTCGCCGAACAGTACGTGTCCTGGCACCAGGGGGCCTGCTCCTGGTCTCGTTCTTCGCGACCGAAGGACCAGAGCCGGTCCGCTTCGACCACAAGGTGACGCCCGCCTACAGCTGGCCCGTGGACCGGTTCGCCGAGTTACTGGCCCGGGGTCCGGGCTCGTCGGGTTCGCCCGGCTGCTCGACGACCCGGCCTCCGAATGGGACTTCCTCGACGCCCACTTGCTGGCCCGCCTGCACTAGACGAGTCATTCCGAATGCTGACGGTGTGTCTGGGAACGTAGACAGGGCGTCCAAGATCGTTGTGTGACGAACAACCTGGACGCCCTGCTGACCGCACTGTACGTGAAGATCGACGACGAAATCGGAGGTACCCGATGGCTTGGCCGACCGCCGCAGCTGACGGATTCCGAGCTGGTCACCCTTGCCGTCGCGCAGGCTCTGCTCGGCTTCACCTCGGAGTCGCGCTGGCTGCGGTTCGTGGACTCCCGGCTGGGAGCGATGTTCCCGTACGTGCCAAGGCAGCCGGGCTGGAACAAGCGGCTGCGGGCAGCGTTGCCGCTGGTCAAGAGGGCGATACGGCTGCTGGCCGTCGATACGGACTTCTGGTTCGACAACCACTGGATCATCGACTCCACTCCGGTGGAGTGCGGCCGCTCGCGTCCGACGGTGAAGCGGTCGGACATGGCCGGCTGGGCCGGATACGGGTACTGCGCCTCGTACTCCCGGTTCTTCTGGGGTCTGCGCCTGTTCCTGGTGTGCACCCCGTCCGGGATGCCCATCCTGTGGGCGCTGGCGAACCCGAAGCTGGACGAGCGGGAAGTGCTGTCGGCGATGCTGGACCGCGAACCGCACCTGGTCACGGACCGGCCAAGCCTTCTGGTGATCGCGGACAAGGGCTTCGCTTCCAAGGAGTTCGAGGCCGATCTGGTCTTCCGGGGCGCGGAGTTGCTGCGTCCTTCGTTCAAGCGCGATAAGAAGCGCAAGGGTGAGAGCCTCCTGAAGTCGGTGCGGCAGCTGATCGAGTCGGTCAACGACACCCTCAAAGGCCAGCTCGACCTGGAACAGCACGGTGGCCGGACCTTCGAAGGTGTCGCCGTCCGCGTCGCCCAACGCGTCCTCGCGATGGCCGCCGCGATCTGGCACAACCACAAGACCGGCCAGCCCGTCATTCGATCCTTGACCGCTTACGATTCCTAATCTCTTTGTCAAGCGGCGTTCGTGACGGGGGTATGGGTTCGTAGCACCGTCCGTCGCGCAACAGGGCCCACAGGACGTTGACCCGGCGGCGGGCGAGGGCGAGAACGGCCTGGGTGTGCCGCTTGCCTTCGGCGCGTTTGCGGTCGTAGAAGCGGCGGGATTCGTCACAGCAGCGGATGCTGATCAGCGCGGAGGTGTAGAAGACGCGTTGGAGTCGCCGACTGTAACGTCTGGGTCGGTGCAGATTGCCGCTGATCTTGCCCGAGTCGCGCGGAGCCGGGGCAACGCCGGCGAACCCGGCGAGGCGGTCCGGGCTGTCGAAGGCCGTCATGTCGCCGCCGGTGGCGGCGAGGAACTCGGCGCCGAGCAGGGGCCCGATGCCCGGCATGCTCGCGATCACCTCGGCGTGTTTGTGCTCGCGAAACCGGGCCTCGATGAGCTTGTCGGTCTCGGCGATCTGCTCGTTGAGGCGCATCACCTCCTTGGCGAGTGTGTGCACGAGCTGGGCCGTCGGCTTCTCCCCGGTCACGCTGGTGTGCTGGCTCTCGGCGGCCGCCAGGGCCTTCTCTGCGAGTTGGGCAGCACCGCGGACCTTGCGGTTGCGCAGCCAGGTCTCCAGCCTCCGAGCCCCGGTCCTGCGGATGGCGGCTGGGGTCTGGTAGCCGGTCAGCAGGATCAGCGGGCCGGTATTCGTGAGGTCCAGAGCCCGGTCCAGGGAGGGAAAGATGCTGGTGAGGTGGTTGTGGAGCCGGTTGATCACGCGGGTGCGGTCGTCGGCGAGGTCGCGGCGATGGCCGGTGTGGACCTTGATCTCGGCGACCAGTTCGTCACCGGGCCGCAAGGGTTGCAGGTCCCGGCGGATGCGGGCCTGGTCGGCGATGATCGCGGCGTCCTTGGCGTCGGTCTTGCCTTCACCCCGGTAGCCCTCGGAGGCGCGGCTGACGGCTCGGCCGGGGATGTAGAGCGTGTGCTGTCCGTGGTTGAGCAGCAGATCGATCAGCAGGGCGGCGCCGCCGTCGGCCAGGTCGATGCCCCAGGTGACCTCATCGCCCAGGGCAAGCACGTCGTCCAGGAGCTTCAGCAACTCCGTCTCGTCGTTGGCCACTCGCCGCGACAGCAGCCGCTTGCCGGTGTCGTCGATCACCACGCAGGCCGTCCGCCGCTACCTCCGCCCGTTCAAAACCGCCACCGCCCCGCCACCCCTGCCCCGCCCGGCCCAACGGCCCCGCCGCATCGTCCGCTGGATCATGACCGAGCCCAGAAACCTGACAGCCGATGATGCCGCCGATCTCAAGGACATCCGGACCGGCTGCCCCGAACTCGACGCCGTCACCCACCACGTCCACGACTTCGCCGCCATGATGCGTGACTTGCGGGGCGATCAACTGCTCGTCCGGATGGAGCGTCCTCGCCGACGACCTCCCCGCCCTGCACTCCCTCGTCGCCGGACTGAGCCGCGACATCGACGCCGTCACCGCCGGGCTCTCCACCCTCTGGAGCTCCGGCCAGGTCGAAGGACAGGTCACAAGGGCGAAATTACTCAAAAGGGAAGGATTTGGACGAGCCAATCTCGACTTCGTCCGCAAGCGCGCACTCCTCACGCCCTGGCCCAACCGCGTCACAAGATCAGCGCCAGAGCCGCTTTCCCCACAGTCGCTGATCACGTGTTTGCCACGTGATCAGCAGAAGGCAACTTCGAACGGGGCCGTTACCAACGCGGTGATCAAGTACGCGTTCGATAACAGGCCAAGGATCCAGTGTGACGGGTTGTGTGGCGTGTCTGTGCTGGCTCCGTTTACAGGGGTGCATGAGCGACGGGCTGTCCGACGTGTGCGCGTTCGGCTCGAAGCTCCTTGGGCATGTTCC
>NZ_JBWKFL010000080.1:0-24622 GCF_056434305.1 Streptomyces sp. NPDC044061 | reverse complement strand
GGAACATGCCCAAGGAGCTTCGAGCCGAACGCGCACACGTCGGACAGCCCGTCGCTCATGCACCCCTGTAAACGGAGCCAGCACAGACACGCCACGATCCACCGTGCTGAACCAGCGTAGCCTCCGCGCCGCGAGGATGACGGCCTGCCGTGGCCCTGCCGGAGATTGTGGGTCCGGATCGTCATCACTATCGTGACGTTGGTCGGTGCTGCCCCTCGCCTATGGCAACAGTGAGTCGAGGCGGCAGCACTGTCCGTTTGAATGAGAGTCAATCGGACGTCACTTGCTTGCGGGCGAGTGCGACGTCGGCTTGGATGTGCTGTTTCTCGTCGGCTGTCTTGCCCCTACGCCTGTCACACACCCATGCCGTTAGAGGTCAGGTGGCTTGGGGGCGTACGTGGCGCCACCATGCGGTCGTTTCGGCGTAGCGGCTCAGGTCTAATCGCGGCGATCTGCTCGTTCAGCTCGGTGATCAGCTGGACCCAATCGGTCACGGTGCCGGCATAGGCCGCGATGACCGGGTCGGGCAAGGCGGGCTTCCGCTCACGCAACGCGGCCTGGATGGTGGCCGCCTTCGCGTGGTGGTGGCGGGCCAATAAAGCGGTGATCTGCGTGTGGGTAAACTTCGTCCCGGCGTGCGGGGTGGGGGCTTTGGTCAGCAGTTCCGGTGCGTTGGTGTTGGGCAGCGAGAGGTCGGCGTTGCATTCAGGGCGGCGGGGAGTACTCGCGCAGCGTGCGTCTGGGCGGCGCGAGCGACGACCTTGACGGCCTGCACCTGGTCGCTGTCCCGGCCACGGCCGCAGCTGATGGCGGTCGATCGGACCAAGGTGGGCGAAGGCGCGCGCGTCGCCTTTTCGCTCTCGGCCCCCAAGGAGGCATACCGCTCCTGGTACCCGGCCACCTTGACGGGGTTGTACCGTGTACACCTGGCAGCCGGGGGCAACCAGGGCCTGAATCCACATGCCTCGATCGGTCTCCAAGGGCCACCTTCCCGGAGTCCAGCTCAGCCCGTGACGGGCGAGGAGTTCATGGAAGCGGGCCGAAGCCGGCGCCTCCTGTGGGCCGGGTCAAGGCGTGCAGTCTGCGGGCTGGCCTCGTTTTGGAGCTCGACGTCGTGGTGGGGTCGGCGCGGAGTGCGATACTGGGATTCATCCCAGCCCGTTTCTCCGCCCCGCCCATCCATCCGGAACCGGATGTACGAGTTGGCGCCGCATCCGGCTCTCCACAAGCCCGTTGAGCAGTTACTTTCCCCAGTTTGTTGCTGGGCCGGATTGACGGAATGGTCGTTCCTCTGGGGCGGTATCGCGTGGTGACTACCAAGCCCGGGTCGAACAGGACGACGTCCCCGGCGTGGGCCCTTAACCGCTGTAATAGAACCGGCGGCGGAGTTCCTGAGGCGACCCCCGTGACGTGGACACTCTGACAATGGATCTTGCAGGTCCAAGGGAAGGTGTCCTGGTGGGACGTAAGTCTCCGTATCCGGCGGAGTTCAGGAATGACGCTGTCGCGCTGTACCGCGCGGCGGGTGGGAAGCGCACGTACGCGGCGGTCGCGGCGGATGTCGGGGTGACTGGCGAGACGCTGCGGAGCTGGGTGCGCCAGGCCGACGAGCACGCGGGCCGCGATCACAGCCGCGGCGAGCAGAGTGCGGAGAGCCGGGATGAGGAACTGGCCCGGCTTCGCGCGGAGAACGGCCGGCTGCGCAAGGCGGAGAAGGAGTGGGAGCTCGAGCGGGAGATCCTGCGCCGGGCAGCGGCCTATTTCGCCAAGGAGATGAAGTGAGGACCCACCGCTGGGACTTCGTCTCCGCCCACGCCGAGACCTTCGGCGTCCAGCGGATATGCCGGGTCCTTCGGGTGTCGCGCTCGGGCTACTACCGGTGGATCGCCGGCGCGAAGACCCGCCAGGAGCGGCAGGCCGCCGACGATGCCCTGCTCGTGGAGATCCGTGAGATCCACACTGAGCACAAGGGCACCTACGGAGTCCGGCGCGTCCATGCCGAGTTGCGCGGCTTCGGGCACACGGTCAACCGCAAGCGCGTCGAGCGCCTGATGCGCGTCAACCGGCTCGAGGGCCGCCACCTGCGGCGCCGCAAGCGCACCACGGTCCCCGACCGGCTCGCACCGCCCGCCCCGGACCTTGTCCAACGCGACTTCTCCGCCGTGGAGTTGGACGAGAAGTGGTGCGGCGACATCACATACGTGCAGGTCGGTGGCTCATGGCTGTATCTCGCCTGCGTTCTGGACATCTGTTCACGCCGAGTGATCGGCTGGTCGATGGCCTCGCACATGCGCGCCGAGCTGGTCATCGACGCGCTGAAGATGGCGGTCGCGATCCGCAGCGGCAACGTCGACGGAGTGATCTTCCATGCGGACAGGGGTTCGCAGCACACGTCGGCCGCGTTCGCGCAGGTCTGTGACGGTTTTGGGATCCACAGGAGCATGGGTCGCGTCGGCTCGAGCTACGACAATGCCCTCGCCGAGAGCTTCTGGCAGGGACTCAAAAGGGAAACGATGCACCAACGGCTGTTCTCGACGATGCGCCAGGCGCGGCTGGAGATCTTCCAGTGGCTCACCTACTACAACGCCCGCAGGCGCCACAGCGCCCTCAACTACCTCTCACCAGCCGAATTCGAACAGCAACAGCAGAGAGCACGTAAACTCACACTCGCAGCATGAACCCCCGTGTCCACACTCCGGGGGACGCCTCATCCGTCCATCCCGTGCCGAGGTGTTTGCGGTGAAGCCATCCAAAGACCTAACGGCAGACGATCATGCGCATGTACTGGAAGGCCCGCTCAGACACTCCCGGGCGGAAGTAGGCGGTCCAGCAATCCGGTCTGCGGACCGCACCCCGAGGCCACCTGCGCAGAAGTGATCAATGCGCTGCTGCCTGCCCAGCCCAGCGACGACCGCTCTGCTCGTGGCCCCCCCGACTGGGCCCGAGGCAGGTCGCCGAGTGGAACGCCCTCCGACCCAGCGGCCGTGGCCCCCGTCTGCACAGTCTGCGCCAGCCGGCTGGTGGACTGGGGCATGCAGGAGACCGCCTTCACCACCGAGCTCATCCTCAGCGAACTGATCACCAATGCCAACCGCTACGGCACCGAACCCATCACCGTCCGGCTGATCTGCAAAAGCATTTGGACCGAGCAAGCCCTCCACGACAGCGCTACCCCGACCGGGGAAGGCCTCGGCGACATCATCCTCGACGCCTGGGACGACACAGCGCCGTGAGGACAATGATCGCAGCAAAAGTTGCCATGCAAGCGCCTCGAACAAACCACTGGCCATAGCCACCCTGTCCGGGTCCTCAATCGGGCCGGGCGGCGACTTCCGATCGGCCGGTGCTCTCATCGCGGCGAGGGTTACCCTAATCCCGTGATTCCGTTGGCGATCTTCGGGGGCCCTGGTGGTGTCTCTCCTTCGGCGCTGTACTGAAGGAGGCGGACGGGCAGTGGGCGAGGGGTGGGGTCATGTCGTTAAAGCCGCGCAGTTACCAGCAGATCCCGGTGGAGACCCAGCGGACGGCCCGGGCGGCGTGTCCGAAGGAGACCGTGGCGATGCGGATCCGGGACCGGCTCGATGTCCTGTTCGCCGATGAGGACTTCGCCGATCTGTACTCCGCCGATGGTCGTCCGGCGCTGTCGCCCGGGCAGTTGGCGCTGGTATCGGTGCTGCAGTTCGCCGAGCATCTTTCCGACCGGGCTGCGGCCCAGGCGGTGCGTACCAGGATCGACTGGAAGTACGCGCTCGGTCTGCAGCTGGATGATCCGGGCTTCGACCACTCGGTGCTGTGCGAGTTCCGTGCCCGGCTGGTCGAGGGCGGTGCCACCGAGCGCGTGCTGAACCTGATGCTGCGCCACCTGACGGCGGCGGGCCTGCTCAAGGCTGGCGGCAGGCAGCGCACCGACGCCACGCACGTGCTGGCCGCGGTGCGCCGCACCAGCCGCCTGGAGCTGGTCGGTGAAAGCGTGCGCGCCGCGCTGGAGGAACTGGCCCGCCAGGACCCCGACTTCCTGGCCCCGCTGATCCAGCCGGGCTGGGACAAGCGTTACGGGCACCGCGTGGAGATCGCCAAGGTCCCCGGTGGCGCGGCTGGCGTCACCGCGCTGGCCGAGACCTTCGGCGAGGACGGGCGCCTGCTGCTGACCGCACTGTGGCAGCCCAGTGCGCCGCCGGGGCTGCGCCGCCTGCGTCAGATCGAGATTCTGCGGCAGCTGTTCACCCACCACTTCTACTGGGACGCGGCCGGGGCGCTGCGCTGGCGCGACGGCCACCGCCTGCCTCCGGCCAGCCTGCGCTTCGACTCGCCCTACGACACCGACGCGCACTACTGCGTCAAGAACGGTCTCGAGTGGAGCGGGTATCGTGCGCATCTGACCGAGTGCTGCGATGCGGAGCGGCCCGAGGTCGTCGTGCACGCCACCGCCGCCATCGCCCCGGTCCAGGACGGCACCCTGCTGGAGGAGATCCACACCGACCTCGCCGCTGTGCGCCTGCTCCCGGCCGAGCACCTGGTGGACGCGGCCTACCCCACCCCGGCCCGGATCGCCCACGCCCGAAAGGCCCACGGCGTCACCCTGACCGGCCCGATCCCCACCGCTTCGGGCCGCACCGCACCCCCGGACCCGGCCTTCGCCAAGGCCGCCTTCAGCGCCGACTGGGACACCCGCCGACTCACCTGCCCCGCCGGTCACAAGAGCCTGCCCTGGAAGCCGCTGACCCTCAACCAGCGCCCCTACCTGCAAGCTTCCTTCCCCACCGCTACCTGCCGGGCCTGCCCCCAGCGCTCGCGCTGCACCCGCACAGTCGACCAGCCGCGGTCGGTGACCTTGCAACCCACCCGCGAACTCCACGAGATCCAGCTCGGCAACTGGGCCGACCAGCACACCCAGACATGGAAGGACCGCTACGCCGCCCGCGCCGGCGTCGAGGCCCTGAACTCCCAGGCCGTCCGCGCCCTCGGCCTGCGCCGCACCCGCTACCGCGGCCTGCCCAAGACCCGCCTGCACACCCAGCTCACCGCCGCGGCCTGCAACCTCGTCCGCGTCGCCGACTGGATCCACACCCACACCCACACCCCCACCCGCACCCAGCGCCGACCCGCCCGATTCCACGCCCTCTGCCTGACCCTCGGGCTCACCTGAAGATCGCCAACGGAATCATCCCGTTGGTCACTGGCTACTGCGTCTGCTGCGTCGACACCATAGGCTAAGGGCGCACGGAATGGGCCACAGCACGGTGACGACCCGGTGCCGAGGCCGCCCTTGATGATATCGGATTGTGCCCTGTCCTACCCCTTTGTATTGCTTATTGGGACGTTCGTGACCGCACCTCGTGTCCGAGCAGTCGCCGTCTCCGGCTGCATCTCTCTCGCGGCAAGGGCAACGTCGCCCTCTCAGGAGATCCCACCGCGTTCGGTTCCGGCTTCGCCGGTGTTTATGCAACTGCCGTCGCGAATAGCGGATCTTTCAATAATATCCAGCCTGGCCTCGCATTCTTCGCCAAGCTCAAGAAGACGGGAAACTTCAACCCCGTCCACCCAACTACCATGGCCACGATCGAGAAGGGTGAGACCTCCATCAATATCAACTGGGATTTCCTGAATCTCAGCTACATTGCCAAGCTCCGCGGTAAAGGTATGAAATGGCAGGTTTCCATCCCCTTCGACGGGAGTTACGCCCAGTAGTACGCACAGGCTATCAACAAGGACGCCCCGCACCCGACCGCCGCCCGTCTGTGGCTGGAATGGCTCTTCAGCCCCGATGGTCGGAACCTTCGAATCGGCGGCTTCAGCCGTCCGGTACTGATGAAAGCCATGGAGTAAGACGGCACCCTCGATAAGACCGCCACAGCGAGGCTGCCGATCGTCGAGGGCACGCCGCAGTTCCCCGCGGATACGCAGGTGCAGAAAGCGGAGGATGGGATAGCTCGAGGCTGGATGAAGGCGGTCGCTGGCCACTACCTCAGCCCGTGATAACGGTAGTTCCTCGCGGCGCATCAGCGTCAAGCATGGCCCAGGCCGTCGTCGGCCTGCTCTCGCATCACAGACCGCAGACCTGAGCCCGGCACGGCAGATGTGGGCGACGAGTCCTGTCGAGGTCTTCGACGCCTCACCGCTTACCGTGCACGAGGCCGTAAAGCGTGTTGCGCCGGCCGTGATGAAGCAGCCTGAAAGCGGGAAGCTGGCTTGGCAGGTCATGCCGCGAGGGCGAAGGTGTGGATGGGAGCCACGTCTTCGACGGCGTGGCGGAGGCCGCCGTCGCGCTGCAGCAGTCCCGGAGAATCTTGTAGTTTTCATTCGGGAGAAGACGTGCTCGACACGCACACAGACTTTGCGGTGGACGCCACTGCCTGGACCACACCACTCTGCACGAACTAACGCGGTGCAGCGCTAGTGAATTTGGTCATCCTTGTCAAGAGGTCACGAAAGCGCTCCGCACGACCCGCCGCAGCCATCTGGCGAAGCGCCTCACACGGCCGGGCCGCGGCTTCCGGTCCGCGTGTCGCCCCTATCGCGGCGAGTCAGGCCCGAGAGTTCAAGCATCACCGGATAGGCACCCCGTGAGATAGTCGAGTTACCCTGGTCTCCAAGACCACAAGACGACAGCCCCTCAGTCACGAGTTGTCGCTAGATGACAAGGGAGTGCCATCCTATCTTCGTCCCCTCCCTCTTCCTGGAATGTTTGTGACCGCACTCCATCGAGTAGTCGCCCTCTCCGGTTGCCTCGCCCTCGCGGCGCTGGCCCTGAACTCCTGCGGTGCCAGTCCCACCGCCACCCCCGAAAAGCCGTCGGTAGCCACCTCCGCCGAGAACGTGGGCGGCATGCACGCACTCATAGCCGCGGCGAAGCACGAGGGCACGCTCAACGCGCTATCGGTCCGGCGCGACTGGGCCGGCTACGGTCCCCTGATCGACGGCTTCGAGAAGAAGTACGGGGTCAAGGTCAGAGACGAGAAACCGTGGGCCACGAGTCAGGCCGAGATTGATGCTGCGAAAAGCCGCAAAGGCCAGAGCAACGCCCCCGACGTATTCGATATATCCGACACGTTCGCCCGGGCAGCAATCCAGCAGAACTTGCTCGCTCCGTACAAAGTCACCTCCTACGACTCGATCCCGAACACTCAGAAGGACCCGCAGGCCCGCTGGGCCAACAACTACGGCGGCTACATCTCCATCGGCTGCGACGCAGGCCGCGTCCGGATTTGTCCCCAGACCTTCGCTGATCTACTGAAGCCTCAGTACAAGGGCATGGTCACGGTTGGAGACCCCACTACGACTGGCGGCGGCTTTGCCGCTGTGTACGCAGCTACCCTCGCGAACGGCGGATCGTTCGACGACATTCAGCCGGGCCTCGATTTCTTCGCCAAGCTCAAGAAAAGTGGCAACTTGGACCCCCTGGTCAGGCACCCCAGCACGGCCACGATTGAGAACGGCCAGACACCCATCAGTATCAACTGGGACTACCTTAACCTCAGCTACGCCGACAAGCTCCGCAGCAAAGGCGTGAAATGGCTGGTCTCCATCCCCTTCGACGGCAGCTACGCCCAGTACTACGCGCTCGCCGTCAACAGGTACGCCCCGCACCCCGCGGCCGCACGCCTATGGCTGGAATGGCTCTTCAGCCCCGCGAGCCAGAACCTCCGTTTCCACGGCTATGCCCGCCCGGTGCTGAGGCAGGCCATGGAGAACGACGGCACCCTTGACAAGGCCGCTGCGGCAAAGCTGCCGATAGTAGAGGGCACGCCGGAGTTCCCCACGGACACGCAGGTTGAGAAGGCGAGGGAAACGATCGCCCGGGTCTGGGCGAAGGCCGTATCAGGCTGAGCTGGAATCCGCCGGGCGGATTCCGGTGCGTGCTTCCGGCGTGGGTTTCCGCTGGGTGATCGCCGGTTGGCCGCCCCGTCCGATCTGGGCCAGGACCCGGGCCCCGGCGAGGGTGGAGACGATCGGGGTGTCCGATGCTGCTCGAAAGGCTCCCTTGTGGCGGCTTCGAGCTGGTCGGCATTGGTGCAGGCTGCTTCCAGCTGATGCAGCAAGGCGGTGGTCTGGCGGCCGAAGGCATCGGGCCTTGACCCCGAATCCTGGACACGGGTTATGCGGCTGGTGTCAGCGTAGTTGATATTGTTTCGGACGCTGTTTCGTAGGCGATCGGGCTGCGTTGTCCGAGGCGGGAGTGACGGCGTCGGGTGTTGTAGCGGTTGAGCCAGCGGAACGCGTCGAGGCGGGCCTCGCGTTCGCTGGACCAGGTCTTGCGGCCCTGGAGCGTCTCGCGTTTGAACGTTGCGTTGAAGGCTCTGCGAGCGCGTTGTCTGCGCTGGAGCCGATCGCGCTCATGGACTGGCGGACGCCGGCCTGGTGGCAGGCGTCGGTGAAGGCCCGGTTGGTGTACTGCCCGGTCTCAATCGGTCGTCGCAACACCGGGAGTTTCCTTGCACCCATTCCGTCTTCGCTTGCGGGCACGAACCGTCTGGTGGTGTCGGTCTGTCCGCGTACTCGGCTGAGTGGCCCTGGCAAGGTTTCCGTGAAGCTGGGGGGTGCCACCATGCGCCGGTGACGCTCCGTTACGGGTAGCGGCACTGTCAGCGAGTGTGATGACCTCGTACGGATCATGTCTCCGCACCTCGATGCGGTGCGGGTGGAACGAGTGTGGGTGGCGGGCGGGGTGGTCCGCATCGCGGCCTGCACTCGCGAGTTGATGGTTGCGTGTCCGGACTGTGGTCGCGGTTCTGCGCGGGTGCACAGTCGCTATGGCCGCACGCTGGCCGATGTCGCTGTCGGTGGGCGCCCGGTGCTGATCGGGCTGTCGGTGCGGCGGTTGTTCTGTGACGGTCCGGGCTGCGGTCGGCGCACGTTCGCTAAGCAGGTCGAGGGCTTGACGACACGCTATCAACGTCGCAGCCCGCTGTTGCAGCAGTTGGTGGAGACGGCCGGACTGCTGCTCGCCGGACGTGGTGGCGCCCGGCTCCTGCAGACCCTGAAGGTGCCGCTGTCGCGGACCAGCGTGCTGTTCCACTTGATGCGCTTGCCGCTTCCGCCGGCAGCGACCCCGGGGGTGCTGGGCGTGGACGATTTCGCCCTGTACGCGGACGTCTACGGAACCCTGCTGGTGGATGCCCATACCCGGTTACCGATCGAGCTGTGGGCCGGGCGCGACGCAGAGCAGCTGGCCGCCTGGCTGCGGACGCACCCCGGTGTGGAGGTGGTCTGCCGGGACGGCTCGCTGGTCTACCGCCAGGGCATCACCGACGGTGCCTCAGAAGCGGTGCAAGTCAGCGACCGCTTCCCCCTGTGGCAGGGGCTGTAGAAGCGGGTCGGGGACATCGCCGCCGCCCACCGCGGCTGCCTACCCGCTGCAGTACCCGCGCCCGAACCGGCACCGCCACCAGCGAACCCGGCGGGACCGTCCGCCGACCAGGCCCACACCCCCGCCCGCCGCCACGCGAAGCGGCTGTTCGAGGCAGTGCACGCGGTGACCGACACGGGTCGCTCGCTCAACGCCGCAGCCCACGAGCTGGGCTTGAACCGACGCACCGTGCGCAGATACGCCCGAGCAGCCACCTGACAGGAATGCGTACGAACCACCCGGCCCCGCCGGCCCACCAGTCTCGACCCATACCTGGACTACCTGCAGCAACGTTGGGAGGAAGGTGAGCACACCGCAACGGTGCTGCATCAGGAACTCCTCGCCAAGGACTACCGCGGCCACTATCAGCGGATCAAGATGGCCGTCGCACCGCTGCGTTGGGCATACCCGATCGACACGCCACGCGAGCGACCGCCCTCGCTGCGGGAAGCCGCCCGCTGGATCACCACCACGCCTTCCCGGCGCGGCCTGCACGCCGCCGAGGGACTCAGGTGGCTGCTCGAGCACTGCCCGGAACTGGACCGCACCCACGATCTGGTGCGTCAGTTCGCCGCCATGCTGACGCCCGCGACGCCACCACGCTGCCGGACTGGCTCGAGCAACTCACCACCGCCCGCCTCCCGGCACTGGCCAGCCTGGCCAAAGCCACCGCGAGGACCAGCCGGCGGTCGTGCAGGGCATCACCACCCCGTTCAACTCCGGCGTCAACGAAGGCCGCATCACCGATCTGAAGCTCCAGAAACGGATCACGGCCGGACGCGCGGGCGTCCCGCTGCCCCGCCACCGCGTCATCCTCATTGCCCTGCTCCGACGCCGCTACCCGTGACGAAGCGTCACCGGCGCATGGTGACACACCCCAGCTTCACGAAATTCTTGCCAGGGCCACGTCCACTTGTACGCCGACAACCCGAGCATCGCGTCGATCAGCGGAGCTACCTCGTCCACCACCCGCCGAGGCCGCTGACCCGCCGCTTCTCTCTTCGGCGGCGCGACCGAAGCGGGATCCTTGAGTACTTGCTCACCGTCCGGCGGTTCAGCCCGGTCGGCCGGCTCTCCCATCCCAGCGTGCGCTGATCGCTCTGGTGTACTGCGCAAGAATGACCCGTCGGGGCAACTGCCGGCAGGCTTCGGTATCAGCCTGGGCACCGCTCACGCTCACGTCCACGCGGTGGTCGAGCACCTGGCCGTCAATTGGTGACGACCTGCTGCGGTTTGAGTACCAGGGCCAGTGACCGGACCGAGCCGAGGCTCGTCCGGAGCGGGCGCAGACAAGGCCGCACCGCTTGTGGGGTGCGGGCCCGGGTAACCCTGAGCCTGAATTGCCCGGAAGAGCGGGCCGCATCGGTGCATCCCTCGTTCCAGCGCCGGACCAGGTAGGGCTTGAAGTCGTCGAGGCGCGTGGTGCGAAGGGATTGGGACTCGACGTCGACCAGCACTGTCCCGTATCTGAGTCCGCGTCGGGTGGCGAAGTCGTCCACCCCGCAAGTCGTCGCACACTGCAGCCCATGGCACCAATGTGACTACCCGTCACCCCGTCACGGAAAACTTGACTGAGCCCATCGACTGGCCGGCCCCATCCTCGATTTGCCACAATCTGATTTTTCGTCCTGCTGGTCCCGTGTGGGCAGTAGTCGCACGACTGCTCGAGACCTAGTGTTTGGAAAGGGGCGAGCCGTTGATGCGTGGCCATGAGGACTACGCGCATCGCGGCACGAGTCCCTGGGCGTCCAGGTCGTCCCAGAGGGTCGCCGGGGGCGTAGTTGCCAACCGAGCCGCGTTCTGTTGGATCTGGTGCGGCGTATCTGCGCCCACGACGAGAGCCTCGACTCGTGGATCGAGCAGCGGATAATGCATCGCGGCAGTCGGCAGGTCTACTCCGTGGGCGGCGCAGACTTCGGCCATCCGGAGCGCGCGGTTGAGGACGTCTTCGGATACTGCCTCGTAGTCGAACATCGCAGTTCGACGCGGGGTGCTTGCCAATAGACCGCTGTTGAAGGGTGCGGCAGCTATGATTCTGGTTCCATGTTTCTCACAGGCAGTTAGCACGGCTGGTTCGACGGACTGGTCGAGTAGGGTGTAGCAGTTCGCTGCCATCACTACATCGGCCAATCCAGTCCGCACTGCTTTCTCCACCGAATTGGCCGACATCGAGCCAACCCCGACCTGCGCAACGATTCCTGCCTCACGCAGGTAGGCGAGGGCTTCCATGCCCTTCTCCACGGCGCGCTCCAGACCAGACCGCTCGGGATCGTGGAGGTACAACACGTCAATCCGATCAAGTCCAAGCCGTACCAAGGATTCCTCGAGGCTGAGGAGTATCCCTGGCTTGGTGAAGTCCCACTCTCTGCGAAGCGACGCCGGGACGGCGTACCCCTCGTCGTCGTATTGGTTGCCGTCCCAGCTTGGGTTGGGGCGCAGCAGCCGCCCAACCTTGGTGGACACGAGGAACTCATCTCGTGGCTTGGTGCGGAGAAAAGTCCCCAGCCGCCGCTCCGAGATGCCGAGCCCGTAGTGTGGAGCCGTGTCGAAGTAGCGGACGCCAGCTTCCCAGGCCGCATCGAGCACAGCGTGTGCCTCGTCGTCGCTTCGCGGGCGGAAGAGGTTGCCTATTGGTGCGCAGCCCAGCCCGAGTCGGGGCATTTTTGTCCGTGTAATCGACGGCTCCGCCCGGTGTGTGCGATCGATGGGTTCGCGCCGTAGCTGCATGCTTGCTCCCTTGCTGTGGCGTTGGGACGCCAGCTATCGGATGTTATAGCGCCCCGGAGCGCACCCGCGACGAGCCCGCGTGAGGTGTGAGGTGGCGCGGGTGTGTCACCGCGTAGCTCCAGCAGCACGACTTCCGGTAGCAAGCCATCACTACCTTGCCTCTCTTGGGACAGCACTTTGGCCAGGCCACGTCGCGAACAACCGGTCTCAAATCAAAAGGCTACGAGCCTTCCACTTCCCAGGATTTGGCCTCGCGCAACCCCTGGGGAAGCAGTGCGTCCGGCACATTCTGGTAGCAGACCGGGCGCACCCAACGCTCGATCGCCGCCGCACCGACCGACGTGTGCGCCTGATCGGTGGTGGCGGGCCATGGGCCCCCATGGTGCATCGCCCACGCAACTGCGACGCCCGTGGTCCAGCCGTTGTAGACGATCCGTCCGACGCGCCGCCGCAGCTCTGCCATGATCTCGGTGAGTGCCGCGGCATCGTCAGGCTCGGCGTGTACGGAGGCGGCGAGCGATCCGTCGATCCTCCGAAGTGCGGCGACTAGTTCCGACCGGTCTGTGTACTCGACGACCACGGCGTTTGGGCCGAAGTACTCCGCAGTGAGCACCTCTGGATCATGTATCACTGCCTTCGCGCTGGTCCGGTAGAGTGTTGCGGAAGACCATGCGCCCACAGCCTGTGGTGCGCCAGCTTCTGCGATTTGGTCCACCGCAGGGTGCTCGACCAGCCTCCGTCGCCCGGTCTCGAGATGGTCACGCATCCGCCCGCTGAGCATTGGGGCTGGCTGCGCGTCGTGGACCGCCCTGACAAGTGCGGTGTCCATGCCGTGCCCGGTGGGCAGAAAGAACAACCCGGGCTTGGTGCAGAACTGACCTGAGCCCAGTGTCATCGATGCGACGAAGCCGCGGGCGATCTCCTGTCCTCGTGCCGCTGCGGCAGATGCCGTTACGACGGCAGGATTGACGCTACCTAGTTCGCCGAAGAACGGAATAGGCCGCCGCCGCTCGCGTGCAACGCGGGCGAGGATTTGGCCGCCGGCCGTCGATCCAGTAAACCCAGCGGCCCTGATACGTTCGTCGCGCAGGGCGACCAGCCCCTGACTCTCGCCGTAGATGATGCCGAAAACCCCCCTCGGCAGCCCCACGCGTGCGACCGCATCGCAAGCGAGTGTCGCCACAGCGGCCGAAGTGCCAGGATGCGCACTGTGCGCCTTGACGATCACCGGACAGCCGGCCGCTAGGGCCGACGCGGTGTCTCCGCCGAGGACACTGAACGCGAACGGGAAGTTACTCGCCGCATACACGAGCACCGCACCAAGTGGCTCCTTCCATCGCAACAACCGCGGGCACGGTGGCACTCTGTTGGGATCCGGCGCGTCGGTGCGTAGGTCGACGTAGCTGCCGTCGCGCACTACGTCTGCGAACAACCTCAGCTGCCCACTGGTTCGCGCGACCTCACCAGCCAGCCGTGCCTCGGAGAGGCCGGTCTCGGCCATCGCGAGCGAAACAAGTTCGCCGGACGCCGTGTCGAGAGCGTCAGCGAGCGCATTGAGAAGCGCGATTCGTGCCCGCGGTGGGGTGGAGGCGAAGGAGCAGGCAGCCGAGTCCGCTGCGTGGAGCAGCCCCTCCACTTCGTCCCGCGTCGTGAGCTGCACGGGCTGGCCGGTTGGCTCACCGGTGCGCGGATCGGTGCCCTGCACGGTCTCCAACGGTATCGACTCGTGGATGATGTTGTCGTTCATGCTGGCAGCCTGTCCGCACTTGGTATGAGCCAGGCGAAGGACGCCGTGTCGGCAACACGCACCGGGTTGCTAAGCCGTCCGACTCCCTCGATGTCGATCAGTACTTCATCGTCCGGGCGCAGCGCGAAGTCGAGTTCTGGCACGAGCCCTGTGCCCGTCGAGAGGATGACCCCGTGTGGGAAACTAGCCTGTCGAAACAGGTGCTCGATGAGGTCCTCGAAGCTGCGACGCAGCAGGGCGGTGGATGTCTTGCCCGCCCACACGGGCGCGCCCCCGCGGCTTACCTCGACTCGGATCTCAAGCGCGCATGGGTCGGCGATTTCCCAGACGGGCACGACGCCGGGCCCGAGCGCGCATGCACCGGAGTAGATCTTCGCTTGTGGCAGGTAGAGCGGGTTCTCGCCCTCGATTGAGCGCGAGGACATGTCGTTGCAGATGGTGAGCCCGACGATTGCGCCGGACGTGTTGCACACCAGCGCGAGTTCGGGTTCAGGCACGTCGCCCTCTGAATCGGCTCGGATGCCAACCGGTTCTCGGTCGCCGCACACCCGCCAGGCGGGGCTCTTGAAGAACAGCTCTGGGCGCGTAGCGCCGTACACCCTCGCGTACACGTCCGCGACCTGGCTCTCTTCCTGTCGCGCCTCACTGGACCGCTGGTACGTGACGCCGGAGGCCCAGACCTCGGTCAGCTCGTCGATCGGAGGGAGGAGCCGCGCGCCGGTGACCCGCACTCCCTGAGGACCAGAGACGATGAGCTCGCGCAATTGGCTGACCGACAGCTCCCACAGTGACGCGAGCGATTGGACCGGTAGTGCGTGGATCGGCGCATTGGGGCCTCTGCGGAGGCCGATACCGACACCTCGTGAGTTTGTGTACCGCACGATCTGCATAGGTTCCACTCTCTTCGAATCAGTGCCCGATAAACGCCGAAGGGGGTGGGCGTTTACTAGCGCAGTGGCAGCCGCGTCACCATGGCGCGTACTGCTGACAGTCTCGACCTCGCGCGGCCAAGGCTTAGGGAACGGCGGCGCGGGGGTTTAGGCGATACCAGGTGCATGCGTTAACTCCCAGAATCTTCGCTTGGTCGGCCGATCCCAGGCCGGAGATCAACCTGCGATGCAATGCCGAGACCCCCGCGTATGACGTGCGGAGTAGGCACACGGGCCAGTCGGAGCCGGTGAGCACTCGGTCCGGGCCGAATTTGTCAATGACGTGGTCCGCGTAGGGCGCGATATCGAGGTCGATCCAGTCATCCGCGGTCTCAGTGACGAGTCCCGACAACTTGCAGGCAACGGAGGGATGGGCTGCAAGGGCTGCGATGTGCTCGCGCCATGGGTCCAGGGCGCCAGTGGCAATCGACGGCTTGGCGGCGTGATCCAGAACCCAGCGACCGGGCGTCGTTGCGACGAGTTCGACCGCTGCCGGCAATTGATGGGGCAGGACAAGCAGCTCATACACGAGTCCCGCCGCCCAAACCGCTTCGAGTCCTCGTCGTACATCGGTCCGCAGCAGCCAGCGTGGATCCGGTTCGCCCTGGACTTGGTGGCGAATCCCCACCAGATATTCGCCACCGGCGCCGCCTTGCAGTGCAGCTATGTCCGCGGCGACGGATTCACGGGTCAGGTCTACCCACCCAACGACCCCCCAGATTCTCCGGTTCCCCGCCGCAAGCCGCAGCAGTTCCGGCGTCTCCTCGGCAGCTGTGACGGTCTGAACAACGATCGTGCCATCGACCTGGTGCCGAACAAGGTCAGGCTCCAGATCCTGCATGCTGAACGACCTCTGGAGCGTGGGCAGTGCGGCGGTCCATGGCTGGCTACGGACTGTGAGGTCCCACACGTGATGATGCGCATCGACGATCACTGCTAGAACCACTTTTCGGTGTTCATCGCGAGATGCGGATTCCGGTGTCGATCCGGACCTCGCGGGATACCCCGCTCCCGGTGCGATTGACGAGACTACTGATCACCGATCGATCCCAATCGATGCCAAGCCCCGGCCTGCTCGGCGCTAGCGCTGCACCTTCCTCAATGTGCAGGCGCGAGGACGTGATCAGGTCCAACTGCGGGATGTACTCGACATAGGGCACGTTCGGCACAGCTGCGGCAAGGCTGACATGGAGCTCCATCAAGAAGTGCGGACACACCTCGACGTTCGCTACCTCGGCGGCGTGCGCAACCTTGAGCCATGGGGTGATCCCCCCGACTCTGGCGACGTCAACCTGAACGATCGTGGCTGCGCCTCTGGCGAGGTACTCCCCGAACTGCCCCACGGAGTACATGGACTCGCCGACCGCGACCGGTATCGAGGTCGATTCGCGGAGCATCTGGTGACCGACGACGTCATCCGCAGGCATCGGCTCCTCGAACCAGCGCAATTTGAACGGCTCGAACGCAGCGGCCCGCCGGAGCGCCTCTGACCGGCTGAAGGCCTGGTTAGCGTCCACCATCAAATCCGTCTCGTCGCCGATGGCGTCACGGACGGCCGCGATACGAGCGACATCTTCCGCGACTGATGGCTTTCCCACTTTGATCTTGATGCCGCGCCATCCTGCGTCGCGGGAGGCTTTGGCATTGCGGACGAGTTCCTCGATGGAAAGCTGTAGCCAACCGCCCTCGGTGTCGTAGAGCCGGACTCGGGGACGCGCGCCGCCTGCCTGAATCCATAGTGGTTCGTCGGCCCTCAGGCAACGCAGGTCCCAGAGGGCCGTGTCCACCGCCGCCAAAGCCAGAGAGGTGATTGCTCCTACGGTCGTGGCACGGGTCGAAGCCCACAGCATTCGCCAGATTGCCTCAATTTCCGTCGCGTCGCGACCGATCAGCTGCGGAAGCAGGTGCTCGTGGAGCATGGCGAGCACCGCACTGCCCCCGCTCCCGATGGTGTAGCTGTACCCGATGCCGAGCAGGCCGTCGGCGCTCACGAGTTCGACGAAGATCGTCTCCTGCTTGACGAAACTCTGGATAGCGTCCTGTCGGGCCGTCTTGACCGGCAGGTCGATCAAGTAGGCGCGCGCGCTCTCGATGATGGTCATGAAATCAAATATGCGCTGGAGTCGTAGTAGGAACGGGCCTCGGCGATCCGTCCATCCTCGAAACGGGCGACGTTTACTCCTTGGAGGCGCAATTCCCGAGTCTCAGGTCCCAACATGGACGCGTCCCACTCGACGACCGCCCAGTCGCCTCGGTCGAAGGCGTTGACGATGGTCACATCCAGGTGAGGGAAACGGTGAGCGGCGTCCTCGTAGAAGGGCCGGATTTCGGCGTGCCCTTGGCGGGTCCGCTCCGGGATCTGGAATGTGGCGTCCGGGGTGTAGAGAGCAAGGACTGCATCGATATCGCGGGTCATCTCTACCTTGAAGTAATTGCGTAGGAGTTCTTCGGAACTCACATCAGCCTCCGTTGATCAACGCTGTTGGTCTTTAGGTCTTCCCAGATGATGACGGCCTAGCCTGTTCCACCCCGATCGAAGGCGAGGAGCCTCCGAGGCCTTCACGATGGAGCAAGCCGTGGTGATAGCGCGAGGAACATGCCTCGCGCTGCGGACGGCTCACTGCCGAAGTGCTGGCTGCTGGCCGAAGGCCGCCTGGCAATACGGAACCGACCGACCACTGGATCTCCAACCTGCACCCGAAACCCCGCTGCGCCTAGCCAAGATTCGTTGACGGATCGAGCACGATTGCCGAGAGGTGAACGTCGGCCTCTTGGGACAGTCCGAAGGGCGGAGCTACCTCGCTGTCCAGGAACAACGCTGCACGCCTACGCTGCTCACCCTTGGGCCCGAGAATGTATCCTACAGGATATTGGAAGCGCGTCAATGGCGCGAGGTTGTGCGAACCCCCGCGTCCGCGCGACATCACCGCTGACGCCGCGGGATCAAGGGTCAATCCCCTGGAACCAGGGCTTGGGGCCTCCCCCTGAGTGGTGGACACGCTGATACTGGATCGCTTGATCCGGAGGAAGCGAGAAGACCGCCGATGGCGATGAAGGACTACTTGGACGAGTTCAAAGCCGATGCCGTGGCCCTGTACGAGTCCACGGCCGTCGCGGTGGTGGCATGTTGTAACTGGTCTATCCCGCTGTGGCATCGTCCTGAGCTACGGCGGTTTCGAAGGGTCGTGGTCGCGTATGAGAGTCCACAGGGCGTTGAGCCGGCGCCGGGCGAGAGCCAGAACAGCCTGCTTGTGGGACCTCCCCTCGACGTGTTTGCGCTGGTAGTACCGCTTCGATTCGGGGCAGCACACGGTGGCAACCTGGGCGGGCAGATAGAACATTCGCAGCAGTCGTCGGCCGTGGCGCCGGGGCCTGCGGAGATTACCGTGACCTTGGTCGCGTGGGACCGGTGCCGGGCCGGCCACGCCGCCGAGGCGGGCGGGGCTTCCGAACGCGGATATGTCCCCGCTGGTGGGAGCGATGAACTCGGCGCCGAGCGATCAGCAACTCCGCGAACGGTGTCGTGGAGTCCATGTCGTAGTTGGTGAGCATGCGGATCGCGTCCAGCTCGTGGTGGTCCAGGAGGTGCGACTCGTCGATCACGAGGGCGGGGGTGCGGCCGCGCTCGTCGACCTCGGCGGCCAGCGCGGCGGACGCCTGAGCTGCCAGAGCGGCAGACTGGTATTTCGGGGTGCCGCCCAGGCTGGTGACGATGCGGTCATAGAGGCCGCCCATGCCGACCTCGGGGTTGGGCTGGTAGATCACGGTGAAGCGGGCCGGGTCGAGGGAGGAGACAGCGCCCTTGAGGGCGACGGTCTTGCCGGCGCCGACCTCGCCGGTGACCACGCCGATCGCCTTGTTGTTGATGCACCAGGCGATGCGGGCCGCGGCCTCCCGGTGGGAATCGTGCTGGTGGAGCATGGACGGGGCCAGGTCCCTGCCGAAGGGGACGCGGGTGAATCCGTAGTAGCCCTGGACGCGATCGATCAAGGAATCCTCCTGGGGCAGGGGCAGAAGGCTGCCTGGGAGGCGGCTGGTTCGGCCGGTTCGTCGGCCGTGGCTCGTTGTCCGAGCCGGACGGCGAGTCGGACCGCGCGGAATGCGGTGCGGACGGCGGGAGTGTCGAGGGGGCCGGCGTCCTGTTCGGCCCGGTGGCAGCAGACCTCCGCCAGGTGAAGCGCCCGGTCGGCCAGCTCGCGGAGCGTGAGCATGAACAGGTCGGGTTCGGGGTCGAAGTACAGTTCTTCGGCTCGGGTCGGCTTCACTGCCGGCCCCCGTGAATCGTCCATCAGAGACGAGTAGTTGGTGCCCTTGGCGGTGTTCGCGGTGTGTGCCTCGTCGAGGATCCTGAGGTAGCCGATCCCGGTCGGCGGCGCCGGCTCGGCCGGGGTTTCCGGGCTCGCCTTGGGGTGGGCATGGCGGCCGACGTGGTGCGGGACGGCCTTCCCCAGGGTCTTGCCGGAGGCCCTCACCTCGATGTCGGTCAGGTCGAACGGGTCGAAGACCAGCTCGATCCTCATCCCAGCCAGCGACGGGTCAACTTCGTAGGAGTTGCCGTGCAGGCTGACCGTCGCGGTCTTCGTCACGGTGCGGAACTCCGACCACAAGAACGCCTCCCGCAGATCCGCCGTGGACGGCAGCGGCAGCGGTTTGGGAATCGAACTCAGCTAGCGTTCGATCGGCGGCTGCCCGGTCTCCGAGTGCACCGTGCGGTGACGGCTGTCCGGGGGCCGGGGGAGGGCCTGCGGGAGGAAGCCGCACGGCTGGCTGAGGCGTTGAAGGCCGCAGAGATCGGGTTGGGCCGGCGGGGGATTCGCGCCGGAGGAGCTGGGCGAGGCGCTGGCCGTGTCCGCGGCTGGGGCGGCACCCTGGCCGAGGCGGGCAGGCAGTGCCTGGCCAGGAAGGTGCTGGCCCTCGACCAGGAGATCGCCGACCTCGAAAGCCCTGATCGAGGACGGGTTTCGCGAGCACCTCGACGCCACGGTGATCACCGGCATGCCCGGCATCGGCATGATGGACAGCCCACCCTGCGCAAGCGGATGAAGCACGGCGTCCTGGCCGCCCTGGACCAGCGGATCTCGATCAGCTACCAGATGCCGACCATGACGAAGGAGGAGACCGCCAGCTACATCAAGCACCACCTGACGATCGCCGGCCGCTCGGACCCGCTATTCTCCGACGACGCCGTCGACCTGATCCACCTCACCAGCCGCGGCCTGCCCCGCTCGGTCAACAACATCGCCCTGCAGTCCCTCATCGCCGCCTTCGCCGACGAGAAGAGCATCGTGGACGAGTCCTCCACCCGCCTCGCCATCACCGAGACGCACGCGACAGAGTGATGACGAAAGCGACACCGTGACCACGAGGACCCCGGCGGCCTGGCGGCCGCCGGGGTCCTTTCACACCACTCCGTCGACAACCAGAACGTCGCCTTCGTGCACACCTTCAGCGTCGCTCAACAACCCTCATGCCACCGCGAGCCCGATGCTCTCACCATTCTTGATCGAGGACCACACCAAGCCCTGAGGAAGCGTAGAGACCTTGGTTGTGCGGCCCGACCTTCCTGATCGCTCCGGGCTCGCGCTTCCTGGTGATCCGTTCGGACTCGGCGGGCGGCTTCCCGACGACCGCGCTGTGGCGCCGCCTTGTGTTGTAGAAGTCCACGATCCACGAGACGGTCTTCAGCCTCGCCGCGGCGGGTGGGGTGTGCCAGGGACGTCCATACCCTTGAGGACTCGGTGGAACGACTCCGCAGCGTTGTCCGCTGCTGGAACGCCTCGGAGGTGTATGCGCTGCTGCGTCCATGTGAAGATCACGACGTCCATCTCACCGCCTCTGGACGACCGCCATCTGCAGGGCGGCGCTGACCAGCACGGCATCGTGCCGCTCGCCCATCGCATAGCCCAGAGCCCGGCGGGAGAGGGTGTCATGGACGCTGGAGAGGTTGAGCTCGCCCTCGCTGGCTTCGGTCTCGTCATGTCGCCCCGCTGCAGTACCTCGAACCCGATCACGTCGAACTTGCGTCGCACCAGGTCAGGAGCATCGCTCCGCTTGCCGGGCGGGCCAGCGAACGGCGTCGGCGAGGCGGCCTGCGGCCCTGCAGGCCGAGCTCGGCCATGATCTCACCAATGGTTTTTCTGCGACACCTGCCAGCCTCCTCCCACACTTGACCCTCGGCGGGGCATACATCCACGCCTCCGACACGCCGAGGCCCGGCAGGAAGGTGAGGTGCGAGACGTTGTGCACAGTCTTCTGGTCGCTGATCACTCCGACGACGGCCCGCCGAGTCAAAGTACTTCACCCTAGGCCGCACCGGCGCCGGCGGCACACCTTCGCCGTCCCGGCCCGCCGTCCCGAGCTGGAGCGAGCTCACGGCAAAGATAGAGCGCGGCGTCGCCACCGTTAAAAGAGTGTTTTGTCCCGGCGAGGTTGTTTGGTTCGAGCTTCAGGTGTCGCGCCAGTTCGGGGTGGATTCGCGGGTGAGCCTGCGGGTTATGAGGTCGATCAACGCGACGTGGATTATGGCTTCGGAGCGGTGAGGGTGGGTCTCGTAGTCGCGTGCGAGGCGGCGGTGGTGCATCAGCCGGCCGAAGGTCCGCTCGACGACCCAGCGTCGGGGGATCACTTTGAACCCTTTGGTGCCGGGGTCGCGTTGGACGACTTCGACGTCGATTCCGAGGCGGGCTCCGTGGTCGATGGCTTTGGTGCGATAGCCGGTGTCGGCCCATGCTTTGGTCACTCGAGGGCTTGTGGTGGCGATCTGGGAGAGCAGGTGGATGCCGCCTGTGTTGTTGGAGATGCTGGCGGCGGTGACCCAGACGGCCAGCAGCAGGCCGAGGGTGTCGACACCGAGGTGGCGCTTGCGGCCTGCGATTTTCTTGCCTGCATCGATGCCTAGGCCGGCCGTGGGAACGTTGGCGGAGGTCTTGATGCTCTGTGCGTCCAGCACGCAGGCGCTCGGCTCGGAATCTCGACCCTCGGCCTCACGGACCAGGCGCCGCAGCAGGCCGTTGACTGGTCGAAGATCCCTTCTCTCTGCCAGCCGGCGAAGTAGCCGTAGACCGTCTCCCACGGTGGGAAGTCGTGCGGCAAGTAGCGCCAAGGGATCCCGGTGCGGTCGACGTAGAGGATGGCATCCATGATGCGGCGCAGGTCGTGCTCGGGCGGACGCCCGATGTCCAGGCCGTTGCCTCTCCGCTCGGCCCGCCAGGCAGTGAGCGTGGGACCGATCAACTCCCAGCGGGCGTCGGACAGGTCGCTGGGGTACGGGCGGTGTCGTGTCATGTTGCGGTAGTACCGTCGAGCACGACGCACCCCCAGGGCGCAAACAGCGTCAACCGGGGGCGCTTTGGGATCAGACAGGAGCGACTCCACTCAAACGGGCAGAGACATGGAGTCTCCTGTCACACAGCCCGCATTGACCACTCTCGCCTCAGCAGCCGCAGACCCACTCGCCCCCGAAGCAACACCAAAACAACCTCACTGGGCCAAAACACTCTTTAAAGACGATTTGGATCGTTCGGTAGTCTGCGGGTGTGGGGATCGTTGAGCGGCTGGTGTCGGCGTACACACGAACGTGGCTCTGGCAAGATTTTCGTAGCCGGAGACCATCTCGGTGACACGGTCGACCGGTCCGCATAGCGGGCAGCCTGTGGCTGTGCTCTGTTGAACTAGCAAGCCTCTTACCGCAGTTGGCGAGTGTGCTGATTGTGTCGGTCGATGTCTCCGATGCTGACGTGATGGTCCGGGCCCGCACAAGATCCGGTATTCCGGTGGGATGTACGGGATGCGGCCAGCTCACTGCGTGGTGCCACAGCCGCTACGTACGGCGCCTCGCCGATGTCGCCCTCGGTGGCCGGCCGCTGAGCATCGACTTGTCTGTGCGCCGTCTGTACTGCGAGAACCCGTCCTGTCCGAAGGTGACCTTCGCTGAGCAGGTGCCGGGCCTGACCGTGCGCTACCAGCGGCGCACCCCGCTCCTGCAAGGTTTGGTGGAGGCAGTCGGGGTGGTGCTGGCTGGCCGGGGCGGTGCCCGGATGCTGAGGATCCTGAACGTCACGCTCTCGCGGTGCACCGTCCTGTCCCAGCTGATGCGGATGCCGCTTCCGCCACTGGTCACTCCTCGAGTGCTGGGGGTGGACGACTTCGCGCTCTACGGCGACACCTACGGCACCCTGCTGGTCGACGCGACTACCCGGCTCCCGCTCACCCTCTGGGAAGGGCGCGACGCAGAACAGCTCAGCCAATGGCTCCGCGAGCACCCCGGTGTCGAGGTCGCCTGCCGCGACGGATCCCTCACCTACCGGCAGGGAATCAGCACCGGCGCCCCGGACGCCGTGCAGGTCAGTGACCGCTTTCACCTCTGGCAGGGCCTCTCCCGCCGCGTCCAGGACATCGCCTCCACCCACCGCGGCTGCCTGCCCGCAGCACTGCCTCCGGTCAGCGAGACCGAACCCGCATCGGTCGGCGAAGCCGCTGAGGATACCGCGGCCGACACCCGGGCCGGGCAGCATGCCCGCCGGCTCTTCGAGGCCGTGCACGCTCTGACCCTCACCGGCCGGAGCCACAGCTCCGTGGCCCGGGAGCTCGGCCTGAACCGCCACACCGTCGCCAAGTACGCCCGGGCCCAGACCTGGCAAGAGGTGATGCGCCGCCCACCCCGCAAACCCTCCACCCTGGATCCCTACCTCGACTACCTGCAACAACGCTGGGACGAGGGCGAACACAGCGCGAAGATCCTGCACGAGGAACTCCAGACCAAGGGCTACCTCGACCACTACCAGCGCGTGAAAATGGCCGTCGCACCCCTGCGACGGGGCTTGCCCCTGGACGAGCCGCGCGAGCGACCGCCCTCCCCGCGTGAAACCGCCCGCTGGATCACGACCCACCCGGGCCACCGCAACCTGCACATCAACGACCGCCTGCCCCGTCTCCTCGGCCACTGCCCAGAGCTCAGGCACACCCACGAGTTGGTCCGTCGGTTCGCGGCCATGCTGGACGACCGTGACGCCGCACCTTTGCCAGACTGGCTGAACGACCTGGCGAACAGCGGACTGGTCCCTCTCGCCGGCCTCGCCAAAGCCCTCCACGAAGACCGGCACGCCGTCGCCCAGGGAATCACCACCCCTTACAACTCCGGAGTCAATGAAGGCCGCATCACCGACGTCAAGCTGCAGAAACGGATCATGGCCGGACGCGCCGGCGTCCCGCTCCTCCGCCACCGAGTGGTCCTGATCGCCCACCTCCGCCGCCGCTATGCGGACCGGTCGACCGTGTCACCGAGATGATCTCCGGCTACGAAAATCTTGCCAGAGCCAGCTCAGGTCGTACGCCGACAGCTGGTGCCAGATGAGCTGTGGGAGTTGTTCCAGCGGGTGGTGCCAGAGGCGCCGACTCGCCCGCAGGGTGGGGGCCGACGTCGGCATGGCGACCGGGAGGTGCTGGCTGCGATCGTGTTCGTGGCTACGTCGGGCTGCACGTGGCAGCAGCTGCCGTCTGCCTCGTTCGGGCCCTCGGGTGCCACCGCCCACCGGCGGTTCACGGAGTGGTCGAAGGCCAGGGTGTGGGCGAAACTCCATCGCCTGGTCCTCGATGAGCTCGGTGTCCGCGGCGAGCTGGACTGGTCCCGCTGCGCGATCGACTCGGTGAACATGCGGGCCCTGAAATAGGGGATCTGACAGGTCCGAATCCTAATGGGCGGCGAAGCGAGTCATCGCTATCCGAATCCGGAGTGAGAGCTCTTTCGACAGACCGCGAGGCTCGCTTCAGCAGCGGTTCCGGTCAGGACGAAGATCTCATCCGCCACCAGGGCAGGAAGTCCTCTACTGAGAGCGATCTGGTTCCGGCCGGAACCGTTCTCGCGAGGACAAAAGC
>NZ_JBWKFL010000079.1:0-25182 GCF_056434305.1 Streptomyces sp. NPDC044061 | reverse complement strand
GCCACATGAAGCTGACTCCGCGCCCCGACTCAGACAAGGTCCACGACACAGACACACTGGTCACAGCGGAGGAAAGGTTCGGTGGCCCTAGATAAGAGCGCCCCGCGACTTCGTGGACGTCCGCGCCGCGGCCCGCGATCACACGATCGCGGATCTGGAGATGCTCGGGAAGCGACACGGCCGTGGCCAGTTCCGCCTGGACGATCTCCGCGACCGCCTGGGGACCGCTCAGTGGATCGACGATGCCGAGTTCGAGGCGTACGGCCTGTCTGCAGACCAGATCTCGGAACTGCGGCAGTGGGCCCAGGAATGGGTCAGCGGCCTCGAGCAGCGACTGAGCACGGGCATGGACGACGACCTCGACGCCTGACGGGAACCTGTTGCCCAGGCGTTGCTTCCGGTCTGACGGGCCGGAATGGTGGGCGGCCGCATGACCCCGACACAGCAAACGCGCGCCAGCCGCGTGCCACAGGGCGCTGGTCCGGTGCTCGCGCGAAGAAGTGGCGCGTCAGCCTTGGTCTGACCTGGACAGAGCCTCGGTGATCAAGCGGGTGGCGAAGTCGTGGTCGCCGGAAATCCGGTTGATGCGCTCCGCGAGCAGGACGGCCGTGGCTTCCAGGGGATTCATCTCGGCTGCGGTCCAGCGTCCGTACTGCGCGCGCCACAAATTGGGGCTCAGGCCCGTGCCTGCGGCGACGAGCAGGCCGGCCATGGTGGGGATGACTTCGGGACGGAAGGTCTTGGGCATCATGCGCATCGTGGCCACGAGGGTGGGCACCAGGTACTCGATGACGTCCTTGTCGTGGTCCTCGCAGGCCGTCCGCAGCCACTCCATGAACATGTAAATGAGCGTGCACGCGCCGTCCAGCAGCGCATCGACTCCCGTAGGGCCCAAGGATGCAGCGAACTGGTCAACCATCTGCTGCTGTTCGGGGTCAGTCTCAGTCTTGCTGTCGTAGACGGCTTTGAGTCGAGAGTCGATCATCATGAGCGCTGCGCCCACATCACCGACGGGAGCGTGCTTAGGGTCGCAGGGCGATGACACAGGACTCCTCCTCATGCGACCGCAGCGGGCAGCGCGGCATGTCCGACGGTAGACCGCCGATCGGACGGGGGTCCGGCGAATCCCGATGTCCCATGAGTCTCTCATCGCCCGCTGACACCAACAGGCGACAGACGCAGCAAGCGCGCCGGCCTGCCGACCGACGTTGCTGCCTTCCCCGTAGCCGTCGCCACCCACGGCCGTTCAGTGCTGAAGAGGGTCACGCTGTGCCTGGCCGCGGCACCGCCTGGGGCATTACCAGGCGCGGCCGGCCCGCTCTGTCGGCAAGCCGGGCGCGGCGGCTGGAGAAGGGAAACCACCAGCGCCACATGGTCACCTCGGACTGCAGGCCCGTCGTGTTCCAGGCTGCAGAGCCGCGTCCACATTTCCGGGCCCGCCGAAGACTCGGCCCGCCAGTGCACCGACTCCATAGCCCGCCTTGCCCACCTCCTGTACCCGCGCCACACCGCTGTCTACGCGGGCCGGCACAAGTAGCGCCCACAACGATGAGGCGGCGGCGCAAGCCGGAACGAGTCTGCTCCTGAGCCTTACATGCACACCCTGCGATAAGCGCGATGCCCGTTCGGCCATGAGGCGGCGTCTCCGGTGCTCACCTAGAAGTTGAACGTGGCGACCACGGGCGAGTGGTCGGACGGCTTGTCGTGCGGCCCGGCTGGCTGCGTGGCCACGACGGTCGGCAGCTTGTTGGTTGCGGTGTGGACCTCCTCGAACTTCCCCAGCAGGGAGTGGCTGATGAGGATGTGGTCGATGAGTTCGCGCTGGCCTTCGAAGATGCGGGAGTAACCGCCCTGTTCCAGGATGTGTGGGGCCAGGTTCCACAGCCGTTTGGCGTCGCCTTGGTCGGGGTGGTCGAAGCCTCCGGTGCCGATTTGCGAGCCGGGCGGGCCGTAGAAGATCTGGGTGGTGGCGGCCTGCCAGTCGTCGTTGAAGTCCCCCAGCACCATCACGTCGCGGTTCATGCCGTCGCCTTGGAGAAGTTCGTCAGCCAGGTCGCGCATGGTAACGGCTTCGGCGCCGCGGCGGAAAAGGGCGTAGGCGGCGTAGCGGGCACGCAGGCCTTCGTCATGGGTACTGTGCTGGTTCCCGGGGAAGGTCAGCAGCTTCGACTTGAGGTGGCAGACAGCCACTTGGAGGCTTTGTCCGGGGGCCGGCTCTACCCGTACGGCCAGGCCGCCGCGGCCCATCTCCCCGATGGTGGTGCCGTCGTCCTCAACTTGGACCGGGCCCAGATGGGCGGGGAAGTTAATGCGTTGCTGAATGTCGAGCAGCGGCCAGCGGCTGATGATGCCGACCCGGATACCGCGGGGGTCGGGGTGGTCCGAGACGGCGATGTGCCAGGTTCCCGGCAACTTGGCCACCAAGTCGTCCAGAGCTGCCTGGCTGCCGACCTCCTGCACACCGAGCAGGTCCGGCCCCATCTCGTTGATCACACCGGCCAGGGCGTCAACTTTGGCCTCGTAGACAGCGTCGTCCTTGGCCGCGCACCGGGTGGCGGAGGGTGGGCTGCCTGGCGGCAGAGGCCGACAGAAGTTCTCAAGATTCCAGGTCCCGATGATGCTCACTGCGGCTCCCGTCCTCATCGACCAAGTTGCGGCCAGTGTTTCCCTCACAACCGACGCAGCCCAGCCCCGGCCAGGAACGCGCCCGCACATTCACCCATCCGGGGGAGGAAGGTTCAGGCACTCCGAGTAGCCCCCAAGGGCACCACCGCCGGCCCCGGCCCCACGCCATCGATGTAGGCATCGCGGCGCAGCAGGCCGGTGACCGGGACGCGCTTCGTCGCGGCGAGGCGCCGGTGCAGCCTGATGGCGCGCACGGTCCAGCCGGTCAGCGGCACGACAGCGGTGGTCAGTAAGAGGGTCCGCTGCCACATCTGGGCCCGAATGCGCAGGAGGGAGGGCATACTGAGGTTCTCCGTCTCGATCTCGCGGGATGGGTGGGCCCGGGACAGCCGTGAGCCGGGCAAAAGCGCGCGGCTGTCCCAGGGCGCAGAGCACGGTCGTTCGTGCTACGCGGCCAGCCGGTGTGCTTCCGGAGCCGGCGCGGCGACGTAACTTCCGGGGTCGGCCGGAGTGCCGTCGTGGCACTCCACCTAGCTGCCCAGGGTGCGTAGCCGCAGACAGTGGTGAGATCGGCGGCGGCAACGCCTACAGGTTCGCCGTGCTGCCATTGCCCGGTCCAAGGCCCATTCCGAGCAAGCGTCGGCACCCTCTTGGGCCAAGCCAGATCGATGCTGTAGAGCCAGGCCCGGGTCGGACGGATGCACGCCTGATCGGGTGTGCGGGAGGTGTCGAGTCTGCTGCTGAGCATCGCCGACCGCACCGCCGATCAGCGCGGGCGTGCGGCCTCGCAGCCGAGCTGTGCGCCCGCCATCGCAGGAGGTCTCTCCGGCGCCCCGCATGCAGGCGCCAGCCCCGGACACGGCCCCGGTCGCGACGCTCGATGCGCAGAAGGTCCGGGCGACGGCGCTGCGGTGCACGTGGGCCCTGAGCGACCCGAGCAACTGGTTCCTGCCCGACACGTCCGCTGAGGTCCTGGCCGTGGCCCTCAGCGCCCCCCCAGCTAAAGCAAGGGGCCTGGCTCAAGAAGAGGTGATCAATCGCCCCCCGGCGCGATCGAAGTGGGATGCCACCGAGATCTGACGTACAGAAACTTGATAGGTAAGGCTTACCTCATCTATCGTCCGCGCCGTGTTCGCCAACTACCTCATCGGCCTGCGCGAGGGGCTCGAAGCGTCCCTCGTCGTCGGCATCCTGGTCGCCTACCTGGTCAAGAGCGGCCGCCGTGACCGGCTGCCGCCCATCTGGGCCGGCGTGCTGAGTGCCGTGGCCCTCAGCCTCGCCTTCGGCGCGGTGCTCACCTTCACCTCCTCCCGCATGTCCTTCGAGGCCCAGGAAGCCTTCGGCGGGACGCTGTCCATCGTCGCGGTGGGCTTCGTCACCTGGATGATCTTCTGGATGCGGCGCACCGCCAGGCACCTCAGGGCCGAGCTGCACGGCAGGCTCGACGCGGCCCTCGCGATGGGCACCCTGGCCCTGGTCCTCACCGCGTTCATCGCGGTCGGCCGGGAAGGCCTGGAGACCGCCCTGTTCATCTGGACCGCCGTACAGGCCACCGGCCAGAGCACCACCCCGGTCGTCGGCGCCGGCCTCGGCCTGGCCAGCGCCGTCGTGCTGGGCTACCTCTTCTACCGCGGCGCGGTGAAGATCAACCTGGCCACGTTCTTCACCTGGACCGGCGCGGCCCTGGTCGTCGTCGCCGCCGGGGTCTTCTCCTACGGCGTCCACGACCTGCAGGAAGCGGGCGTGCTGTCCGGCCTGAACGACCTCGCCTTCGACGTCTCCACCGCGGTCCCGCCCAGCAGCTGGTACGGCACCCTGCTCAAGGGCACCGTGAACTTCAGCCCGGCCTCCACCTGGTACGAGACCGCCGCCTGGCTGGCCTACATCCTGCCGGTGATGACCCTGTTCTTCCTCCCCAGCCGGGCCCGAACCCCGCAACCGGCCGCCGCTCCGGCCGACCGCTGACCCCCCACTGCAGCACCCGTTCCCCCATCACCCCCGCCCACCGGAGATTCACCCATGCGCACGTCCCGCACGCTCCCCGTCCTCGGCGCCGCCCTGCTCGCCCTTCCCCTCCTGGCCGCCTGCGGCAGCAAGAGCGCAACCGACTCCGCAAGCGGCAACGTCGCCATCACTGCCACCGACACCGCCTGCAAGGTCGCCAAGACCGAACTGAAGGCGGGCGAGACCACCTTCGCGGTCACCAACAAGGGCGACAAGGCCACCGAGGTGTACGTCTACGGCGAGCACGACGGCGCCTACACCCACGTCGTCACCGAGGTCGAGAACATCGGACCCGGCACCTCCCGGGACATGGAGGTCAAACTCGACGGCGGCACCTACGAAGTCGCCTGCAAGCCCGGCCAGAGCGGCGACGGCATCCGGCAGAAGATCACCGTCGAGGGAGCCGAGGCGAAGGACGAAACCGAGGGCGCCTACGACCGCGAGGTAGAGACCGAGGCCAAGGAACACAAGCTCGAAGGACTCGACACCTTCACCGCCAAGGCCGGCGAGAAGATCAAGTTCAAGCTGGAGAACGAGGACACCACCGAGCACGAGCTGGAGATCTTCGGCCCCGACGGCAAGGAGGTCGGCGAGGTGGCCCCGGTCAAGCCCGGCACCACCGCAGAGGCCGTCATCACCCTGGCCAAGCCCGGCACCTACACCTACAAGTGCGGCATCGGCGACCACGCCGACAAGGGCATGAAGGGCACCTTCACCGTCAACTGACACGCTCCGCATTCCGCCCCGACCAGCAGATGACGGCGTCCTTCCACGGACGTCGCCATCACCGATGGCAAGCAGCTGCCCCAGGCGCCTCGCGGAAACGACAAGCCCGGGCTGTCGGCGGCGGGTGAATCGTTCGGCCGTCGCCGAGACGGGCCCTGCGGGCATGACAGCCGCAGACCAAGAGGAAGTCACGCCAGTGGCCAGACCACAGTTCCATCGCGCACCGCCGACCTTAGGAGAGTTGCGCGGAGGCCTGGTTCGCCAGTCCTCGAAGTCCCACAGGCCATCCGCAGTTGCCTCGCGCCAGTTCTTGCCACGGCCCCACCAGCCCCACAGAAAGTCGAAGAACACGCAGCAATCGCCGGTGTAATTCCGTTTCGTCTCCTGCTCGAGACAGGAGAACGAGTCCCGAGCGGCACACGTACAGGCTCAGGACCTCATCGATCCGGTAGTCCGGCGACAGCAGAATCGGATCACCCGGGTGAGTCCCAGACCGCTCTTCACGGTCCGCCAGGTCCTTCCGGCCCGCCAGGCTCGGTATTCGATCAGTACGCCAACGGAAGCGGGCAGTGCTCCGGCACGCGAAGCAGAACTATCGCTGGCACAGGCACTGGGCGCCTGGCCACTGGCCGGGGCATCGTCCGAGGAACGGCGCGAGCAACTGGAGGACATCGACCCGGCGTGGTGCCTGGCCTGGTCGGTGGAATGGCAGCGATGCTTCCACCTCGTCAGGCGGCATCTCGAGGCCGGCGGCGCTGCCCACCGTGCCACCACGCCGTACGCGGCGACCAGGACGACCTCAGCCACCATCGACCGCCTGCCGAGTCGGGTGCCGCGGATTCCCGGAAAGCTTCGAGCGTCGGCTGGCCGTGAGGCGGCGCTGGCGTCGATGTCGTCTACCGCGACATCACACGGCAGTCGTACACCGCCGCCGCCAGCTCCTTCATTGCGGTCACCGCGGCTTCGGCATCCCGGCCCCCGTCGATGGCCTCCAGCGCCTCGGCCGCCGACAGACGCACCTGCCGCGGCAGTTCGTCACAGGCGGACAGCCGGTAGGCGATGGTGCGGCGGGCCTGCTGCTCCTCCTCATCCACTGAGCCAGCGATGAGAGGGAAAACTGCGGCCTTGTACAGCGCGATGCCCATCATCACGGCATCAGCAGTAGCTTCCGCAAAGACACGGTCCTCTGCCGCACGCGCGGACGCAGTCAGACGCCGATAGCAGATGGCCAGGGCGCCGCCCGAGACCAGGATGGCCACGACCGCCCCGGCCTCAGCCCACCAGATGCCGCCCCAGGCAAAGCCGATGAAGGCTCCGCCGAGCGTCCAGCACACGACCAACGAAGCTGCGACAACGTACACGCGGGCTGGGATACGGAACGCCATGGCCAGAAGTATGCCTATATCCCCAACCACCCCGCTTCGCGGTCCACATGACAAGGCCGCACTGTCCTCCGCTTGCCAAGCCGCTGCCGTCAGCCAGCCGCCCGCCGCTTCGCATTGCCGCACGGCCCAGTCGCTGCACAGGCTGTTCGCGGGTCGCATGAACTGGGCGCGGCAGCCGGGCGCGGGAGAACCAGGTGCGGGGCAGGCCCCCGTATCCAACAGCCCCAGAGATCGTTGAGCATGTTGCCACGTGTAGGCGTATCCGTCCCCTTGCGGATACACGAACACGATGAGGGCCCGAGCATTTTGACTGGCTCGGGCCCTCATCCGTGCCCGCCCGCACCTACCTCACCAAACGTGGTCGGATCTGCCGTCGACGCCGGCACCCGCCATGGTCGGGGTTGGCACAGTCGCCCAAGGTGGGTCGGCTCGTGGCCGGGGCCGACCACCAAGGCGACCGCGGGTTACCCGCGCCCCGTGCAGAGCGGCGTCAGGCGGCGCTCCGCTGGTGGGCCAGGCCGCGCCACTCGATCCACCGGTCATCGTCCAGGATGCTGTCGGGATCTTGGATCCCTGCGCCTTCGAGGAACACCACCAGGTCGTGATCGCTGTGAGCGGTCCCGAGGATCTCGTCCTTGCCGCAAATGTTCATGGTGACGGTCCGACCGCCCGTGCGGGAAGGCTGCTGCACGATGATCGACACTGCGCTCACACTGCTCAGCCTGCGCTGGCCAAGCCCGCAGGGCGAGCGAGCCTGGCCGCCGAGAACGGCGGGCCCCCGCATGGTGTGGATGGAGAGCCGAGGAGTCTCGGGCTGCGGGGGTGGCGGCAGCGGGCTGCTCACTGTGGGGCCGGGACGACGCCTTCCGATGACGCTACCGGGCCGGATCTGGTGCCGCTGCCCACCGGTCGTCGGTGAACCCCCGGCCCGCAGTCCGCGCACACCGGCCGCCGTGCCTCCCATGCCGCGACTTCCTGCTCTGCGCGGCGCAGCGGGCGGCCTTTCGGCGGCGGGCGAGGCCGGCCGGCGTCCCGGCGGGGGTTGCCGATCGCGTCCAGCAGCGGCTGGCGGCCTTCACGGCCGAAGCCCCAGAACGCGGGCCCAGCCGGGCCCGTGCTCACGCAGCAGCTCCAGACTGGTCGCCACGATCGGGATGCAGCCGTCGTAGGAATGGAATCCATCCTCGCGATGCCACTGCCCTTCCCAATGGGGGCGGGTGAGTTCGGCGACCTTCTGCATCTGGTTCCTGGCGTTGCGCCTGCCGTTCCCATCCAGGGGAAAGCCACAGTTCAGCGGCGCGTGAGGCGGACAAGCGGCAGCACCACGTAAACCTGTTTGTTCTGGAGCTCCAAAACAAACCGCGCTGCACGACCGCCGAGCCGCAGGGTGCGTACACCGTTCCCCTGGCGCGGCCTGGTCGTGTCATGGACGCCTGGAGCTGCTGCCTCAGAACTGTGGCAGCAGCGAGACCGGTCAGCAGGTTCTCACCGAGTCGTATGCAGCAGCTGTGCATAGATCTCGCCTGGGGCATCGCAGATCTGCGTCGACAGCGTCGACGCGGTGTGAGCCACGACACACAACCGTGAGGCTTCCGATCAAACCGGGCGGAGGCGTACGTTCCGTTTACCCCGCGTCGGCGCGCCCCAAAGCGCCGGGCCCGCCGGTCCTAGCTAGGCGGCGGGCCCCGCGGGGGCCAAACGCCAGGCCGATTCGTGCCTGGGAGGGCGTCCCGCGCGTGACCGTGCAGCACGCGCCCTCAAGAGCAGGGGTGCTGGGGCCACGGCAGCGGCCGGGCTTGAACGATCAGAGTTGTACTGACACCCACCCCCTGTGGCCGTCCGACGGCGGGACCCGGACGGCACGAAGCCCCAGCCGATCGGGGAACGGCTGGGGCCTTCAAACCCTCTAGGATCAACCCCACCCCCTGCCGACGCGGCCGGCACGCACCGAGCAGCTACAGGCGCTCGCCGACCTCGGACTCCAATGGACTGCAGGGGAGGAAGCGACGTGACCGGCGTGAACACCGAGCAGTGGAACGCGTATGGGGAAGAGCTGGCCCGGATCAGCCAGCACCAGGGCGACGCGATCACCGCGCGCGGCCTGGTGTTCGACGCGCTCGCCCAGGCCGGGACCTCCCCCGCCCGCGCGGATGAGATCGTGTCGCAGCTGGAAGCCGGGGCCGTGGCCGGGGCACACACCCGGGTGGTCGAGAGCAGCGCCCCAAACGGATCCGAGCAGGCCTTCGAGGACGGGTGGCTCGAGGGCGTGCGGGCGGTGTCGAGCCTGCTGCTGAGCATCGCCGACACAACCGCCGCCCAAAGCGGGCGCGCCGCCTCCCACGCCCAGCTGCGCGCCCGCCTCCAGCAGCAAGTGTCCCCGGCACCCCGCAGCCATGCGCCGCCCCTGGCCCCGGCCGAAGTGCTCGATGCGGAGAAGGTCCGGGCGGCGGTGCTGCGGTGCATATGGGCCCTGAGCGACCCCAGCACCTGGTTCCTGCCCGACGCGTCGGCCGAGGTCCTGGCCGTGGCCCTCAGCGCTGTACGCGAGGACGAGCGGGCCGGGTACGCACAGCGCCTGGAAGCCTTCGCCGAACAGCACCGCGAACGCCTGGAGGAGATGCTGCGCGCGTACGGGCCGGGTAGTACACCCGCCGGACACGGCCGGTATGCCCTGGTCGGCCAGCCCGAGAGCCTGATCATCTGCGAACGTCTGGAGACCGCCCCGCTCCTGCTGCACGGACTGTGGGAGGACGTCCTGCTGGACGACCTCGCCTTCGCCTGGGGAGCACGCCACCACCCCAGGCGGTGAGGCTGCCGGCACCCGGGGGGTGGGGTGCCTCTTCCCGGGCCAGGCATGCCAAGCGGTGCCCTTGGTTCGCCCAAGGCCCGTGGTCGCGGTCTGCAGGATGTGACAACCTGAGGCAAACCGAGCCCCAGAGGAAGTGCTGCCGTGAGCGAAACTGCTGAGGCCCCGCGATCGGAGACCCCCCAACGCTGTCAGATTGACTGCGTGCGCGTGGGCGAGCCAGAGCGGCGGCAGGCCGAGTTCCGGCTGACGGTGACCAACTACTCGGACGCGGTGGTGGGGCGTTGGGCAATATCGTTCACCCTGCCCTCCGGTACGCACGCCTACGGGGAAGGCACCGAGTTCGACATCTGCCCTGAGATTTCCGCCGCGAGCGGGCATCCGGCTCTGTTCGAGGTGGAGTGTCTGGGAGATACCTACGTGTGTGCAGCCACATGGGAACTTGCGCCCGGCGCACAGGCCATGGTCCATGTCACGGTCCACGACCCGAACTGCCTGTCCCTCTCATCCGGGCCGCACGGGCTGAGCGTTCTCTCCTGAGGCAACCAGCAGGACGCGGGCATGCCGCTCGACGAAGATCGGCACGACGTCACGGATCCGACAATCGCCAAGCCTGTCCTCGGCAGCCCTGACCGCAGTATCGATCTAGGCCCCCACCCACTGATCAAAAAGCGCTCCTGGACAAGCTGTCCGAGATCGGGATGCGGTGGTCGTGATGGGCATCGTCGTCGCCGCGGCCGCCGCGCTCGCGGCCGGCTAACTGCTCGGGCGACTGCGCCCGTTGCGGCGTGCGGGTGACTGGGCGGCCGACCAGGTCCGCTTCACCGGGGCGTGGGTCCGGGGCGCACCGGGCATCAGGCCGTCGTCGTCCTGTTCCGCGCCGTCACTCGCGCCGCCCACCAGCCGGCACACCATGCGCGCCCGGCCACCCGGACAGACAAGGGAGGCACAGCATGAACACCGGGCAGCACGACGCGGACGCGTACGGCCAGCAGGCGGCGCTGGACGCGAAGGAGGTCCTGGCAGCGGCGCAGTGGTGTACGTGGGCCCTGGCCGACCCGGGCGACTTCCTCATCCCCGAGGCATCGGACGAAATCCGCTCTGGGCGATGTGGGCCACTGAGGTGCCCGGGCGGTGCAGGCGGCGCGGAGTTTCGCCGCGTGGAAGCCGTACGGCGTCTGCCGTCGCTCCTGCCGCGCAACGCGGGTGGCTCGCTCGCCCCTGGGGTAAACGGTGCGGCAGTTCATCTGCTGGGCTGTAGTTGAGCGGTATCGGAGTGTGTCGCTACGGTTCCCGTTATGGCGGCACTGGACGGACTTATGGTCCATAGCACGACGACGGCTCAGCAGGTGGCGGACGGCCTTGCGGAGCGTATCTTCGCGGGGGCCTTCCGTCCTGGCGAGCGCTTGCGAAAGAGCGCCATCGCGGCCGAACTGGGCATCGCACGCAACACCGTCCGTGAGGCGGTGCATCTTCTGCATCTGGGCGGGCTGGTCCGCTTCGAGATGAACCGCGGTGCTGTGGTCATCTCCCCGACCCTGAAGACGGTGGGCGAGGTGTATGCGGCGCAAGAGCACCTGGAGCGTGCGGCGCTGGCCGTCCCCCTGGCCGGCGACAAGCTCGCCGGCGTGGAAGCAGCCTTCGCGGACTTCACCGCGGTGGCCGCATCACGGGACCGGGCGCGCATCGTGGCCGCCGAACTGGCCTTCCACGCGGCGATCGTCGCAACGTTGGGAAGCAGCAGGATGGATGACCTCTCTACGGTGCTGGCCAGGGAACTGCGTTTCTACCTCATGGTGCTGTCCGCTCATGAGCGGGAGTCCGAGTATGCGGGCAGGGTGCTTGCCGAGCATGAACCCCTGATGGACGCCCTGCGAGCTGGCGACAGCGAGCGCGCCCAGGAGGAGGCGAGCCGCCACATCGCCGCGAATGCCGGCCGGGTGCAGAAGGTACTGGCCGCCCGTAGCGGTGCGGCCTGAGATCCACACCCTCCGACATCACGACTCCAAGGGCCCGGACGGCGGGGGGCCAAGGGGAAGACCACCGTCGGGACGCCATGCACCCGGCGCGGATCGGCCGCAAGATCCATCAGCAGTCCGGCTACGACCGCTCCGTGGGAGACCTTCCTGGCACTGACCGCCCAGGAGAGCACCCATTGATCGAACGGAAGTCTTTCCACTCAGCACTCCCTCGCGATCGCGTGAACACAAGTCGGGCCGGGCCCCGGAGGGCTCTCACGAGACTCAGCACTCATCCCGTGGACAGCAACTGGAGCGGGGTCAAAGCGGGTTACGAAAGACCCAGCTCCTGACTGGTGCGCGGTGTTGCGAAGGGCTCGCAACGGCATCAAATTCTCCGGCACTGCGAATCGGTAACAAATACCCCACGCGCTGGTGACTGTGCGGTGAGCTGGCCAGGATGGGCGGCATGTCGCTCGCCGCACATGCCTTCACTCAACTGGCGACCTGGCCCGACCTCGCCGAGGTGGAGCCGGGCTGCGGCACCGGCCGGGCACTCGGATCGGCCCACGGCGAGATCGTCCACTTCCACTCCGACCGGAATCTTGACCTGTACCTCACGGCACGGGCCATCCGCCGGCTCAGGGAGCACCTCACGGACGCCGGCGCGGTCCGTGTGGTGCCCGGCTCACCATGGGTGACGCTGCGCCTCGAGGTCGCCACGGACATCGACCTTCTGATGACCCTGGTCAGCCTCGCTCTCCGCGCTCACCAGGCGTACCCGGCTCCCGGTGACGCTCCGCGAACCGCGTGCAATGCTCATCACGTCGGGGTGCTTCCGAGCAAGAACCTCAGCGGAGGCTGAGAAGCACTCCTTTGGGCAGGTGGCACCATGGCTGGCAAAGTACGCGAAGACGAGGCCATCCTCGGGGTCACGGAACGCCTGAAGAGCGCCTTCGCCTCGACGCACAGCCCGGCCGAGGTCGAAACGGCCGTAGCCAAAGCCCACGCCTACTTCACCGGCCGGCCCGTCCGCGACTTCATTCCCGTGCTGGTCGAACGCAGGGCACGGGCCATCCTGAACGAACCATCCAGCTGACGAAGGAAGACAGGACGGCCGCACAAGACCGTGCGCTGCGGACACGCGTCCCGTCCACGACGGCGTGACCCGTGCGAATGGCCGCGAGCTGCGCGGGGCGGCCCGTCATGGTCCGAATCCTGTGCGCCCGTCGCATCCGACGGTGGTCAGGCCTCGGGCACGAGGGGGGCTGCCCTGCCCGGGGCCGCGCGCGGCGCCGCCGACGCGCGCGAGCACAACGGCCGGCGTCCGATCCCCCGAAGCGCTCCCCACGCCCTGCCCGCTTCCCTCCCCCCTCCTTCTTCCAGGCCGGGGCGGTCGTGGGGTGCTCTGAGGGAGATGTCAGCACCCCTACCACGCTCCGGCAGGGCCCTGACCAGGGATGGCGGGAACGCCCGCCGACAGGCTGGGCAACATCTGCCGCAACGGCGAGCGGGCGGCACCCTGTGGTGGGTGCCGCCCGTGGGTGGCGAGGTCGGCGGGACGGCCGAGGCCTCGCTGTCGGTAGAGCCGGACGCGGGTGAGGACGATGTGCGGCGGGTCGGCGTCGGCAACGATGACGTACTCGGCGATGCCGAGCGAGCCGTCCTGGCCCGAGCGGCATGCGCCGCTGCTCGGGTCACTTCGCCGACGCGGTGCTGCCGGGCACGCCGCGGGTTTCGTTGATCACGACCGTGGCGGCGACGATCGCGCCGAACGCGTCGCCGGGCAGGGCCTTGTACATGAGGAGTTCGGTGACCTCCTCCGGCAGCAGGCACGGCAGGCCCTGCGGTTCCTCGTTGTAGGGCTCACTCAACGGGCAGGCCCGCCTCCTGGCGGCGGACGAGATCGGCGACTGCCGTCGTCGGCAGCGTCCCGTCCAACGCGGCCGCGGTGAGCCGGTCTCCGGCCGGGTCGGTGTCGAGCATCGCCTCGCACCACCACCGCCGCAGCACGCCCTCCGCTTCCTCGGGCGCAGCGGCCAGCAGCTCGCGGTAGAACTCCATCCGGCGCTCGCCGGTCAGCGCGGCCGCGATGCCATCGGCGTTGCGTGGCACCCGCTCCGGGTCGTGCGGGTGAATCGGTTGTGCGGTCATCGCGGCGCCCCTCTCGGTCTGCTCCGAGTCTGCCCTGTCCCCCGCTCGCAGTCACGCCCAGCCCCCGACCGGGCCGGGCGGCGGCTATCTTGTGCGGCACGGGGCCGGGCGTGCCCGGCCCGGCCCCGCGGACAGCGCCGCCAGTGGGAGTCAGTGCCGGTAGGCGGTGGCGAGGTGGTCGCCGCGTCTCCGGGCGTAGAGGGGATGTCGGCCTCCCGACCACGGCCGGGCCAACGTGGTGGCCTTCACGGGCAGGCGCGGCAGAGGGGTGCGGGCGGTTGTCGGCGGGGGTACCGGCCTGGGCCACGGAGCCGTGTGCGCAGGTTCGAATCCTGCCCCGGGGGCGCTCGCCCACTCACGTCCTTTGAGTGACTCGCCGGAGAACGTGCCGACGGGGTGTCACTGCACGTCGGCGTCGTCCAGCGTCTGCGTCATGTCGGTGGTGCCGTCGAGGCCGCCGACACCTTTGCGGACCGCGACCAACTGGCCGTTCTGGACGACCTGCAGGGTCACGTCGGCGTTGACCATGCGAGGGAAGCCGACGGCGGCCAGCCGGCTGGAGTAGCTCCAGTGCAGGGTCGGGGTGAGCCCGCCGGTGGAGACCCGCAGGCCGTCGTCGAGGGTGTGCCGCACGGAGTCGGCGGTCACGTCGCCGGTGCCGATCTTGTCCAGGACGGCCTTCAGTACGGTGTAGGCGATCCAGGTGGTCTGCACTCCGGCGTCCACGGGGTCGATGCGGGTGTCGCCGAAGGCCTCCTCATTGATCACCTTCTTCATCGCCTCCCACCGTGCGTCCGACGCGGGCGGATACCAGCCGGTGATGTACGCCCCCTCGTACGGCCCGTCCGCCCCGCCCGTCGCGTTGATCACGCTCTGGTCGACGCTGCCCAGCACGGTGGCGAGCCGCACCGAGGGGAAGTTCTGGCGGGCGCGCCGGAAGGAGTCCACGAAGGTGTCGGTGCGGTCCCCGAGCGCGGGGACCACACAGCCCTTCTTCGTGATGTCCTTGCTGGCGTAGCGCAGCGCCTGGTCGGCCTGGTCGCCGTACTCGGTGGCGTCGTCCTCGGCGAGCTGGTCGCCCGCGTTCGCGTGCCTGCCCGCCTTCAGCCCGGCGTCGAGCAGGGCGGGCAGCTGGTCGCCGGCGATGCTGTCGGGGCGGACCAGGGAGATGTTGCCGCAGGCGGTCGCGAGGGCCTTGCCGAGACCGGCGAGCAGGGCCGGCTGCCCGCCGTTGACCGGGTAGGACATCTGGCCGGTGAACTCGTCGTTGGTGACGCCGTAGCCGCCTATGTAGGCGATGCCCGCGCTCTCCAGCGGGGCGGAGTAGGAGTCGGTGAACTGGCTGTAGGAGCCGACGACCGCGACCACGTTTTCCTCGGCCGCGTACCGGGCGCACTTGGCGGCACCCACGCTGTCGTTGTGGTCGTTGCAGGTCAGCACCTGCAGCTTGCGGCCGCCCACGCCGCCGTGCGCGTTGACCCACTTGGCGTAGGCGAGGGCCATCGCGGGCATGCCCGGTTTGTTGGTGGCGTCGGTGTCCTGCGGTGCCCAGGTCATGACCTTGACCGGGCCGCCCCCGGCGTCCAGCGTGACACCGGGAACGACCCCGCATCCGGCGGTGAGCGACGCACACAGGACCACGGCCCCTGCGGTCAGGGCGCTGGCTCTGCCGGGCCGGAACGGCGGATGAGGGAAAGCACTGAAAGGGCGTCGCCTGCCGATCATGTGCACCCACGATTCCCTCGTACAACTAACCGGCAAGTGCCTCTGAGTCAACGAGGGGTGACATCAGGTGAATTACAGGGGCCTGTGGGGCTGATGGGAAACCTGCGGAGCAGGGCTGCGGCACTGTCACCGGGAACGGGTGGAGCAGCTGTCTGCCATCGGTGTCGCTGGACTGACGCAGTCCATAAATCCCTCGCGGCGTGGACACTGACCGCGGCCTGGCAGTGGGCACGTTTGCCCAGCGCTCGTTCAGTCAGCGGCGGCATCCGTTCGCAGATGCGCTGCTGCACCGGTGCGGGATCCCCGGTGAGCTGGTTCACGAACTGCTGCAGGTTCTGCTCGTTGCCATCTGGCAGCCTCGAGGCCATGGCCTGAAAGACTTGCGGCGGCTATCCAGCATCAGTTTCGCGCAGGTAGCAATCGCGCCAGCCGGGGTCGCCTCCCAGGGACGGCAACCTCGAGGCGCCGCGCCGGGTTCGGCTCATGTCGCGACCTGTTGCTCGAGCCAGCGGGTGGTGAGGATGCCCGCGTAGGCATGGATGCCGCCCGCTCCGAGCAGACGACGCTGGTGCCGTGGCGGGCGGGGGTCGTTTAGGGCCGGGGTGGTGATGGAGACGGCCGGGCCGAGGAGCAGGCAGGACAGGGCGGCGGTGGGGATGTAGACGAGGTCGGTGCGGTGTTCGTCGAGGGCGGCGAGGCGTCTGCGTGTCGCCGCCCTGTCGTGGCGTGCTCAGGTGGTTGTCGTGGGTGCGAGGCTGAGCAGTCCCGCGCCGTATGGTTTGGCGCGTCCGATGCCGTGGATGACGGCGTCTTGGAGGGCGTCGGGGTCGGTGACCGTGGCGGTGCCGTCGTAGCGGAGCAGGGTGTGCCGCATGTGGGGGGTGTCTTGGCCGCGGGGGCGGGCCGGCTCGATGTTGGTGGGGGTCAGGATGTGGAGGTCGAGGCCGGCTTGGGCGGCTCGCCGGAGCCACCACTGGTCGGCGTCGGGGCCCCAGAGCGGCACGATCCGTCCTCGCTTGCCTTTCTCTTCCAGGGAGAGTCGCTCGCGTTTGGTGGGGTTGAGGACGATGCGGTAGCGGACGCCGAGTCCTTTGCGTAGGGCGGTGAGCATCGGGGTGAGGCTCTTGACGTCGGCTTGGCCGTATCCGGTGGGCAAGCGTGCTGGGTTGAGCGTGGTGGCTTGGACGAGGAGGGTGCTGGAGGTGTCGGTCTCGTCCAGGCGGTACAGCAGTCCGGCCTGGTGGCGGGGGGTGTCGCCGAGGCCGTTGGGGACCATCCGCATGACGGTGCGGTGCATCTGGGTGGGGTCGTGCAGGTCGCGCTGCACGTCGCGGCTGTGGGGGTTGAGGCGGATGCGTGCGATCACCGGGTGGTCGGTCATGCGCTGTCCTCGAGGTGGGCGTAGTCGATCAGGCGCTGTATCAGGGTTTGTGGGGGTCCTGCGAGAAAGCGGGGTACCGGTTGCACGGTGCGGTGGAGGCGGCGGCCGGTGTGGCGGCGGGCGTGCTGGGCGAAGCATGCCGGCACGTCGTTCACGTCGTTCACGTCGATGACGCCGGCCGGTACAGGTGGTCCGGGACTGCTGGGGGGTGGTGGCTGTTCCAGGAGGAATTCCACGGCGATCGTCCCGGTGTCCTGGCTGTCGCTGTCGTGTGCTGGTGGTGTGGTGAGGCTGAGCGGTACGCGGGTGCGGAGTTCTTCCTCGGGGTTGTCGACGTGGCGGCGCAGGAGGAACGGTTCGTCGGGGACGCAGGAGCGGCGGCCCAGGTAGGGCGCCCAGTGCGGGCGGCACAGGGCCGCTGCGAGGCGCTCGATGGTCTCGTCGGCTGCGGTGACGGCGACGACGAACACCGCGTCGGACAGGTAGTGGCGGCGGGTGATGACGGCGGCGTCTTTGTTGCTGCCGCCGCTGGTGGCGGCGGTGCGGTCTTTGGGGAATCCGCCGCCGGCGGTGTGGTAGTCGACGAGGCGGACGCCCGGCCGGTCCACGCGCACGGTGAGCCGCAGGTCCTGGTAGCGGTCCAGGCCTGCCTCGCCGCGGCCGATTCCCTCGGCCGCGGCGAACATGCCGATCAGTGCGGAGCGGGTCGGGAAGGGGGCGGTGTCCCGCACCGGGGTGAACACGGACCGTTCGCCCCAGGACTGCAGGGGGCCGGCCAGGCGTAGCAGGAGCCCGCTCACTGCTGGTCCTCCACGGCGGGCACGGCGGCCTCGACGGCGCCGTCGATCAGCTGGTCGAAGGAGTCGTGGGCAGGGCCGAGCCCGGTGTACTTCTCGGCGGGGTTGATGAGGGTGTGGCCGTGGAAGCGGCGATGCCGGTTGCCGGTGAGGCGGTTGATGTTGCCGGCGTAAGCGTTAAGGGCCTGGCGGGAGGGCTGGGAGAAGCCGCCGTGCTGGTCGCCGGTGACGGGGGTCTCGAAGGCTGCGGCCAGGGAAAGCGGCCGGTGTTCACGCACGGCGAGGTAGGCCAAATCCGGGACGGTGTGCGGGGCGGTGCTGTTCTTTTTGGCCTGCGGGAGGGAGAGCAGGAAGTGCTCGGCGAAGGAGATGAGTACGGTCCGGGCGGCCTTGACGTCGCCTTCCAGGTTCTTCAGCAGGTCGGCGACGTTGACGGTCGCGTAGCGGTAGAAGACGCCGGCGCTGAACTCGGCGGTGTCGAGGTGACCGCTGCCGGTGGCGGCCTCGTCCAGCCAGTCGTCGACGGCGGTGAAGTAGTCGCGCTGCGGCTCGGCGGCGTGCGTGGTGAACGCGTGGGCGACCTGGGCCGCCCCGTCGACGTTCGCGCCGGGGAGCTCGGCGAGCATGCGGCCCAGCAGGCTGATGGAGGCGGTGCGCTGCTTGAGGATTGCCTCGATCTTCTCGGGCGGCAGTACCTGGCCGGGCTTCTTCGTGCCCTGGGCCGCCTGAAGGGCCAGACGGTGCTCGGCGCACACGGCGGCCAATTCGTCGATGGCTGCCTCCGGCAGGAACAGCAGCACCGAGGTGTGGCCGGCCGATTCCGTGCCGATGCCCTTCTTCCCGGCGCTCGCGGCGACCTGCACTCCGGCGAACGCAGCCAGCTCGGTGGGCCAGCCGGCGTACTCGAGAGTGTGCTGCACCTTCGCCGGCACCAGGCGGGTGCGGGCGGCCCTCTCCCCGAGATCCTGCTCGACGCCGAGCCGGATGACCCGCTTCCAGGACTGGCTGGAGACCCGGATGCGGGAAGCGTTGCCGTAGCGCACCTGCTTGGGGGATCCGAGGTCGTCACGGTTGAGGTTGGCGGCGGGCACCGACTGCAGGACGCTCAGGTCCAGGTAGACGGTCATCGGTCATACTCCTCGACAGCATCACGGTGGGCGGGATCGGTTGTGCCGCCGGCGGTGCGGAAGTAGCTCTCGAGCCAGCGGCTGGCGATGCGGTCGCGGCTGCGGTTCCACCAGGCGAGGTCCTCCAGGAGGACCGCCCAGTCGACTGTGATGTCACCGCCGAGCCGGCGGACGAGGGCGGGCAGGCCCGGGTGGACGGCGTCGCTGCTCTGCCGGGCCATCAGGTGAAGGGCGCTTTCGGCCGAGGACTCCTTGAAAACGCCCTTGGCGACGGCGTGGCCGAGCGAGGCGCCCAGGTTGGACCGCTGGTGCCAGGAGATGGACGCGTTCTGGTCGGACGGGGTGTCGCGGGCCGAGCGGGGACGTGCGGCGATCAGCGAGGCCACCGCGTAGTACGCCCGCCGGACATGGCCATGGTGGTCGTCGTCGTGGTCGCGCAGCCACGGCACCAGGTAACGGTGCATATGGTTGCACCGCTCCACCGGCAGCCCGAGGCCGCGCCGCAAGGCGGCACGGGCCTGCGTGGAGGCGCACACCTGGTGTATGTAGGCGACGAACCGGTCGGAGGTGCGGACGGTCGAGGAGGTCGGCGGGGCGGATGCCGCCGGAACGGAATCGGTCATGAGACATCCCTGATGCGGGGAAAGGGGGAGGGGACGAAGCATCGGCAGAGTCGGCGGGGCGCAGCCGGGCGGGTTCAGTCGGATGCGGAGGGTTGCAGGAGTGTGAGCAGGAGGCCGCGGGCGCGGTGACGGGCACGCGCCACCCGGATGTCCGCACGGTTGGCCTGGCCGATGGCCTCGTCGAGTGCGGTGAGGGCTGCGTCGACGAACGGCTCGTCGACCTGGTCTGTGGTGCGGCCGGGTTCGGTGAACTGCCAGAACTGTTTCTCCGCGGCCGGCCAGTAACGAGTCAGCGCGGCAGAAGCCCACGGGCCGGGCTTACGGGCATCCAGCTTGATCTTGGCTTTCGGGGAGGATTCGGTACTGGTGTCGGTGGCGATCTTCCAGGCGATCCTCGCGGCGAAGTCCAGCCGGTCACCCGTCTGTTCCGCAGCGGCGTGGCAGCGGTTGACGTGATGGGCCATCTCCGGCTCGTTCTCTTCCTGCCACTGCAGGACCTGCCCACTCGTCGCCCGGAACCAGACGTTGTCCTTTTGCTGGCCGTCCTGGTCGAAGCCGTAGGCGCGCACCCGCAGCCGTGGCAGCAGCCACCTGGGCAGGTGCTCGAAAGCAGGAGGGCGCCGGGCGTCGGGACGGCTGTTCTTCAGCAGCAGCGAGTCCAGGTCCCGCCACAGGGCTCGTGACCCGTCGGCCTCCCGCGGCTGGAAGTCCCCGTCCTTGCGCCGGTCGAGGATCTGATACGGGTCACGCACCTTCTGCGGCGGCTCGTGCGTCGACCAAGTGAGGTAGGCATCCGTCACCGTCCGGCCGTCCTCACACGGCACGAGCAGCGCGGCATGACGGAACCGGCCAGTCAGCATCCGGCCCGGCCACGTCAGTGGCGGCAAAGCCTCCACAGGGGCGGGGAGGTCCTCCTCCCACGGGCAGGCATCCTGCCTCTCCCAGTCGACCTCGGCCTGAGGGCCGGGCACAGCCAGCACCAGCGTAATGAACAGGTCCGGCCCCCACGGAAAATAGGAGACGGACTTGCGCAGCGGGGCCGCGTCACCGCTGCCCGCCCGCTCACCGGTGATCCGGCGGGGCGTGCACTGCCCGGACGGCCCGTAGTACAACTGCGCGATCAGATGCCAGGCAGCCTCGGCGGCCGGTACCGGCACGGGCGCGGTGTCGGTGAAATGCCCGAACAGCACCGCCCCGTTGACTCCCGTGGGGCGGCCCAACACGAGCTTGTTCACCCCGGACGGGTTCGGCGCCCCTCTCGCATCCACGCACTCCTCACGCAGCCGCGGATCCTGCAGGAACGGCCGCTCGGGATGGAACAGGTCGAACCGGCCCGCCAGGTCCTCCCGGCCGAAGTAGGCGTCCACCGCCCGCGGATCGAACCGGCCGGCTTTCAGGACACGCTCCCGCAGACAGAACCAGTCGTCGATGTCCTGCGCAACGTCCGGATCGTCGAGCCGCTCCCCGCCATCAGTGGCGATCCTCGCCGCGATCGGCGCCAGTATCCGCATCAAGCCCGCCGCTGCCGGCGGCACCGGGATCTCCACATCCTCGATCTCGTGCGCCCGCTTGAAGAGCCCGCACAAGCCCATGTACGCCGACTCCCCGGTCAGCAGACGCACCGCAATCCACGGCTCGACCCGCAGGTCGAATCGCCCACTCACCGTCATCCCCTCCCACAGCCCTGGTCCCATGACACACCGGCACGGCAAAGCCCCCCAGCAGCCCTGGCTGCGGCGTCGCCCAGGCATTCAAGCAGCCGCCAGCGAACAATACGCCCGGACCTGCAGACTTCCCGGCCAAAGGCGGGCATTTACTCGTATCAGCGGCGCACCAGGCCACAGACTTGGTCCATCCACAGCGTCTTACCGCCGGCCTTCACCGCCTGCGCACTCCCCGCCTCTACACGCGCTGGCGAAGAACACGCAGTTCTCCGAGCATCGGGGGCTGCGTTCGGGCGGGGCGAGGATGTCGGGATCGGCTCTTTGAGCCAGTCGGCGCGGACCGCAAGGGTGCGGCGCTCCTCGTTGTCCCCGTGGACGGCTTCGCCCAGGTCCTGCACGTCGCCCGGGATGGAGATGGTCCCGCCCTCAATTCGGGCAAGAGTGTGGGAGGTGGTGGCCAGAAGGTTCCCGGAATACACCTCGCACCGCTGCTGCGGTGTCTTCGGCGCCCCGCGATCGAGTCGAGCACCACAAGAGGCGGCCCGCTCGCCCAGGCCGGGCGCCCGCGGCCGTCGGGGTAGCCGTGCCGGCCCAGTAATGGTCGTGCCGCCAGCACCGTCCGGCCCGCTGCAGCAGCAAAGACAGCGGAGCAAGGTCGCTGATGAAGATGTCCGCATCAAGATCAAGTGACTGCTCGACGACTCCCCCACACCGACTGATCCGGCGCTTCCCCCTTCCCCTGCATCCTCACCCCCCTCACCACAGCCAGCAGACCACTCCCCACCGACAGCATTACAGCTGTCCCAGCCCGATAAAGTGACAACGTGGCAGCCCCACCCGCCGCGACACAGAACCCCCACCAACGCAAACGACGAGCAACGCCTTACTTGAGCCCCAGGCCAGAAAAGGCCCTCCCCGCCGACGCGGGGGTGTTCCGGCCGTGCGCGAGGCGTGGGCCGAAGGGTTCGAGTTCTCCCCGCCGATGCGGGGGTGTTCCGCGTGGATCCGCGCCCAACGGCCACTCCGAGAAGTCCTCCCCACCGACGTGGGGGTGTTCCGATCGCGCAGTCCTTCTTGGGTGAGGTCGGCCCGCCCTCCCCGCCGACGCGGGGGTGTTCCACTGGGCAGACCCGTCAGTCCTCACCGCGCTCCACGGTGACCATGTAGGCGTTGCCGATGGCCTCCCAGGTCCCGACCACCCGCCAGCCGGCGTCGCGCATCAACTTCTCGGCCTCGTCGCAACCGGCCACGGCGTCACCGCGGGCCTTCACCATGGTCGTGGCGTAGAAGGCGATGGGCTTACTGGCGTCGGTCCCCCACGAACTGTCCTCGCTCGGGTCACCCGCGATCAACTCGTCCTCAAGGACAGTGACGTCCATGAACGGCTGGTCCAGAGCAAAGGGGTCGGTGACGAGCCACGCAGTGAAATGACGGTCGGCCATCGCCGGGTCCCTCCGGTCCAGGTCCGGGGCTCTTCCCCTGACCTGACAACATCACACAGCTTCCCAAATGAGGCACAGGGGTTCGCCGGACCGTCACGCAGGCGGTCAAGTGAACAGGTGCCCTGGCCCTGCTCTGCAGTAGCGGTCTGGCAGTGCTCCAGACATGCGGCGGCGCGCCCCGCCATTCGACCCATCGTGGTCGTCCAGGGACGGCCTCAGGGTCGGCGGGCCCCGCGGCTTGGAGGAACACCACCAGGTGGTAACTGAAAGCGGTACCCGAGATCCTTTCCTGCCCGCGTGTGTGCACCGTGACCCCTCCGGCCACCCGAACGGGACAGATAGTGCACGACGATCGGCGCACGCTCATGTCACCCAGCCTGACCTCTCCCCCGCCCAGCGCAGCCCGTCGGCCGACCGGGCAGGCGCCGCCGTACCGGATACACAGACACCTCAAGGCGATCGTGCGGTCCGGTCGTCCACCGCCGACCCGACACGGCAGAGAGCGCAACGCTTCCCTCACAGGGGGCTCGCGGTGGCAGCGTCTTTCAGAGGCTGCGCATGATGGCAACCACCTTGCCGAGGACGGCCGCGTCATCGCCGGGGATCGGCTCGTAGGCAGGGTTGTGCGGTATCAGCCACGCGCGGCCGTTCTCGCGGCGCAGACGCTTGACCGTGGCCTCGCCGTCCAGGAGGGCCGCGACGATGTCGCCATGGTCGGCGAAGTCCTGGCGGCGGACCGTGACGATGTCGCCGTCGCAGATCGCGGCCTCGATCATGCTGTCGCCCACGACCTTCAGCGCGAACATCTGGCCATCACCCACGAGCCATCGAGGCAGGGACCACACGTCCTCGACAGACTCCTCGGCAAGGATCGGCGTTCCTGCGGCGATCCGACCGACGAGAGGGACCTCGACCGTCTCTAATGCGGCGACGGTCGGCGCGGGAACGTATCCGGTGGCCCTGTGGGACTGAACGCGATAGGCGCGGGGCCGGCGGCGGTCGCGGCACAGGACGCCCTTCTTCTCCAGGGCTTTGAGCTGGTGCGACACAGAGGAGGTGCTGCTGAGCTGGACCGCCTCACCGATCTCACGTATCGACGGCGGATACCCCTGACGGGCGACGGTGTCCTCGATGAAGGCAAGGATGGCCGTCTGACGGTCGGTGAGCCCGTCAGGACCAGTGACGATTCCCCGCGGGCGCCCAGAACGACCTGCGGTTTCGGTATGGGTGACGTGCGCGGATGCTGTCCCTGCGACGGGAAGTCGATCTTGCATGAGGTGGACCGTAGTCCGCGAACCACGCCACAGGGACCGCCGTCTCGGTAACTGGACGTGAAATATGAACTTCCCTGAGTAGCGTTCCACCCCGGCCGCCCCACCCGGTCAGGGCGCCGCACCTCCCGACTGCGGCGACAGTTGAGCAAGGAGCGCTGGCGGCTACCGGGGCGGGCGGCGGATCTGCTGCCTGGGCGGGTCCTTGTACGGGCGTCACAGCACGCGCCTGTGCGCCGCACAAGGTTGACGCTACTGCTTGCGCGCCACGCCGCCGAAGTCGTCCACCTCAGGAGTTGGCTCGCCGGACTGGCCGGGACGCCACTGGGAGACGGAGACGACACCGGGGTCCAGCAGCTCCAGGCCCTCGAAGAACCGGGCGAGTTCCTCCGGGCTCCGGTTGATACGGGGGTTGTCACTCGCCGCGTTCCACTGCTCGATCATCTCGCGCATCTGCTGCGGGTTGACGACCTCGGTGTCATCGCAGAGCACGAGGTAGCTACCGGCGGGCAGAGCATCCACCAGGCGGCCGACGATGTCGTAGACGGTGTCGTCAGTGATATGGGCAGTGATGCCCAGCAATATCAGCGCGACCGGCAGCGTGAAGTCCAGTGTTTCGGCGGCCTGCTCCAAGATGGCCTCGGGATCGCGCAGGTCGGCGTCAATGTAGTCCGTCGCCCCTTCACGCGTGCTGGTGAGCAGCGCCTCGGCGTGAGCCAGGACGACAGGGTCGTGATCGACGTAGACGATCCGGGTCTCGGGGGCCAGCCGCTGGGCAACTTCATGGGTGTTGTTCGCGGTGGGCAGGCCGGTACCCACGTCCAGGAACTGGCGGATGCCGGCCTCGCTGACCAGGTGCTCCACCGCCCGGACGAGAAACGCCCGCTGTGCCACGGCGATGTCGAGGATCTCGGGGTTGGCGCTCGCGATCTGGTCGCCAACCTCCTCGTCGATCTCGTAGTGGTCCTTGCCGCCAAGCCAGTAGTTCCAGATCCGGGCGGAGTGCGGCACGCTGCTGTTGATGACCGGGCGTTCAAGAGGCACGGAGGCTCCCCGAGTTGGCGGATGTCACTCCATAACCTAGACGTGTGAACCATCGAGCGCCCGGTGGATTGGATCTTCGCTGTACCCGTTCCGAGGGGGAGGCCGAGGCTCCCACACACCACCCACAGGACCGGGCGAGCCGCCTTCCTCAAACGGCCACCCTCCCGACGCCCGACGGCCACCGCCGGGCCACCACCACACGCACGCCCGGGGCCTGGGTGGCACCGCCGAGCCGCCGTGTTCACCGCGGGGCGCGGGCGAACACAGCCCGGCCCTACACCCATTCGTGCGCGTACCATTGACTCCTCCCCCTCGTAAACGAGGGGGATTCCTAGCTCACGTGGCCTGACCCCCTGCGGGGGTGCAGGTCTTACACGATCAGCGCTAGCCGGGTACGAGACCAGCCCGGACGAGCATCACGCGGGCGGAGTTCTTGTCTCGCGAGGAGAC
>NZ_JBWKFL010000078.1:0-25665 GCF_056434305.1 Streptomyces sp. NPDC044061 | reverse complement strand
CCTAGAGACACGGACAATTCGGGTGTGAGGCGATGAAGTCGCAGGTCATGGCCCATTTTGTGTCTCTAGGTGAACTGACTTCTGTCGAACGCGGGACGAGGGCGTCTGCGGTGTGGCCGAGGCGGACGGTACGCATGTCGCCCACCCGGACATCCAGTTCGGAACGGGTTCGGCGCACGTAGTCGACCAGGCCAGGTTGCAGATCGACGCCGACGCAGTCGAAGTGCCGTGCCAGCTGCTCCAGGTCCCGGCCGGTGCCACAGCCGAAGTCCAGGAGGGTTCGGGCGTCCGGGCGGTGTCGGTCGATGAGCGCCCGGCAGATGATCGCGCTGTCGCTGTCGGCCTGCACGCTGTCCTACAGCCCGGGGTCCCGGTAGAAGAGGTTGGACGCTTCGAGGTGTGCTGCTTCCACGATGTCCAGGCTGCTCATACAAGGCTCCGGAGGCCGACTTCCAAGGCGAGTGTGTCGCACAGCAGGTCGGGCACCACGGCGGCGTGCTCAGCTTGGTCGCGGGCCCGAGTCAGGGCGTCGGGGTCAACGTAGCCGAGATCGACCAGGAGCGACTCGCGGAGCATGTCGTCGAGGAGCGGGAGTCCATAAGTCCGCAGACCCGCCTCCATGACCGCAAGGAAGTTCTCCGGTTCGGTCGGCGCCGCGACGGATTCCGGCAGGCCCGCCTGCCGAAGCCGGTCGCGGAACATCGCCTTGCCACGCTTGTGCTCATGCGGCAGCTGTTCCATGAAGCGGACCATCCGAGGGTGGACGAGGGGAGCGACCGGCCAGATACCGAGCTTCAGATAGGCCGGGTTGTGCAGGCCGAAGGCCATGAGCGTGGGCACCGGGAGCACGGGGATGGGCGCAACGTTCTCGCCCACCTGCTCCAGCGCCTCCGCGGCCTTCTCCCCCAGCCACGGCACCGGGGCAGTCGCGGGGAACACCGCATTCGTACGCGAGTGGTGGGCATTGACCTCGTCCCCACCGCCGCCTGAAAAGAGCACTTGGCAGCCGCGGGCTGCCACTTGCTGTCGTACGACGTCGAATGCCTCCTGGTAGAAGGCGCCGGCCGGATCGTGCGGCACCCTGCGCTCCCGCACTCCGCCCGGCACGAACGGCGGGTACCGCATGGCAGGCACAGCGGTGTCCCGCAGGCCCAAGTGATCCACCAGCGCGCGGCGCCGCGCCAGCTGAAGTCAGCCGATCCGCCCTCCCATGATCAAGCCGAAGCTGTGGACGGAGCCGAAGCCGGCTGCAGCTGTGGAGAGCGCCACGTTGCCTGAGTCCGCCCCACCGGACAGTGCAACCCCGACATGGCCCGCCGCGGAGCGCCACTCGGCCACGACCTCGGTCAGCAGCGCATCGAAAGCGCCCACGGGGTCGATTCCGGGGCGCAGGATTCGAGGTTCCAGCACGTGTTGGGCGGGCTCGGGATAGAGGATCATGAGGCCGGCGGCCGTGAAGGTGGCCGTCGCCCGCTCCGTAAGCCGGTACACCCCTTCGAAGAGAGTGTCGGTGCTGTAGCGGTGCTGTCTGCTCAAGGTGCGTGCCACGGCCCGTGGAGTGAGCCGGTCAGGTCGCAGGTGGGGCCGGAGGTCGGTCAAGTCCCAGGAGCCGTAGAGGACTTCTCCGACCGATACGAGGTACAGCGGCGCGGTCGCGAACACGCCGGCCGAGACCTGGATCTCTCCCGGGCGTACGAGCAGTGAGGTGTAGTCCGCTTCCCCTTCCTTGTCCTCCCGGACCAGCACGCATGCGCTTGGTCCCTGGCTCGGCTCAAGTGCTGCGTTCAGGACGGTCGCGTGTGCGGGTCTGATCCAGCTTTCGCCCAGCACCCAACGATCCGTGTCCCACCGCCAACCAGAGCTGTGGGTGTCCGACAGCCGCAGGCGAAATGAGAGCACACCGCACCCCCTTTCTCTCATGGGGCGGCGGAGCCGGGCACTTGGCCCTGCTCCGCCGCGCTCACGGGCAGATCAGCTGCAGTGGTCGCCGTTGTTGTCGCCGCCGCCCGGCATCTTGTCGAGCAGCGCCGCGTCCATGCTGGGGACGCCGGTGATCAGGTCGCCGGTGAACAGTTCGTCGATGTCCATGGCTTCTCCTCCTGCGGAGTGGGTGGACGAGCCCCGCGGAATGCGGAGCCCTTGGACCCGTCCCGGCCGCCGACAACCAGGCGGCCGGGACGGGGGCTCATCGGTGCAACTGCCACGGCAGCAGCAGGCCGTTCCCGTGGCGGGATCCCGCTCTGGCCGAAGGGGGGAGTTGTGAGCCCCGCCCCAGTGCGCGGAACTGGGTCTTCCTGGGGGCTCGTACGGCCAGAGCGGGAGTCGGTAGGTGCCCGTCGAGCGGGCTGGGAGAGGTCAATTGGAGGCGAAGTACCAGAAGGCCCAGGCGACCGGCGTCGTGGAGGCGATGATCAGGGCCGACAGCAGCCACTGCCGCCAGCCGTAGGGCTCACCCCGCTTGTTCCGCCACCGGCTCACCATCCCGGCGACACCGCCAACGCGATCGCGCTGCCGAGCGCGAGAACCGAGCCGACGTACATGACCTGGGCCGTGATCTGGTGCTTCACTGCTCACTCGGCTTCATCTCAGGCTGCCGGACAATGGGCGCGAGTCCCGGCTGACTGATGAACAGGCGCCGTGCTCGCTTCTGGTCGGGCAGGGTTGCTCCGGGCCGGCGCGCGGGCAGATCTGTGGGGGGTTCGCTAGCCATCGGGCTCGTCCCTCTTCTCGTGCGTTTCGCGGTAGAGGTCGGCGACTCGCCGGGTGAGCAGGCCGAGTTCGCGCATGTACTGGTAGGCGCCGAAGTGGGTGGATTCCGGCGTCGGCCTGCGCGTCAGGTCCAGGACCCGGTAGCCCTCCTGGAACAGCGCCTGTACGGCGGGGTCCTCCTCGAAGCCGAGGTCTTCGCCCATCAGCGCCCTCAGGTGACCGATCAGGTCCCGGGTCGTCACGTCGATCACCGCACGCTCCGGCATCACCAGCCCCACGGCGAGCGCCGTCTCCACGGCCCCGTCGACCCCGTCGAGGAGGATCGGGAACTGCGCCGAGTCGGACGGTGTCGTGGCACTCTGCCTGCCCATGACCGCACCTCTTCTCCGGTGTCCGCCGTTGTCGTTGCTGTCGACGTCCAGAAAACCGGCTCGCGTTGGCGCAGACCACGGCGTCCGCGAGGCACTCCTGGGACACTTCTGGGACAGACGGGCGCCGCCGGGATAGACGCAGGCCGAAGTGTGGAAAGGGGGCGGTATGGGGTTGGCGGAGCGACGCAGGGCGCAGGGCTACAGTCAGGAAGGGCTCGCGCACGCCCTCGGCGTGGATCGACGCACGGTCGGGCGCTGGGACACCGGCAAGACCACGCCACAGCCACAACTCCGGCCGAGACTGGCCGAATTACTGAATCTCGACCTTGATGAACTCGACGCCCTGGTGGGACCGCCACAAGCAGCCCGCCCGGAGTCGGCAGGGTTGCCGCCTCGCGACCACCACGGCTCAGGGGACCTCGACGACATGATCAGACGCCAGTTTCTGCGTGCCATAGCCGTCACCAGCGCCTTGGTGGCCCTGCCCGCCGACGAGAGCGAAGCACTGACGGAGGGCACACTTCGCGGGGCCGCCGACGACTTCCTGCGCATGAACGGCCACCTGTGGCAGGTCTACCAACTCGCCCGCGCCAAAAGCTCCGTGTACCCGATCGTCCGCGACCAGCTCACCACCCTCAATGACACCCTCGGCGGTGAGCAAGAGACGGAGACACGAGCCCTGTGCGGCGCGGCCGACGACCTCTTCCAGCTCGCGGGAGAGCTGGCCTTCGACGGCAATCGCTACACCGACGCCGCCGCCTCGTACACGCTTGCCGCCTCGGCCAGCAAGGAAGCCAAGTCGTACGACCTGTGGGCATGCGCTCTGGTCCGTCACGCCTACGTCGACCTGTACGAGGGCCGCTATGCCGACGCTGCCGATACCCTCTCAGCCGCGAAGCGGGTGGCCCGGCGCGGGGACAGCTCCCTGGCCACCCGCTACTGGGGTAGCCTCCGTCCAGGCGGAGGCTTACGCCGGCCTCGGGAACCTCTCCGCCTGCGAGCAGGCCCTCGATACGGCGGAGAAGGTGACGAACTTGAATGGCCCGGCCCACAATGGCGGCTGGCTGCGCTTCGACGGCTCCCGCCTCGCCGAGGAACGCGGCGCCCGCTACCTCCAGCTCGGCCGCCTGGACCTCGCCGAGAAGGCCCTCACGACCGCCCTCGGCCAGGACGCCCTCGCCTCCGGCCAGTCCTTTCGGCGCCGTGGTGCCGTCCTGACCGACCTCGCGTCCATCGGCGCCAAGCGACATGACCCGGACCAAGTCCTCGCCTACGGCTGCGAGGCACTGCGGCTCGCGCGGGAAACCTCCTCCGGCTATGTCGCCCGTAGACTCCAGAGGCTGCAGACGGACCTCGGCCCCTTCGCCCGCGTGGTCGAACTGGGTGCCGAGATCGACGCACTGTGCACGACGTGACGAGAGGGGAAGGCATGTCGCAGTCCGAGGGCGCACGACTGTTCCGCGAGGCTTGGATCACCGGGGTGCGCAAGCATTTCCCCGGCGAGCCCAAGCCCGGCTACGTGACCCCCTGGGTGGAAACCCCGGAGTGGGAGCGGCAGGCCGCCGGTGCCGTGCACGACCAGGTGCGCCAGTTCCTCGACCTCAGCGACGGCCGCGCCTCCCGCCTCACCCGCGAGCAGAAGAGCCGCTTCGTCGCCACCTGCTGGACCGCCCAGATGTACCGGCACTTCGAAGACCCCAAGCCCGGCTACGTCGCCGACTGGCTCGACCTGCCCGACTGGCAGAAGGAGACCGACGCCGACATCTTCGAGGCCATCGAGGACGCCTCGAAGTAGTCGGGCGCACCCGCAGGAGGCCACATCGTGACGCACGAGCTTCTAGCCATCCGGGAGCACGAACGCGTGACGTGGACCTACGTGCTGATCTCCCGTGTCAGCAACGCGGAAACGCGGACAGCGTGCGAGCGGGAAGCCGAAACACCTTGTGGACCTGGACGACCTGCACAGTCGACGCAGACGGGTAACCCCTCAGGGCCATCACTCTTCTTGCGGGATTCACCGAAGGCTGGCTGCCCGACGTCTCCCACACGCTCTACTGACCCTCGCCCGGCCTCAGGATCCTGGATCTGAAGGCGGGTGAGGCACACGCCCGGTCCACTCCGACTGCGGGTTCCTGGTCCTGCCGCTGATGGGTGGTTGCACCGCCACGGGTGCTGGCCGTTCTTTCAAACTCACCGGTAAGACAGACGTGTTCGCCTCCATCGTGACTTTGTGTACCTCCACCGCGGGTGGGAGGCCCTGAGCAGCAATGCGGAAGTAGGAGGTGCACGCTGCCCTTCGCCCGTGCCGAGCGGAACTCACTCTCCGCTCGGCACGGGCGAAGGGACGCGAGGTCACCCTGGCGAGGAGTCGGATCTGGAGGAGATCTACCCGGCACGGCCGGTCGGCATAGCCGACGCGACGGCGACCTTGCGATACACGAAAATCCTCACGTTTAGGCGATGAATACCGCCCCATGCCCATGGGCAAGCTCTGTAACGCGATTTTCATGCTCATTCCCATGATTCACCGAAGGCGGCGATGATAAAATCGCCGTTCCATTCCCGTACTGGTCAGGCCAGTTGTCCGACCCAGGAGCGTATAGGCGCCATGAGCCGTTTGAGTGAGTCCGTCGCCCGTGTCCTGCCCATCCTCGAGGGAACGGACCTGGCCGCGGACTATACGGTCGCGCAATTGCTCGCCGAGACGACAGCGCGGCGTTCATTGGACCTCTCCGACCTCTCCCCTCAGGAGCAGGCCCTGTTGGTGGAGGGACGCGCGATCAACCTGATCCCCTCGGCCGCGGTGCTCACCGAGAAGATCGAAGCCGCACACGCCAAGGGACGTCCACTGGTCGTCAAGTACGGCATCGACCCGACCTCGCCTGATGTCCACGTCGGCCATGCAGTGCCGATCATCATCGCCAGCCGGTTCCAGCGGATGGGCCATCACGTCGTCTTCATCATCGGCGACGTGACGGCGAAGATCGGGGACCCCTCGGGTCGTTCCTCGGAGCGACCGCCGCTCACCGACGGGGACATCGCCCGCAACCTGAGCACCTACCAACAGCAGGTCACACCGTTTATCGACTTCGAGCGCGCCGACCTGCGCTTCAACAGTGAGTGGCTGGGCAAGGTCACTCTGCCGGAACTCGTCAGCGTCCTTGCCCGGGTGCCGGTCTCCATGTCGCTGCAGCGCGAGGACTTCCGCACTCGGCTCGCCGAGGGACAGGGACTGTCCGTCGCCGAGTTCGTCTACTCCGTGGCCATGGCGTGGGACTCGGTGGCCATCGATGCCGATGTCGAACTCGGCGGCGTGGACCAGCTGTTGAACCTCCAGATGTGCCGCAAGGTCATGGAGATCTCGGACCGGACCCCCGAGGTCGTCATCACCACCCCGCTCATTGAGGGCACCGACGGCACCGGCGCCAAGATGAGCAAGAGCAAGGGCAACTACGTGGGCCTGACGGCGTCACCCGATGACGTCTACGGCCGGATCATGTCCATCCCGGACCACCTGACCGAGCCGTACCTCCAGTTGCTGACCGAGTGGACTGACGACGAGATCCGAGTCGTCACCAAGCGCCTGGCGGAGGGAACCGCCCACCCTATGGCGGTCAAGCGCATCTTGGCCGGCGAAGTGGTGGCCGCTCTGCACGGCCTGGAGTCCGCTGCCGCCGCTCGCGAAGAGTTCACTGCGCGTTTCTCCAAGCGCTCGTTCGGAGACGCCCAGAACCTACCGGTGGTCTCCCTCAAGGACCATGCCGAAGATACGCTCGGGGCTCTCATCAGCCGCACGCTGGACTTCGCCCCCAGCGTCTCCGCCGTGCGCCGTGTCGCTCAGCAGAATGGCCTCCGTCTGATCCGCGAATCGAAGGGAGAGCAGCAGCCCACGCCGATCCCGGAGGCTTCTGTTCAAAAGACCCTCGGCGAAGTGGTCAGGGGCGAGGGGCCACTCGATGGTGTCCAGCTGTACCTCAAGGTCGGTCGTAAGGTCGCCCGCATCGACGTCTGAAACCGGGTGCGGTGCCGCGTCACGTGCTGTACTGCTGGGACGCGGCCCGCAAACACCTCTCACCGCGTTGGTGGCCGAGCCCCGTTGGTTCCGTGTTCTGCCGCACTCGACCTGCCTCACGCCTGGTCGAGTGGGTCACCATGCTCATCGTCACCCGCGAGGGTGATGGCCGCAGCAACTCCCCCCGCACCAGCGTGCCCTGTTCGGCCTGGCGTACCTGCGCTGGCACGACGCCCTCGCCCAGCTCGCTGCCCTCGAGTGTCGTCAATCGCCCCGGCTGCCCGTTGAGCGGCCGTGTTGAAACCCAGGTGGTCACTCCGCAGAAGTTTCTTCGAGGCAGACCGCCAGCCGATCGTCTCGTTGCCTGAGTTGCGTCCGCTCGAAGTAGGCGCGCATGGCATCGTTGTGCTCGATGATCGCGGCGCGCTGTTCAGCGAAATGGAACTGCCGCAGATATTCCCTCAGGTTCAGCCGCATGATGACCGTTGCCGGGACCGCGGCGCCGTGTTGAGCTGGCATGACCCAGTAGTGCACACTAGCCGTTTCGTCGGGTTTCTCCTCGTAGTAGAGGTGAACTTGCCTGACTCCGAGGGCTGTCCGGAGCCCGGCGCGGACTTCGCGCAGGATGAGAAAAAGCCGCAGGTGCGTTCTCTCGTCCATTTCGTCCAGCGCCCGGTACTGATGGTGCAGGCCGACGATGTAGAACCCCGGCAACGCATATGAGGCATCCTGTCGTACGGTGATGCCGTTGTGGTCGTATATGGGTGACAGGCTCTCGTCGAGCAGATCACCGCACTCGTTCATGAAGCGATTTCGCGGCATCCCCTTCGGCACCAGGTAGCAACGGAGCTGTCGATCGCCTCCGAGGAATTCAAGGTAGCGGTAGCCCTTCGGTGGCGCAGGGATTTCTTGACGCTCGAAGACGTCTACATACTGTATCGGGGATTTTTCCACATTTCCTCGATCTCGGTCGAAGTGCCTTACTCGGTCAATACAGTCCGGCAACGAGTGGAACGACGAAAGGTAAGTAGTTCGGCCACCAGTAGCGCAAGTAGTTGATACCCATGACGGCGTGGATCCCCAGATGCATGGCAATCGTGGCAAGCATGAGGGCGGCCGCGGTGACGTCCGACGCCAGCGCCAGCGGAAAGAGCAGTTCGACCGCGAGGGCGTAACTGCTCATCAGGGAACACAGCGTGCGGTGTTGTGCAACCCACCAGGTGAGTCGGGCCTCGCGCCAGAGATAGTTGTCAAGGAGGTAGGCGCGGAGCGGTTCGCCGGTCGCCCAGCGCAGTCCGGTGTTTCTTAGCTTCGCAAGGCCAGCAGCGAAATACGTACAGGCGAGCAACACTTGCGTCGCGATGACCGGCCACTGAGGGGTCGAAACCGTCCAGGGTGCGTCAAGGCCGGGCGTCACGAGAAACGTACCGAGGTACAGAGGCGTGAGATTGGTCTTCTTCAGGATTCCGGACCGGTCCAGAATCTGGCCGAAGTGGAGAACGTACAGGACGATCGCAGATGCCAGCATCCACCGGGTCTGCCAACCGGTAGCCGCCAGGAGCAGCGCTCCTGGGAACAGCACGCCGGTGACGTCGAAGGCGACCGTGGACAGTCTGGGGATGCGAAGCAGTCCGAGAAACGGCATCGGTCGACCCGGATCGCTCCGGAACAGCCTTGACCTCACGGGGAGACCCACCGTCAGCGCAACTGCCGAACCCGCGGCGTATGCCGCTGTGAGAACGCGTACCGAGTTCATGCAGTGTCGGCTTTCGGACGGCTCACCAGCACCGAGTACGCCAACCGATCATCGATCGTGAGGTCGCTGTGGCTGCTGGCGACCCGCCGTTCCAGCACCTGAATTTTCCGGTAGCGGTCAGTGGGCAGGAGAATGCCGAACACGTCCGGCACCACGAGGCGTTCGATCAACTCGCGTGCGCGCACACCGAACTCCTCAGCGTCTGCCGACGTTTGCACCAAGCCGCCGAACAAGATGGAGAATGCCTGCTTGTCCTTGTTGAGCCGCGGTTGCCACCACACCGCGGCGCCGTCGACGAGCACGAGTCTGACCCGGTAGGTGGCCACGGTCGACACTCGCCAGTCGTGGGAGTACATCTCATAGGCGGAGAACGGCCACGCCTCGACCCGGAGCAGGATGGCCGCGACCTGGAGCGCCACCAGTACCCCTGCCACCACCGGGCCGATGGCTGTCACCACCCTTGCGGCTCATGATGGCAAGCGATGCCGGGCACACCGGATGTCCGGCTACGGCACGATCCGTGCGACCAGCGCGCACCGCCGGGCCGACCAACGCGCCACGCCGTACCGCGCGAGCTGTTTCCGACTGCGCGACGCGCCTCTGTCGCACTGAACGCAGGCGCAGACGACGACTTGGCGATGGGGATCAAAGCCATTGACTTCCTCCTCCAACTGGAGTGCCGGGCTGTGGGGGCCAGGTTCGAGCGAGAAGAGCCATCCCAGCGTGAAGCGCATGGCCAACCTCCATGGAAACCGACCTCCGTGGGTACCGAGCCGGCGCCTGAACGCCGACTCGGTACCCCTCTGTCCGCTGCCTCAGCTGTCGACCAGCGTGAGGAGGTGGCCGAGATCGGACTTCTTCGTCCGGAGATAGTCACGGGTCAGTTCGGTCGGCTCCACCTCGATCGGCACCCGCTCCGTGATCTCGTATCCGCTCAGGGACAGTGCGGAGACCTTGGCAGGGTTGTTCGTGATGGCGCGCAGTCGCTTGGTCGTGTCCAAGTGAGCGAGTATGGGTGCCACATCGTCATAGGTGCGCCGGTCCGCGGGCAGGCCGCGTCCGGTGTACGCCGTCACCGTGCTCGCGCCGTGGTTCATCTCCACCATGCCGTTGACCTTCTCGCGCATACCGTGCCCGCGCGCCTCCTCGTCCAAGTACAAGAAGAGGCCACGTCCCTCCTCGGCGATACTGGCCACCGCCTTCGCCACCTGGTCCCTGCACTCGCAGATGATCGCGCCCAGAGCGGTTCCCGTAGTGCACGCGGACTGGACCCTCGTGAGCAAGGGCTCGTCGGATGTCAGGTCGCCCTGCCACAGAGCCAGATGAGTTCGGTCGGGGGCCATCTCGAATGCCACCAGACTGAAGTTCCCGTACAGGGAACGGAAAAGTGCGGTCTCGGATACATTCACAGAAATATTCTCCCGTCAGTAGTTTGTTTTCGCGCTCAGGTCAGGCTCGTCTCGACCGGCAGATTCTGCTCCGCCCATCCGAGTTTGGACTCCGAGGATTGCTTCGCCGTACCCATTCCGTACTTCAGTCCGACGGCATCGAATCCGAGGGTCGACAGTATGGGAAGCAGCTGGCTGGCCGTGTGGCCGACCCAGCAGCACACGACGATTTTCTTGTTACGGGGCAGGCGGGCGAGATTTTCGGGCTCCAGGATGTCTTGCAGCCAAATGTTGACCGCACCGGGGATGTGTCCCGCCGCATAAGCTTCCGGTGTCCGGTTGTCCAGTATGAAGAATTTTTCCTTGTCCTCGCGGATCGCTCCGGCAAGTTCCTGAGGGAGTATGTAGTTCAGCTGCGACGGCATAGAGGCGAGATAGTCACGGAATGCTCGGGTGAGTGTGTCGATATCTGCCAACGTGACCCTCCATGATCAGTTCGTTGTCAAGATTCTGATGTGGTCGGCAGTCCGGTCCTGCGCTCTTCCAGAACCGCGATTTCCCAGTCCTTGAAGCCCGCTTGTACACACACCTCGCGATTGAAGGGGAGTCTGGGAGAGCCGTTCACCGTCGTACCGAATCCGGATCTGTGCCTAAGGGCGGCTTCCTCGATTTCCAGAACTCGTTCGTCGCTGCCCGCGAGGCGGTGCACCCATTTGTTGCCGAGGCGGACGTGTGTGATCTCGTCGACCGCGATGTAGTCGAACATCTGGGCCGCCAGCGGTTCGCCGTAGTCCCGGAACCGTCCGGCGTTCAGGATTGTCCCGTCCACTCCGAGCCACTCGCCGGTCCTTTGATGGACCGCGAGCCGCAGCTCCAACGGCAGCCCGTCGGTCAGATCCCAGACCTGCCGGTCGATGGGTTCCATACCGGGATGCCCGCCGAGCTGGATCATTCGTTCGTAGAGCAGCCGCGCGTGACGGGATTCGTCCCACGATTGGCGTCCCATGTCGAGAACGAACTCCCAGGGCATGCCGGGAAAGTCGGCTATCGCTCGTCCGCAGGTCTCGATCGTGGGAATCTCGGTGGCCATCAGTACGCCGTGCAGATGGGCCGGGATGCTCTCGCTGCTGGTGAGAGGTACTGGCGGGGCCTCGGAGAGTATCCGGAACCGGGAATCCCGTCGGGCTTCGGTCGGACGGATGTGCCGAAAACCCGATGCTGCGACGGCCTTGGCCCGATCCCACTCCACGGCTGTAGCGGTCCGTGTCGGAAAGTCGGGGAAGATCATCCGTAGCCGCCCCATGACCTCACCGGCGTCATGGATCTGCGATTCGAGGTCACCAGCCGCCTCCAGTAGCAAACGGACCGTCGGTTCGTCGGCCACTGGATGAGTCTCGCCCGCATGCCGCCGCATCTGTTCCGCGATGCGGCTCTTGACCACGAAGTAGAGCCCGTACAGCCGCAGCAGGGTCGCGTCCGTCCGGGAGACCGCCGCGATATCTGGGGGGCATTGCGGCGGACTCGTCGGATCGACCTGAGGCGAGGGGTCGTGCGCCAGTTCCCCGATACGGGACCGCAGAGCGGACACCGTGCGAGCGTCTCGGTGCAGGTGGTCCCCGACCAGGATCTTTGCCTCGGTCTCCGGGATGTCACAGGTCCAGGATGCGAGGAGGAGTACGCAGTAGTTGAGCGCGACCGCGAGCTCGTCGAGTCCTCGTACCGTCTCGTCGACGGGAATACCGAGTCTGGGATTGATGCCGGTCATCGTGAGACTCCAGGGCAGAATTCAGTAGAGCCCTCGTGGTCGAACTGGCGAGCCGAGGCGGCCTTCAGGAAGCGGGCGAGCTGGACCGAGGGTCGGCCTTGATCGTGAGTGGCGATGAACAAGATCGGTGAGGTCCTGGTGTACGCCAGTAGGTGGGTGGCGAATATGACGTCGGCCGGATCCGCCCACTGAATGTCCTCGAGCACCACCAACACCGGGGCGCCGGTGGCGCTTTGGGCGAGATGCCCGAGAACCCCGGAGACGGCGCGAAACCGGGCGACGACCTCTCGCGGAAGGATCGACAGGCCGGTCCGCTCAGTCACCGGCGCGTACGGAGTGCTTGCCAGGGTGTCCGCCCCCTCGCCCGCAGCGCTGCCCAACGCGCGCGACACGAGGTCGAAGGGGCGGTGCGCCGGCCGGGCGCTCGCCTGGAACACGGCTCGGCCTTCGCTGCGGAAGGATGCGGCGAGTCGGGCGAGCGCAGCCGCACAGTCGCGGTGGAGGACGGCGTCCAGGAGGACGACACCGCCATTTCCGGCTTCGAGCCGGCGAAGAGCGATCCGCAGCCGCCCATGCGCGTCATCGGGCCAGGAGTCGAGTGGGTGAGCGGTCCGATGCATCACAGACGCTCCACTTGCCGATTCAGCGGGACGGACAGGACCGTCAGCTCGGCCTCGACGTCGTGGGCCGCGGTCTCTATCGCCGTTCTGAGAGCGTCGGGCAATTTCGCGCGCGGCCGTACGGACGTGAAAGGCAAGGTCCCCGACGGGTCTTTGGAATAGACGTTCGCGACCGAGGCCGCGGCCGCCAGCCCCTCGGGCGGCGCAGCGATGCCCATGTGGTCCAGCACTCGTGCGACGACCTTGCCGAAGTCGTGCCGGATGGCCTCGTAGGGGATGACGAGAGCGCCCGCTCTGGCCAGCTCGATGCCCTTCGCTGCAGTGGCCAGCCACGCCGCCATCGCCGTTCTCATGGGCAGCGAGAGCCCCTGCGCCGCGGCCGACGCGGTGGATGCCTGTTCCGCTTCGAGGACGGACGACGGCAGAAACGGCTCCACGCCCGTCGCCCAGCCGGCCGGGGACTCCAGCATGGATTCCATGACCTCGGCGCAGGGGCGCCAGACGAAGACACGCGGGCAACGCTCTGCTACGGCTTGCCAGAAATCGCTGACGAGAACGTTCCAACTGGTCAGCTTGAGGACCAGATCGGTCTGCTGCGGCGTGGTCGGCGCGAGCGCGTGGGAGAAGAGCGAGCGGGCGCGGTCGGTCAGCTCATCGACACCCGGGCGGGTGGCGGCGATGGACAGCGAGGACAGGAAGAGCGGTTCCTTGAGAATCATGATCGATTCCATGGCCGACAGCGCGTTGGACAGCAGGGTGGAACCGCATCTGCCGGTATGGAAGATCATGCCGCGCAAGGGCAGGCTCGGGCCCTTGAGCACGGACTTCAGCTCCCGTCGATCGCCTGCCAGCTCCACCACGCGCGGGAGCGTCCCCAGCCTGGCGATGACCGATTGCACGAAGAAGGGTTCCGTGAAGCGTGCGCCATCCATGTCGATGTATCCCGCGCTGTCACTGTCCGGCTGGTAGTCGCACAGGAGCATTCGCTTGCCGTCTGTGAGACTCATCGCTGTGCTCCTTTCGCCGGCTTCTGATTTGCGATCAGCGCTTCGATCGACCGTCTCAGACGGGGAAGTGTGGTGAACTCGATCGCGAACAGACCTGCCGCGCGCGCCGAGAGGACGTTTGCGTACTGGTCGTCGATGAGGACCAGCTCATACGGCCGGAACTTGGGCAGTTGGTCCAGCACCCTGTGGAAGAACACGGGTGAACGCTTCGCGTGTCCGATGGCGTGGGAGACGAACGCGCCGTCGAAGTGGTCGGCCAGCCCCAGCTCGCGCAGCATGAAGTCGGCCCGGAAGGGTTCCTGCATGGTCGCGAGATAGCAGCCCAGTCCCGCACCGCGATAGGAGCCGATCAGCGCGAGCATTTCCTGGTCGACGTCGCTCTCGGCGGCGAACCATTGCCGCAGATAGTCATCGACACTCGACGTCCATCCCCAGCCTGGCAGCACCGCGGCCAGTTCCGTGCGCAGGTCGGCGACGCCGCGCTGGCAGTCGGCGAAGACCGTTTCGAAGAAGGGGGCCGTCACCGCGGGGTCGATGCCGTGTTCCCGTTCGAGAACCGCCTTGAACGACTGGCCTGTGATGAGGACGCCGTCGATGTCGCACAGAATCGCCTTGATCACGAAGCTCGCCCCCCGAACTCGTTGCGCGTCGCGTCGGCCCTTGAGAGCCACCCTTCGAGGTGGCCGCGGTTGGTCCTGACCCAGTCGTGGCCGCGCCGATTGCGCCGGGCGGCTTCACCGGTCCACTCCGCCGAGTAGCCGGGGTGACCGTCGGCAGCTCCGCGTCGCATCCGCGCATACGAGTCGTCGGCGTTCAGCAGGACGGTCTCGACCAGGGCGGCCCGCTCGCTTTCCGTCAGGCCGTACACGTCCGCGAACAGCCGCAGACGCTCTCCCTGACGTCCTCTGAGTGCGGCCAGCCCGTCGGGGACGTCCTCGGGCGCGAGGAGCGGCACCCAGTGCCGGACCGTGCGCACGACATCCCAGAGTGCGGTGACGAGCCCCACCTCTTCGAAGTCGATGAGCGCAACGGCCCGTCCGCCGCGGCACACCACGTTCGCCATCGAGACGTCCAAGTGGCCGACGAGGGCTCCACGCTGGCCTACGGGAGGCTGGCTCGGCCAGCGGATACCGGCCGGGGGCCGATAGTCCGCCACAGCCCGGTGGTAGCCCCTGAGCAGGATCGCCACGCTGGCCAGAAGCGAGTCGTCGGCCACCCAGTGCTGGTAGGGCGGCAGCGCCACCTGGCCTTCGACATAGGTGAGCACCCACCGCCCCTTCGCGTCCTGTCCCAGTACGCGGGGAGCCCCTGCAAAGCCGACGGATTCGAGGTGCCGCAGCACCGAGAGCATGGCCTCCGAGGCCCGGCCGGGTTCGCGCCGCACGGTGTCATCGATCCGGACTGTGCCGCCACCGGCCCCCGGCCCGAGGAGAAGCACCTCTTCCGTGCCGGCATCGGCCGCGTCCTGGCTACGAGCGCGCATAACGCCGACCGTTGTGCTGCCGCTGATGCCAGTAGGGGTAGGGCAGCGGTGTTTCGCTGGCCGCGTCCAGGGCCGCGATCTCCTCCTCCGTCAGCGACCAGGTGAGCGCGCCGAAGTTGTCCTCGGCCTGCTCCAGACTCCTGGCCCCGACGAGTACGGAGGTGACGGCCGGCTTGGCCAGCAGGTAGTTGAGTGCCACCTGTGCTGGGGTGGCCGAGTGCGCCTTGGCGATGTCCTCCGCCACCGCGAGGACCGTGGCTCCGGTGTTCGGGTCGATCGTGCCGGGGTCACCCACGGCCGCTCGACGACCCGGCACGGTGCTGTCGTGGCCGGGCGGGTACTTGCCGCTCAGATAGCCGCCCGCCAAGGGGCTCCACACCAAGAAGCCGACATCCTGGTCCGCGCACAGCGGAATTAGTTCATGCTCGGCCTCGCGGGCCACCAGGCTGTAGTTCGCCTGGAGGACGACGAACCGGCTGAACCCCTGGCGCTCGGAGACGGACAGCGCCTTCATCAGATGCCAGGCCGACAGATTCGAGCAGCCGATATAGCGGACCTTCCCCTGCCGGACCAGGTCCGTGAGCGCGTCGAGCGATTCCTCCCAGGAGGTGTACGCGTCGTAGCCGTGCAGTTGGTAGAGGTCGATGTGGTCCACGCCGAGTCTGCGCAGCGAGGCGTCGCAGCTCTCGAGGATGTGGTGGCGCGACTGACCGAGGTCGTTGGCCTCGTCGCTCATCCGCCCGTGCACCTTGGTGGCGATGAGGGCGTTGTCACGACGGCCTCGCAATGCCCGCCCCAGCATCTGCTCGGACACGCCGCGGGAGTAGACATCGGCGGTGTCGAAGAGATTCACGCCGTGGTCCAACGCGGCGTGGACGATCGCGGTGGCCTCCTTCTGGTCGGTGCCCCCTACTCCTTCAAAGAAGGCGCTTCCGCTGCCCCCGAAGGTCATGGTGCCCAGCGAGAGGGCTGACACCCGAAGCCCGGTACGGCCGAGAAAGTTGTACTGCATGGATTCGCTCCTCCGTCTCAGTCGAGACTTCTTCGGCGTATCGCCGGTCAGAAGCTCGTGATCACGGAACGGATGCCGACACCGCTGCTCATGTGCCGGAAGCCTTCGTTGATGTCGTCCAGGCCGAAACGGTGGGTGATCATCCCTGCCAGCTCCAGTGCGCCGGTGCGCCAGTAGTCGATGAAGCGGCCGACGTCGGAGCCGAAGTCCGCAGATCCGTGGTAACTGCCGGTCAGACGCTTTTCGTTGTAGTAGATCTCGGAGGCGCTGAGGCAGAGCTTCTCCGACTCTGCCGCCTGGCCGATCACACACGCCGTGCCGCCCCGTCGTGCTGAGTCGTAGGCCGCACGCATGGCGACCGCGTTTCCGGCGGCCTCGAAGGCGTAGTCGAAACCGTCGCCGGTCAACTCGGCGGTGACGGCTTGGAGTTCTTGCGGTGCGCAGGTGTGTGTGGCCCCGAACTCCAGCGCCTGAGCCCTCCTGGACTCGACAGGATCGACGCCGAGGATGACCTCGGCGCCAGCCAGCCGCGCGCCTTGGATCGCGGCGATACCGACTCCACCGAGCCCGATCACCACGGCGCTGCTGCCGCTGGGCACCTTCACCGTGTTGAGTACGGCGCCGAGTCCGGACGTCACACCGCATCCGAGGAGGGCCGCCACATCGAACGGCACGTCATCGGGGATGACGATGGCGCTCTCCTTGCGGATCGTCACCATGCCGCAAAAGGTTCCGATGGCCCCCATCGCGGCCAACGGCTTTCCACCGGACCGGAAATGTGGCTTGCCCGCCACCTCGAAGAAGAGTTTGTCGCACAGGTGCGGCGCCTTGCGTACCGCGCAGTTGCGGCATTCTCCGCACGGTACGGAGACCGCGATCACCACGTGGTCGCCGGGCTGGACATGGGTGACGTTGTCGCCGGTCGCGTCGACCACTCCGGCGCCTTCGTGTCCCATCACCGCCGGGACCGGGATCCAGAGACTGCCGTTGATGGCCGACAGGTCGGAGTGGCAGATGCCGGATGCGGCGATCCGCACCCGTACCTCGTCCGGGCCCAGATCGACCAGTTCGACGTCGTCGCGCACTTCGAGGAGGCTGTCGCCCGCTCTGTTGAGTACTGCCGCCTTCATCGACCCGCTTTCTCGATCATCTCGGTGATGCCGTCGACATTCCAAACACCCGTCCAGAATTCCGGCGTACCGGGAGTGACGAGTTCGATGAGATGGGGCTTCCGGCTCGCGAAGGCGTCCTCGATCCGCTGCTTCAGCGACCGCGCGGCCTCGTGCGCCGGTTCATCGCCCGGCAAGCCCTTCGGCCATCGGACCGTCGACGCCTCAAGGCCGAACGAGCGTGCTGTGGCTGCGTAGTCGAGAGGGTCCACGTTGCCCAGGAAGTCAGCCGTCGCGGCGCCGAGTCCTTCGGATGACAGCTGCTTGCGCAGCGAGACGCTCCCACCGTTGTTGCAGACGATCACGAGGATCGGGACGGCTCGTTCGCCGGCGACCGCCAGGGCCTGGACCGCGTTGGTGAATCCCTGGTCGCCAAGGCAGCAGATCACCGTCGACGACTGATGGGCGGCGGCCATGCCGATGGAGGTGGCGAGTCCGCTGCCCACGAAGCCGCCATGGCTTCCGTACACGCGGGTTCCGGCCGGGAGGAGGTCGTAGTTCTTGGCGACGAGCCCCCCGAACATCTGGCTGTCGTCGACCAGGACGGGCGCCACCGCCGTGGCGAGTCCGGCGCTGAGGGACGCCACCAGTTCACGACCGCTGTCGGAGGTGCCCCGGCCAGGTGGTTCAGCGGGCCACGGCGACCGGTGCCACGGGGTTCTCGGAGTCTGCAGGGCCGCGAGGGCGTCGAGGGTCTTCACCACGTTTCCGGTGACGACCAGACCGTCCGGTCCCAGATATCCGTTCTTCGCCGCCGCGGCCGGGCTGCTCGTCAACGCGATCTTCCGAGAGCTGCCCAATTGGCCCACCACGCGGGGATACATGTTGCGGTCCTCCACGGTGATCACGAGGTCTGCCTCGTCGATCAGGGCGCGGTGCCGCCGGTCGGTCGGAAGGTAGGTGCCGAGATGGTCGGGGACCTTCTCGGGTCTGATCTGCTGGAAGAGCATCGGGCCTCGTTGGTACGCCACTTGAAGGACCGGCGCGCCGATGATCGCGGCGAAGTTGCCGAGTACCTCCTCGACGCCGGGGCCAGCGTTGAACACGTAGTCGTCCACAAGGATGAGCGGCCGTTCGGCACGCGCTATCGCCGAACTCGCCTCGCTGAGGTCCGGCCCGGTCCGGACGGCGGCGCGGACCGGCGCGGCGGCCACATCGGCGCGGGGCACGAAGCGGGCTGCCAGAACATCCTGCGGAACCCCGAGCAGCACAGGGCCGGCGGGCCTTTCGTCCAGTGCGGCGAGAGCGGCGCTGACCGTGTCGAGGAAGTCGGGCGCCGCGGGCACCGTCGCCGCTGAGCAGTCGTAGAAAGCACTCGCGAACACTCCGGCCGCGGGGATGAGGCCAAACTCGGCATGCGGGGGGAGGAAGGGAGCGGAAGGAGTGGAAGCCATGCCCACGACGCACAGGACGGGCACCTCGCTGCGTCGTACGTCGGCAATGGCTCCGAGGGCGTTGGTGAGACCCCGTGCGCCGTGCAGGACGGCCGCACTCCGGTCGGGGCTGAACCGGTTCCCCCCGCCGGCCATGAATACGGCTTCCTTGTCGCCCCTGGAATTGACCAACGTCATCCCGTCGGTGAAGGCAACGGCATCACAGAGCGCGAGTTCCGAGGTTCCCGGGTATGCGAACACGGCCTGAATGCCACGACGTCGCATGAGTGCCGCAATGACCTCGGCACCTGTCATCAGGTCCGGCTCCGGCGACGTCGTGGCATCCGGAGAACTCGAGTGCGTTCGTTCATCCTCACTTGCAGGCGGCACGAGTCCGGGGTCTCCTCTCACGTGCATGGGGATTTCGGTGTCGAGGCGTGCGGCGTCTAGGCTCCGGACGGCCGAGGTCGGCTGCAAGTGCAAATGGGAACCGAATTGGAGTGGCCGTGGTAGGCATCGGATTCCATTCGCGCACCGAAAGCCGCTAGGCGATCAGCTGGTCACGTGCCCGACATCCAGCCGGTCGTGGCGACCCTTCCCTCGGATTGCACCCGTCCGTCCAGGCAGGCGATGGCGGCAGCCAGGATGTCCGCATGGTCTTCCGGGTTCTGAATGTTTCCGGCGACCGCTCTGCGAGGGCCCGGGTTCATCGAAGGTGGTTCCACCCATTCGAGGTGGGACCACGCCAGCCCGTGCGAGTCGACGACCAACCGTGAAGGCAATACTTCGCGTGCCGCCTTGGCCGTGACGAGTTCCGGTCCCAGCCCGTCGTCTCTGGGTCCCGAGAAATTCGCGTCGATCTCCTCGAAATGACCCGGATCAAGCGCGAACCGATCTCTGTTCCGGAAGGAAAGAGGCCCGGACGGGCGGTATTCGAAGAGTTGCCACTCGGCCACGTTGAAGGGGGCGAGTGCTGCCTCGATTTTTTCGAGTCCATCGACGTTTCGACGATGGACGACAGTGTTGACCCCGATCGGCGTGTCGAACCGGCTCAAGAGTCGCAGGATTTCGAGGGTTTCCGCGAACAGATGAGGTCTACCTTCTCGGAAGTAGGCGACCGATTCCTCCGACCAGCCGTCGAGCGGGATCCCGATCCATTTCAGCTGGGGCACGATTTGCGCGGGATCGGTCCACTCGACCTGACCTGCCCCGAAGAAGCGAAGCTCTCTCGATCCGAGGAACGACGACCCCACCGTGTCCAGCTTGACGGGTATGCCGAGGTCAGCGATCTCCGAGACGAGTGTGACGATGTCGGGGCGGGAGAGCGGGTCTCCACCGCACAGGGTGACGCCGGACACAACCGATTGGCGCTGGCAGTACTGGAGGAAGGTCAGGATCGATTCGACGCTGACCAGTTGCCGCTCGTCGCTGAAGTGGTTGTAGCATCCGCGGCATCTGACAAAGCAGCTCCGAGCCACCGCCAGATTGAGCCGGATCATGCCGTGACAGGGATGGCCGGCCATCGGTCGATACCGACCCATGAATTCAGCATGCCTCCCCAGAAGACTGCCGATTCACGCGCCCACTTTGCCAGTTCCTGCCCTTCGGGCGACCCTTCCTCGTACTCCTCCAACATGGCAAGGCCGTCAGCCGAGTGGAATTCGTCGGCCTCCGTGTGAAGGTGCCAGTACTCGTCGGCGAGATCCAACCGTTCGAGGACCGGATAGACCTGGTTGAAGAAATCGAAGGACGCCGCTTCGACGGCGACATTCAACGCGACGATGTGCTCAGAGGGAGTGCCGGTCACGGCGGCCTTGTAGGCGTGCGACAGGCAGGCCACCGTGGCGTTGGTCGCTACCGGCGCTAGAGCATCCTCTCCAGCGGGGACGAGGTCGTTACGGTGCAGCCATTCTGTGAGCATGACGGAGTGACCGACTTCCTCCTCGACGTGTTGAGTCAGGAAATCACTGTACTTTGGGTCCTTGTTCAGGTCCCGTCGCAGTGCGAGTACGCCCGGGAACTCAGTCGAGTGATGCAGCAGCTGGCGGGCCCAGTAGAAATCTACTGTCGAGGTCGCTGAGGAAACAACCTCATAGAAGGGTTCGTTGAGAAGAATTCGCCGGTGGGATGCCACCAACGATTCGAGCCATCGCAGACCGTCGGGGATCTCATGAGACCCGGAGGTGTTGAGCTGCTTTACGGATGTGGCTGTCATATTCGCCATCCCCCATCAGCTGTTGATGTGCCATCAGCTTGCAGCAGCATCTTTGCAGGCGTCAAGGCTGCAATATGAACGGTGTGTGACAGCGCGACAGGCTTACGCTATGGGTCAGTATGGTGTGCCGATGGCAGACACCTTCACTGCGCCCGTTCCGAGAAGCGTCCGCGGTCCAGCTCAATTCCTGGCGTGGCTGGTGACCAGCCAGTTCTGCAGAATCGCGGCAGGGGCGACGCTGGGCAGTCTGTGGATGGTGAGCAACGCCGTATGGCCATACGTGCTTTCCCGCGCCGTCGACGACGGCCTCAGAACGCAGGACACCGGCGCGCTCATCAGATGGGCAGCGGTACTGCTGGGTATCGGCATATTGAACGCGGTGCTCGCAATAGCCCGACATCGGACAATGACGAGAATCCGGATGGACGCGACCTTCCGCACGGTGCGCGCGATCGTGAGGCATACGACGCATCTGGGTGGGGCGCTGCCTCGCCGGGTGGCGGCCGGAGAGATCGTCACGATCGGCATGACCGACGTGCAGACCATCGCACAGGCCCTCACCGTCACCGGTCCCGGAGTCGGCGCGGTTGTCGCGTACCTCGTCGTGGCCGGCCGGCTGCTGTCCATCTCACCGCTGATCGCCGCTTTCGTACTGGCCGGCGTGCCGATGATCGCCGTCACGGTCGGCCCGCTCCTACGTCGGCTGCAGCGTTTCGACACCGGTTACCGCGACCAGCAGGGAGCGCTGACCGCCCGGCTCGTCGACGTGATCACCGGGATGCGCACTCTCAACGGCCTTGGCGGCAAGGGCGTATACGCCGACCGGTACCACCGCGAATCGCTGGCGCTTCGCGAGAGCGGCTATCGGGTAGGCACGGTGACCAGTTGGATCGGCGCGCTGGGCACCGGACTGCCAGCACTCTTTCTGGCGCTGGTCACATGGCTAGCGGCGAGGATGGCAGCCCAGGGCTCGATCTCCACCGGCGATCTTGTGGCAGTGTACGGCTATGTAGCCGTGCTCGTGATCCCGGTCTCCTTCTTCATTGAAGGCGGCAGCGACATCTCCCGCGCAACGGTCGCCGCACGGCGGGTGACCCGATTCCTGAGCCTCGCACCCGATCACGGCGAAACCGATACGGCATCAAGGACCAAGACAGCGCTGCAAGCGCCGTTGTCTCAGGCCGACCTGCACGATCCCGTGTCGGGTATCACCGTGCAGCACGGCCATCTGACCGCGCTGGTCAGCGCACGACCCGCTGACAGCGTGTTAATCATGGAACGTCTCAGCCGGTTCGTCCCGTCAGACGCCACCTGGGACGGCGTCCGGCTGGACAGGATCTCGCTCAGCCAACTGCGTGACCGGATCCTGGTCGCGGACAACGGAGCCGACCTCTTTGCCGGCAGCCTCCGAGAAGTCGTCGCCGGCCGCCACGACCCGGACGACGATGCCATCCGAGAGGCACTGCACACCGCTGTGGCCACCGACATCGTGGACGCACTACCCGAGGGACTCGACTCGGTGATCGCCGCGCAGGGCCTCAACATCTCCGGCGGCCAACGCCAACGCCTCCGGCTGGCTCGCGCCCTGTATGCCGCCCCCGACGTTCTGCTCGCAGTCGAACCGACGGCCGCCGTCGACGCGCATACCGAAGCGGCCATGTCCTCCAGATTGCGGAGCGCTCGGCACGGCAGGACAACGGCGGTCGCCACCACATCGCCCCTCGTCCTGGACCACGCCGACGTGGTGATCCATGTCGTCGACGGCCGAGCAGCGGCAACCGGCACGCACCGCGACCTGATGCGTACGGAACCCGACTACCGGGCGCTGCTGTCCCGAGGCGCCGACGAGGAGGCACCTCGATGACCGCGCCGCTCCCCATAGCCCAGGCGGCTGCGGTCCGTCGCGCGGCCGTCCGCGAGGTTGGCACGGACAAACGGGCGTTCACCGCGGTCGTCCTGCTCGACGGACTCGCCGCGGCTGCCGGCCTGGTCGGCCCGCACCTGTTGGGCAACATCGTGGACACCATCAAGGACGCTTCCGGACCGGCCGCGGTCGCCAGCGTGGACCGGCTGGCACTGGTCATCGTCGCGTTCACGCTCGTTCAGATCCTGCTGTCGCGCTTCGCCCTGTATGCCGGAACGCGCTTCGGTGAACGCACCGCAGCACGTATCCGCGAACGGTTCCTCGACCGCACGCTCGCCCTGCCCGCCTCCATCGTGGAAGAGACGGACACCGGTGACCTGGTTGCGCGCGGCACCATCGACGTCACCGCGGTGGCGACGACGCTGCGCAAAGCTGTACCTGACGTGTGCATCGCGATCGTGCAGGCCCTGTTCATCATCGGTGCGGTGCTGTGCCTCAACCCGCTTCTCGGCCTCTGCGGCATCGGTGGCCTCAGTGTCATGGCGACTGCGCTGCGCTGGTACCTGCGGCGAGCACGCACGGCCTATCTTGCCGAGGGCGAGGCGAACTCGGTCCTTGCCGAAGTACTCACCGCCACGGCGCACGGCGCACGGACCGTGGAGGCACTGGGGCTGCAGCAACGCCGCATGGAGACAACCGAAGCCGCTGTCGGGGCGGCCCGGCAGGCACGGCTGCGCACACTGTGGCTGCGTACCGTGCTTTTCCCGGTCGTCAACATCTCGTACACGCTGCCGCTGGTCGGCGTACTACTCGTCGGCGGTGTCCTCTACGACCGCGATGTGGTCACGCTCGGCACCGTCGTCGCCTCCTTCATGTACCTGCGCCAACTGATCGGGCCGCTGGACAGCATCCTCCTGTGGGCGGAGCAGTTGCAGAGCAGCAGCGCCTCGTACGCTCGTGTCGAAGGTCTTGCTGCCACGCCGCCGGCCGAAGCGCCGAACTCGGCCGAGCCCGCGGACGACCGAATCGAAGTCATCGACGTCGGCTACGCGTACCGTCAGGGCCACGAAGTGCTGCACAGCGTCAGCCTCGATGTGCGGCCGGGCGAGCGACTGGCCGTCGTCGGTCCTTCCGGTGCCGGCAAATCCACGCTCGGCAGGCTACTGGCCGGGGTTGACAGGCCGGATCGTGGCACGATCACCGTCGGTGGGGTGCGGATAGCTGACCTGGCGCCGGAACGTCTGCGCCGCCGGATCGTCCTGGTGACTCAGGAGCACCACGTCTTCCGCGACACCCTGCGAAACAATTTGCGCATCGCGAAACCTGACGCCACCGACGCGATGCTTCATGCCGCGCTATCGGCCGTCGAGGCACACTGGATCGACGACCTGCCCGGCGGCTTCGACACGGATGTCAGCAGTGACGGGCATCGACTGGACGGCGCCCAGGCGCAGCAGCTCGCCCTTGCCCGCGTCCTGCTCGCCGACCCGCACACCCTGATACTCGACGAAGCAACGGCCCTCCTGGACCCGACCACCGCGCGCAACGCCGAGCGCGCTCTGGCCGCAGTTCTGCGGGGCCGTACGGTCATCGCGATCGCCCATAGACTGCAGACCGCACACGATGCGGATCGCGTCGCCGTCATGGATGCAGGCACGATCACAGAACTCGGTACTCATGACGATCTCGTGGCGAAGAGCGGAGCGTACGCGGCGCTGTGGCACTCGTGGCACGGAGGCTGACGTCGCCGGACGCAGCCATATCCGGTCCCTTCCTCCGGCTCAACGCGGCACTCACGGGCCCGAATTGCTGTCCGGGCTCAAGTAGGCTCACCGCATGCCCATAGTCATCGGCCCGGATGATGGCACCTACCTGCCGGGGGCCTTCGAGGTGGTGATCAAGGTCCGCTCGGAGGACACGAACGGCGTGCTGGCCGCGATCGAGCAGACCATCCCTCCGAGGAGGCTGATCTCCCCCCACACCCACGAGAACGACGTGTGGGTCCATGTGCTGTCGGGAGAAGTCGGCATCCTGGTGGGAGACACGGTCGAGACGGCCGGCCAGGGAAGCTGGGCCTTGAAGCCGCGCAACGTGGTACACGCGATGTGGAATGCCGGGATGACTCCGGCGCGGATCATGGAAGTGCTCACTCCCGCGGGGAGCGAACGGTGGTTCGAGGAACTGTCTTCTCTGCAACGCGGAGACCGCGACGGCTTCGAGGCCGCGTGCCGACGGCACGGCATCCGCTTCCTTCCCGACTCTCCCTGGACAGAGGGGCTCAGGGGCCGGTTCGGGCTGGAGTAGAACGGACCAGCCCCGGGCAGTGCGATCCGGACTGGCAGGCCCGCGCTACCACAGCGCCCGGCCTATCTGCCGCGCCGTGTGCTCCAGCAATGGCGTCCGTCTGACTGGCACTCGCCACATGTCATGGCGCTTCGTCAGCCTCTGGGACAGCCACTTCGTGCCCCGACTCGATGGCGTGCCCATAGCGTGCCCTTCAGACCGGACAACCACGGTCAACACCGGTGCGACTCAGCTCCCTCAACCGCAGCGGCAGACCACATACGAGCAGGTCAGAAGTACTCCGGCCGTCCAAGCGCCGTCGCTTCACAACTGATGGTCTGACGACTCCGCCCAGGCCGGCCGGTCGCGCCACCGTGATGCGACCGGCCGCCCCCCAACTCGCTGGCGACGCGGTGGCCCAATCTCCGCCCCTACCCCCGCACGGTCCCGGTCAGCGACCTGATGCGGGTTCGGATTCCCCGCTGCCCCGCAGGCTCTGCCGCCAACCAGGACTGTCCTTGCGCCGCTTCTGAGGTTGTCTCGTCAGGGTGAGGGTCGGGGGTTGATGATCAGGCCGGTCTCGGCGATGAAGCCGTCGAGGAGGCCGGGTCGGTACTGCATCCTCTTCAGTCGGGTCC
>NZ_JBWKFL010000077.1:0-26873 GCF_056434305.1 Streptomyces sp. NPDC044061 | reverse complement strand
GGTGGTCTTGGTGGTCGTGGTGCCGCGCCGGTTCTTGGTGGTGGTCTCGGTCGTCGTGGTGGTCTTGGTGGTGGAACGGCCGTGGCCGTGCGAACCGTGGAACGCTGCCGCCGCGGCGGGCGCGGCGTGCTCGGGCGGGGAGGCGGCGAAGGCGCTGGCCGGAATCATGGCGCCGCCTACCGCCAGGCCGGTCGTGGCCACCAGCAGTGCCAGACGCCGCGTGCGGGAAGTGCCGGGGACGGAGACGGTGGCAGACATGAGAGGTACTCCTTCGCCTAGTACTGCAACGGTCTTTGCCGTGACTGATGGCCAGTTCAGGGGCTGTGTCCGCGCCGTTTGTAGTGGCTGGTGCGGGCTTGGTGTTGTCGTCGTCGGCGCCAGGTCGACCAGTGCAGGATGTGCTCGACGGGTGTGGGTCGGCGGTCGGTGAGGCGGGTGATCAGCCGTCGTATTTCGGCGAGGCTGAGGTGGGTGAGCTGGGAGGATCCGTTTCTGCTTTCCCGGTCTCAAGTTCCCGGGCTCTCAGGACGGTCAGGCAGGCATGGGCGGCCATGGCCAGGGTCATGTGGCGGTGCCATCCGGGGTAGCGGCGGACCTGGTAGTCGTCCAGGCCGCATTCCTGTTTCGCGCTCTGGAAGCATTCCTCGATGGCCCATCGGCTGCCCGCGATGCGGATCAGGTCGTCAAGCGTGGTCTCGGCGGGGCAGTAGGCGATGTAGTAGGAGATCTCCTGCGGGCGGGCGACGCTGCGGCGGGCGATCACCCAATGGCGGCGGTCGTGTCGGTGCCAGGGCCGCACCTCGACGCGTGCCCAGTCGTAGATCCGCAGGCCGTGAGCGCCGTTGCCGCAGGAACGGCGCTTCCATTTCTGCCGGGCGAGACCGTTGAACAGGTCGTGGACGGGATGGTCGATCGCCCAGCGGGTGACCACGGTGTCGTGCCGGGTGGTGGCCATGACGTGGAAGACGTCCGCCCGCTCCAGCGCCGAGCGCCAGCCCTTGGAGAAACCGTAGGCGGCATCCGCGGTCACCCAGCGGAACGGGATCTTGTCCGTGATGGCGCGGCGGACCATCGCCTTGGCCATGGCCACCTTGGTCTCGAAGGCGACCTCGTCGTCGATGCCGGCCCGGCGGCACCTTTCGCGGTCGTCGGTCCAGGAGGTGGGCAGATAAAGGCGCCGATCGATCAGTGTCCGCCCGCGGTCGGTGGCATAGGCGAGGAAGACGCCGACCTGGCAGTTCTCCGTCCGCCCGGCGGTGCCGGAGTACTGTCGCTGGACCCCGGCCGACCGCATGCCCTTCTTCGAGAAGCCCGTGTCGCCCACGACCAGGACAGCGTCCCGGCTTCCTCCGCCAGCGTCCAGCCATTCTTCCGCTGCAGCGGAGCGATCAGTCCCCGCATATAAGCCATGCGGATTCCCGCGGCTCCGACCTGCTGAAACGGTGCACGAACCGCTCATGCACAGCTTCCAGTTCACCCGCCCACAACCTGACTTCAGCAAGGTCCCCACCCATAACCACACCAACGACCGATCTGGCCATCAGTCACGGCAAGCACCGTTGCAGTACTAAGCGGCATAAGTGAAGTCCGATGCTGATCGTTGGGCACCTGTGCGTTGTCGCCTGAGTGCCTGGTCGACGGCTGCGCCGTGATAGGGATTCAGTCATGCGCATCCTCCTTCCGCTGCCGGACCGGGACTTCGATGTCACCGAGGTCGCCGTTCCCTGGCGGCTGCTGCGCGACGCCGGGCACCAGGTGGTGTTTGCGACCGAGCACGGCGGCCAGCCGCCGCAGGCCGACCCGCTGCTGTTCACCGGTGTGCTCTTCGGGCAGCTTGGCGCGGAGCCGGAGCCGAAGGAGTTCTACCGCGAACTCACTGGGGAGGCCGCCTTCCGGGCTCCGCTCGCCTGGGACGCCGTGGAACCGCAGGAGTACGACGGGCTGCTCCTGCCGGGCGGGCACGCACCCGGGATGCGGCAGTACCTCGGCTCCCGCACCCTGCAGGCGAAGGTTGCCCGTTTCTGGGCCACGGGTAGGCCGGTGGGCGCCATCTGCCACGGAGTCCTCGTGCTCGCCCGCAGCGTCGATCCGGCCACGGGCCGCAGCGTCCTCGCCGGCCGGCGCACTACCTGTCTGCCCAAGTACATGGAGCGCAGCGCCTATTTCTTCACCGCGTGGCGGCGCGGCCGCTACTACCGGACGTATCCGGCCTACGTCCAGGACGAGGTGGTTGCCGCGCTCGACGACCCCGCGGACTTCGAGCGTGGGCCGGTCGAGCTGCGGCGGCGTGGTACGGCCACCGACGACACCCCGGCCTTCGTCGTCGAGGATGGCCGGTACCTCTCCGCTCGCTGGCCCGGTGACGCCTACCTCTTTGCCCGGCGCTTCGCCGCCCTACTGGAGTAGTCCGCCTACGCTGGCCAAGCGCAGCCAAAATGGTGAGGTTCTTGCTGATTCCTGGATGCGTGCGCGTCGGCGGGTGAGTGCGTGGTCAACGGCCGTGCCGATGGCGTCAGATGGTGCTGCTGGAAACGGTGCACCGCCTCGCGCACCGTGACCTGGCGGCACTCCATGAGATCGGCGACCTGCGGCACCGTCATACGAGTGGCCCGTGGGGCGGGGCCGATGGATCGTCAGCATGGGCGCGGTTGTTCGATATTAGGGTTTCTGGGAGCATCGCGGGTGCCGGATGGTTGGATGCCGGTGCCCGGTGGAGCTGCCAGCACTCTTCGACGACAGCGGGAGCGAGACCATGCATGCCCTGGGCTTCGAACGCGTCCCGCCGCCTGAAGAGAGCTGAGGCCAGCGACCGAGCCTCCGGGACCGATCAACCAGTCCGGAGCCTGCTCACCTTCCACCACTGCCGTCTCGACGGACGGTCCACGGTCCGTGCCCACACAGGCGAAGGCGGCGACAGCCGCACCGACGTGTACCAGGACCGGCGCACCTAGGTCTGGAACAACGACCGCGACACCGCGACCCTGTACGACGACCTGGGCCGCTTCGTCGACGACGAGTCCTGGAGCCGTCCCCGACGTGACAGCGGCTACCGTTACGGCGGCGGAGACGACCGCCATGGCAGTCGCTGCCGCTGACGAGGCCGCGGGTGCCATCTAGCTGGTGACAGCGGCCCGGCCCCTCGGTATGCGTACAGGTGGTGCTCCCCTACTCTTCACTCCGAATGCCATCGCCAGCACCATGCGGGCGACGGCAAACGGGCCGCTTCATCCCGCTGACCTGCGAAGCCCTTGTGGGTTGCTTGAGCCGGATGCCGGGATGACTGGCACATCCGGTTCCGAGGGGACCGGGGGCGGCAACGTGACCTGGCTACCCAACTGCCGCCACTGGACTGTTCGCACGCAACTGAACTACTCAGTGTTGTTCAACACTCCTCTTGGAGCGGCATGTGAACGTGTCAGATGTTTTTCCAGGAAAGTGATTTCCGCCTCGACGGCGTCCTCGTGCGCTTCGAGGAACGGGGCGTAATGCCGGCCCGTCAGGTGGACCACCTCGGACTCCGGTGCTTTTTGGGCCGCCTGGACGGCGGGACCTGGAAGCGCGCTCTGGTCCTGGTCGCACACGACCACCAGCAGCGGGCACCGGATCCGGGAAGCATGGCGGCCGGGCCGGTACCCGCCGAGCCGCAGCACGATCCGGGCGGCGACCGTCTGCTCCCAGTCCGTGTAGCGGTGGCCGGGGTCCAGGGCCCGGTCGCCGTCCATGGCGTCGGGGGTGGTGAGCGAGGCGACCGTGCCGCGAGCTCCGGCGGTCGGAACCAGCAGCGGCGGCCGTCCGACGAGGCTGCCGAGTGCATCCGTGACGCCCCGGCCGAAGAGCCTCAGGAGCGCGAGGGGCGTCATGCAGCGCAGCGCGTGGGGAGCGACGGCGCGGCCGTCGACCAGTGGCGTCTGCGCGATCGCGGAGGCCAGTTGGGGATTGTCGGCCGCGACACGGAATATGTGGCCGCCTGCGAGCGAGAAGCCCCAGAGCGAGATCCCGTCCGGGTCGACGTCGGGCAGACCGGCCGCGCACTCGATCGCGGCCTGCCAGTCGGCGATCTGCTCACCGAAGCGGACGACTTGGCGTGGCGCGCCCCCGCTCTCGCCGAACCGTCGGTAGTCGAAGGCCAGGACGGCGAAACCGGCGTCGTTGAACCGTGTGGCGAACAGGTCCGAGGCCGGTTCCTTCGTCACCGAGGTGCCTCCGGCCATGATCACGCAGCCGCCGTTGGACCCCGGGTAGTGCCAGGCGGCGCACGAGGTGTCACCGCTGGCGAAGCTTAGTTTTTCGCGTTGTCTGGACGCGGGCACATGGACCTCCGTGGTCAGTCCGTCGTTTCTCGGGTTCGGGGCTCTGGGGTATTCGGGAAAGTCGGGCTGCGGCCGGGCGAGGCGTCGTCGCGTCGGGCCGCATGCCCCCTTCGCCGGGTCGCGGGTGGCAGCCGGGATGGTGCGGGCGGTCAGCGGGTCAGGCTGGGGAACCAGATGCGCGGATCGAGGATCATCGAGTGCTCCTTTGGCGGCTCGGGTCCGCTGACGTAGGTCGGGACCGGGGGGCGGATGACATCCATCCTTGGGGTGCGGTCCCCGGGGCAGGTTCCACAGCGCGACGGAATGGGCGAAACTTGCCTTCATGGCGCGCGTATCGGCGGATTCTGTACTGAGCCTCGTGGACCAGCGATTGGTGGCCGCGCTGCAGTGCGACGGCCGCCTCACCGCGGAGCGCACAGCCCAGGTGCTGGGTCTCAGCCCCGCCACCGTGCGCCGCCGGCTGCACGCGTTCGGCGCCGACGGCACCGTGCGCGTGGTGGTCTCGCCTGTCGCGCGACCGCGTAACGGGGGCGCGGCCGGGGCCCTGTTCCTGCGCATCCGGGTACTTCGCGGAAAGCTCGACGCAATCGTGGCCGCACTCGCGGAGCGCGAGGACATCCCGTTCATCGACATCACTACCTCGGGTGACGAGATTTTCGCGGTCGCTCGCACGGAGCCCGGCTCGCGCGACCCGCTGGTCTTCCGTCAGCTGCCCTCCACTCAGGCGGTCACGTCCCTGGAGAGCGCCACCATCTTGCACGTCTTCCGACTCACCTCCGAGTGGCGGCACCAGGTGCTGACCGCACCGGAACGCGCGGCCCTGACGCTGGCCGAGCCGGTCCCCGGGGCGGCGGCTTCCGATTCCCCGGGCCCGTACGGCGTCGACGCCGATGCTCTGGAACAGTCCCTCATCGGCGCCCTCACCCCCGACGCGCGGCTGACCGCCGCGGCCCTGGCCGCTCGCACCGGACACTCCGAGACCACGGTGCGTCGGCGCATCGCCCAGCTGACCGCTCAGGGCCGCCTGATCACCCAGGTACTCGTCGATCCCCGCCAGCTCGGGCTCCCCATCGAGGCCAAACTCCTGCTGCACGTGGCCCCCGACCACCTGGCCGCGGCCGGGCAAGCGCTGGCCGATCATCCTGCCGTGCATGGCGCGTTCGCCACGTCGGGACCCTCGAACCTGCACGCGGCCGCGTACTTCCCAGACCTGACCGCCCTCTACGACTTCCTCTCCCGTGACCTGGTAGGGCTGGGCATCAGCCACGTCGAGACAGCCATCGTCAGCCGCGCCATCAAACGCACTCCCTCACCTGACCCTGCCCGGCCCGCCGCGGTCGCCCAGCGCCGCCGGGCACGTGCGGGGCAGGGCGAAAGCTGAGACCGCCTACCCCGTCAACCGGCGGCACCGCCACGCCAGCGGCTGCCGCCGGCCCGCATCTCGCACTTGCCCGCACCGATCGACTTCCCCCTCGAAGCAGGCTTAGCCTCCGCAGGCCGCCTGGGCTCTTCCACCTCGCGCCAGGTCGTCTGATTCCCGCGACCACTGGAACAGAACCACGTCACGCCCGCGGGAGCGGTGTGGCAACGACTCCTCGGTGATCCCGGTTTGAGACGGTCGGCCCAAGGCCGGCAGAGCGCCTCGGCTGAGAGGCAGGGCGGCCGCTTTGCAGGTGCCGGAGATCGGGCCTGCGCGGTGAAACTCGCCAGGCCACACGGCAGGCAGCGCCTTGTCGGCGCCAGTAACCTCGGGCCCTTCATCGTGGTCGTCGGGGGATAGGCGACGATCGCCGGGGCGAGTAGTGACATGGGTCATAGTTCGGGCTGTCGGGTCACACTCGGCGGGTTCAGCGCCTCATGGGTGTGTCAGGAATCCGTAGACCTCCGCCGGGCAAGTGAGTCCGGCCCGGCGTGAAGGCCATGTATCCGAAGGGTCTTCCGAGCTCATGCGCCGTATCTCTCTCTTCAGCGCCCATGCCCTTGCCGTGGCGGCCCTGGCGGCTGTCGTCGGTACCGCACCGGCCAGCGCCCGGGCCGTGTCTGCCGAGCCGGTGGTAGCTCCGGCCAGGTCTGCCTCAGTGCCTTTCGGCTTTGCGGACAGGCCCGCGAGGTCGGTCCCCAAGAGCCCGGTTTCGGATGTCACGCCGCATTTCGTCACCGACGCCCTTGTGTTCGAGAATCTGAACAACTCTCGGGTGAACTGGGTGCCGTGCTTAGATGCTGATTCCAGCGGTATCGGCAGTAACGGGGACCTGGTTCACATCTGGGGCTGTAATTCAACTAGCTATCAGCACTGGAAGTTCCGGGCGGTCCCGGGAATGACTTACTGGTACACCGTCTACAACGTGGCGGGTAACAAGTGTCTGGACGCCGACTCTGCCGGCGGCGGCCGGAACGGGAACCGAGTACAGCTCTGGTCGTGCAACGGCACGGCCTACCAGCAGTGGTACGTGTGGAGCCCTGATGGCGGTGACACGATCTACCTTCAGAACGGACACGGGCTCCGCTACTTGGACGCCGCCACCGAGATGGCCGGACAGAACAACGGGCGTGTGCAACTCTGGGACTGGAACGGTGGCCGCGCCGACGAACAGTGGAGGACGCCCGCGCCGTAAAGCCACTCGCCAGGGGCGGGTACTGACACTGCGTTTCCAGCCCCCGCCCCCACGGGGGAACCTCATCCCCCTTGAGGGTGTGCCAGCGTCGTTCGAAGCGCCGAAGAAAGGCGCTGCGCGGCTCGTGGGGGGCGAGGCCAGGACGTTAGGGGGCCTTGTCGGACATGAGGACCTGGTGGGTGTTGGGCGGCGTGCAGGGGCCTTTTCGCCCAGTGCTTGCGGTGGCCACGGTATGGATCCCAGGAACCGGAGGCGAGCTGGCAGCCGTCCGGCTTGTCCTGGACGTCCCGGGCGAGAACCGGCTGGCGGGTGGTGCAGCCGCCGGGCTGGGTGGACCAGATGGCGAACTTGTCCCGGGCGTAGCCGTCCATCGAACGGCACGACCACGGCCAGGGCCGCCAGCTCCTGGCGGGCGGTTGCCGTCGAGGGCGGCGGGGGAGGCTCGGCGAGTGCCGGGGCGGTGCTGATGACGGTCAGCAGGAGGGCGGTGGCGGACAGGCCGAAGAAAGCCTGTTCGCGCCGCGCCGTGAACAGCCTATGCGCGCGGGTGCCTCGCTTTGCCCGCCCGGCTAGGTTCCCTGCGAGCGGGGCGGGCACTCGACCAGCAGCGCGGGCCTGAGCGTCAGGCGGGCTCCCGGGGCCGCACCGTCGGTGAGAGGGGCGGGCCGGTTGCGGATGGCTGGGCACGGCGCCCCGCCTGGAGCACCGAGGATCGCGGGATCCCGCGCCGGGACGTGCGCCGAGGGTCCGGGTTGCCTCACGGGAATCGGTGCGGGGGTGTGAGAGGCCTCAAGCGCTGCAGGCCTGGGGAGCCGCTACCATCGACAGAATTTGATCATGGATCTGGCTCGAATGGGGGACCCAGTGATGGTGAAGCGCAGTGGCAAGCGGGCGGGTGCGATAGCGGCCGTGGCGGCCTTCGCGGTGATCGGACTTTCGGGTGTCGCGCAGGCCAACCCGGACGCCCCGAACGTGGCCTACGGCTAGCGCAACTACCCGTCTGCTGTCGCGTGTGTGCAGCAGTTCTACAACCACTACGTCGCCGGACCTGCGCTCATCGCGACGGACGGCAAGTTCGGGCCCGTCAGGACGTTGGCGATGGGGTCTGCTGCACGATCGGGTGACATCTTGACCTGCCCCACCTCTCAGGTTCCAGTTCTGCTGGCTAACTGACGGCCTTCACGAAAGGCTGCCGGACATGCCCCGCGCCTACCCCGCTGAGTTCCGCGCCCGCGCCATCGCGTTGGTGCGGGCAGGAAATGAACAGAAGCAGACCGCCGTTGACCTCGGCATCCATCCGATGACGTTGTGGAAGTAGATGCGCCGGGCGGATGTCGACGACGGGGCCAAGCCCGGGGTGACCAGCCAGGAGAGCGCGGAACTGCGGGAAGCACGTCGGCGGATCAAGCTGCTGGAGCAGGAGAACGAGGTCCTGCGCCGGGCCGCGGCCTATCTGTCGCAGGCGCATCTGCCGGGAAAAGGATCTACCCGCTCGTGAAAGAGCTGGCCGTGGACGGGGTGCCCGTCACGGTGACGTGCCGGGTGCTCAAGCTCGCCAGACAACCCTACTATCGCTGGCTGGGCAAGCCGGTTGCCGACGCCGTGCTGGAGCAGGCATATCGCGCGAACGCGCTGTTCGACGCCCACCGCGACGACCCGGAGTTCGGCTACCGGTTCCTGGCCGATGAAGCCCGTGGTGCCGGGGCCGGCATGGCCGAACGCACCGCGTGGCGGATCTGCCGGGACAACCGCTGGTGGAGTATCTTCGGGAAGAAGCGTGGCCGGGGCAAGAAGGCCGGCCCGCCGGATGCACGACGACCTCGTGAGCCGCAACTTCACCGCGTCCGGCCCGAACCGGCTGTGGCTCGCCGACATCACCGAACACGCCACCGGCCAGGGCAAGCTGTACCTCTGCGCGATCAAAGATGTCTTCAGCAACAGGATCGTGGGCTACTCCATTGATGCGCGGATGAAGTCCCGCCTCGCCGTAGCCGCCCTGGACAACGCCGTGGCCCGGCGTGAACACGTCGACGGGTGCATCCTGCACAGCGATCGCGGATCACAGATCTGATTCACATGCTCGAAGCAACACTTCCGGGTGCCTGACGAAGAGTCCCCGGCGTCCTACTCAATGTCGGGTTCCGGTGGCACCAAGACTCCGCGACGTCAGCCGGACGGCCGTAGCCCGATTTTCTCCCCTTTGGGGAGTCGCCGCCAGGAGATCGGGCTACTCAATGTCCATATTGCTTCTCTTGGTCAACCGCTGGACCGGCCGTGAGGAAGCACCGGCAACGCGGACTGTACGGGATCAGGCACATATGGTGACAGCCTATAGCTCACGGCCTGGTGCCCCGCCGCGTTGGGAGAAATCAGGATGGACGTGAGGTTCCGACTGTGAGCCGCCGCGAAACGGCCTGGCCGCCCGTTGAATCCGCCGCCTCTTGCTCCGGTCAGGCAGCGGGCGGTTGCGAACGAGTCGTGGAGCGCAACTCCGGTGGGACCGATCGCGTCTGTCGAATCGTCATGCACCACCGCCGACCGCACTGCTAGCCTGCTGCGAGGCGGGGCGGCGCCGCCCGGGGGAGGAGAGCGCGCTATGGTCGAGCCCTGTGACGCGTACCGCCGAGCGATGCGCGACGTCTGGGCGGACTGGTGGCTGACCTGGCCCCTGTCCCAGCAGATCGCGCCGGGAGACGTCCTCGACGTACGCGACGGGTCCGTACGGACCGCGGGGACGCTGACCGGGCGGCGGATCACCTTCAGCTTGGCTCAGCCGGGTCCGCCGGGCGAGTTCGTCTACGACTCCGGCGGCGCAGCCGAAGTGCGTTTGAAGTCGGCGGGCGTGGCCGACCCGGCGTTCGCCACGATCGGGACCGTCGACGCCGGTGTCCTGGTCCGGTTCACCCGTGCCGCGGGCGTGCTGATCGTCTACCGCGATGTCACGGAGACCGGCCTCACCGACGTGCGTCGGCTGGCCGAGACCATGGTGCGGCGGTTCTGGCAGGACAGGTGGGAGGAGTCCCTGCACGCGGTGACCCGGACGATCAACGCCGGGTCCGGGACCGTTCTCGTGGGCGTCGACAGCGGCGCGAGCGCCGAACTGCGGCTCGCTGGCGGGGCGGGACCACAGGCGCTGCAGATTCTCGACGTCGCGGTGGGCGCCTCGCTCACCCGCAGCCAGAACCTGAGCTTCCGCTGGATCGCCCAGGCCGCGGCCCCGCTGCACCAGGTCGTCAGGCTGCGCAGCAGCTGGCTGCGGCGCGTCCAGGCCGAGTACGGGCCGAGACAGCCCGGCCGGGGAGCCGCGAGCGCCCCCGTCCCACCGCTGCTGGTCGAGGAAGCCCTGGACGACACGGGTGCGGTGCTCGAGACGGTTCCGCGTCGGGAGCAGCTCGGGCGGCCGTCCGGCGACGACGTGTGACCGCCGAGCTGTGGAAGTGCAAGGAGGCACGGCGGCGGATGTACTGCTCCAGGTCCGCCATGAGGCCGCTGAGACCGCACCGGGCGTCGAGCGGCTGGTCGTACGCCTGACGGACGTCGTCCACCGCACCGAGGCCTGCACACCGCTCGATCCCGAGCTGACGCGCGCCGCAGACAGCCCCGCGTCCTGTGTGCCTCTGGCCGACGCCGTGTCCCCCGCGGCGACCGCCGTGCAGCGGCAGGCCGTGGGACGGCGCCTGTACGACGGACTCGTCACCGGCGACGTCCTACGGCTGTGGGAGGAGTTGCTGGCCAGGAGCACCGCGGAGCGGCCGCTGCGCGTGGGCCTCGACATCGGTCCGCTGAGACTGCGCGCGCTGCCCTGGGAGCTGCTGCACGACGGCTCGGGTTGGGTCTGCCGCGACCGAAGACAGCGGTGGCGGCGCGTCAGGGGCGCACCGGCCGCCGTCGATTCTGCGCCCGGGCAGGAAGAACTCGGACCACTCAGGGTCCTCCTCGTCGTCTGCAACCCGCAGGACCACAGCCTGCTCGCCGACGACGAACTCGCCGAGTGGAGCGCCGCGCTGGTGCAGCTGGGCGGCCAGGTCCACCATCATGTGCTGGACGGCCCGAACCCGGCGTCGCTGACCGACGCGCTGGTGCGGCTGAAGCCGCATGTGCTACACCTCATCGGCCATGGCGCGCTGCCGGGCGTGGATCTGGGTTCCGCCGTGGCCTTCAACCGTGCGGTGGGCGCCGCCGATCCGGTCGATCCGGACGCCGAGTACTGGGAACTGACCACCGATCACGTGCAGGGGCTCATGAACGCCTGGCGGCCGTGGCTGGTCGTGATCAACGCCTGTCGGCAGGGCATGGACAGCACGGTCCCGCAGAACGGTCTGACCGAGGCGTTCCTGGACCGGGGCGTCCAGGCGGTGATCGCCCTCCAGGGCGACGTGGCACCGGTCGAAGCCACCCGGTTCTCCGCTGGTTTCTACCGCGCCCTGGCCCAGCGACGCCCCCTCGACGACGCCGTGGCCGCCGCCCGGGACCAGCTGGCCGCCGCCCACCATGCCACGGCCGCCTGGGCGCTGCCGGTGCTGACCGCGGTACGTACAGGCAGACTGACTCTGCCGGTACGCTTCCCGCTGCCCGAAGCCACGGCGCTGCAGCTCACCGACCATCCCGACTTTAGCTGTCTGCGGCTGTTCCTGGGGCGGCACGACGAGCGCCGGGAAGGATGGTGGGCGATGGCCGAGGACGGCACGGAGCGGCCGCTGAGCAGGCTGCTCGTCATCACCGGTCACTCCCAGTCCGGCGGGCCGCAGACCGGCAAGACCTGGCTCGCGCGCTGGTGGCTGATGACCTGCCTGCTGCGCGGAGAGGCCACCACGTACGTGGACCTTCGCGAGAAACTGACCCATGAGGGCACAGAAGAGGACGGTCGGCGGACCGTTCGCAGCGTGACCCACAAGGACTGGCTCGACGCACTCCGTACCATCCGCAACGCCTGCTGCGACGAACGGCAGTCCTGCTGTCTGCCGGGCGCCGCCTTCACCGACTTCCACGACACACTCCGCCGGGAACTGCCCGATCCACACGCGGACGTCGGCCCATCGACGGGCGAGGACATCGGTCTGCGGTTCAACGACGACGCGCCCCGTGCGGAGGACCGCAAGAACGCCGTGTTCCGGTCCTTCGCCGACGCACTGGGGCAACCCGCCGAAGAGCGGGGGCACCTCGTCGTCCTGGACCATCCGGAGTACATCCTCCCCGAATCCTTCCGGCAGGAGCTGTATCCCCGCCTCCTCGCGCCCAGGGTGCTCAACGGCCTCGCCGGCCGGCTCCGCTTCGTGCTGGTGGCCGACCCGGCCTGGGTACGCGAGCACATCCCGCCCCAGGACGCCGCCCTGGTCAACCTCGTCACCCTGGGTGACTTCGAGACACGGCACTTCATGCGGCTGGCGCGGGACTACTGCGCCCGCGCCGAGATCCCCTTCGACACGGCCCTGCCGGTCTTCGAGGGGTACGACAAGTTCCTCAAGGACACGAGCCACTTCCCCGTGAACCTTTTCAGCCAGGTCCACGCGACCATGGGCGTGGCCGTACGCAGGGGACTGCGGCCGTGACCGATCACGCCGCGGACGCCGCGCACAGGCTTCGGGAACTCGGCCGGCGCATCGCCGCCGGGGAGAGCCTCGATGCCATCCACCGTGCCCAACTGCCCGCAGACTGGCGGCCGCTGCTCCGGCTCGCCGCCCTGGCCGGCCCCTTCGACGAAACCGTGTACGAGGTGGTCCTGCGGCCCCGTGCGGGTGACCACGCCCCGACGCCGGACGACCTCGAAGCCGGTGGTCTGCTCGAACGACTCCCGGGCAGCGGGCGGTTCCTGCTGCGCGACGCGCACCGGACGGCGTACTTCTCCGACTGGCTGGCGACCCGTCCCGGCGGCGGCCCACTGGCGGAACTGGCCTCGGTGGAGCGAGAACTCGCCGCGCACTGGCGCCGGCGCGCCGAGCCGGCCGAGGAACTGCGGCATCTGCTGATCACCGACCCGCCGGGCGCCGCCGCCCTGTTCACCGACTTGTTCACCCAGGCCGACTCCGCCCGGGACTTCGCCCGCTGCCGGGATCTGCTCGCCGTCCTGGAGGACCCCGACAGGCACCCGATGCTGACCGCCGAACTCACCCGGCTGCGGCGCGACCGCAGCGCCTATCTGCGGGCCCGGGACTACTGGAGCGCGGACTACGCACGCTGTGCCCGGTTCATGGAACGCCCCGACATCCGCCACAAGGCGCTGCGGTTCCTGGCCGGAGACGGCCCGCGCGTATGGCAGCTCTACGGGGAAGGGGGCATCGGCAAGACGATCCAACTGCGCTGGCTGGTCTCACGCGTGTGCGTCCCGATCCCCCAGGACACTCCGTGCGCACGCATCGACTTCGACGTGATCGACCCCGGCAACGCGATGCGGTGGCCCGAACTGCTGCTGCTGGAGATCGTCGAGCAGCTCCGACTGCGCCTGCCCGAAGGCCGCTTCTCCCCGCTCCACGAACTTGCCCGGCACCGGGTGCTGTTGCATCGCAGCCCGGTGGCGGCCAGCGCGCTGCCCGACGACGAGACGGTACGGCAGGAGATCGTCCACTGGTTCGTCTCACGCCTGAACACCCTCGATCGCGCGGTCCTGGTCATCGTGGACACCCTGGAGGAGCCGCTGCTCGGCGACCGCGAGGGCACCGAGGGGATCCTGCGTCTGCTGGCCCGTGTCGTACGCGACTGTCCGCCACTCAGGCTGGTCCTGGCCGGCCGCTACGACCTGCGGAAACGTGTTTCAGGCGAGGTACTGCTTGAGTTCTCCGACGCCCGCCGGCGCTCACCGCGGGCGTTTGGCCCCCACCATGTGAAGACCTACCTCGACGTCGTGAGCGAGGTGCTGCGCATTCCGCTCCTCGGTGAGCGTCTCGCACGGCACGAGCCGGAGGTCCGCAAGAAGGCCCACCTTCCGAAGGTGGAGACCGGCCGGCCGGCGGCGGACCGGCCCCTCATATTACCGCTCGGATCCCCCACCACGAATGATGTGCTGTGGGTTCCCCTCAAACAACTGAGCACCGGCACCTCTTGGACCGTGCCCGATCACGACGCCCTCGATGAAGTGGTGGCCCTGCTGGACTCCGTCACGGACCCGCGCCACCGCCGGTATCTGCTCGAGGAGGCCGCCCGGCGGGTCAGGGACGAACTGCGCCGCCCGTCGCGGTTCACCGACGAACAGATCGACGTCTACGTCCAGACCCTGCACGCCCTGATCGAGCAGCCGGACCGCCGCCTCCAGCTCACCTCCGCAGCCCACGCCCGGGGCGGCCGGTCCCTGCGTCGCAAGGTCGAGCGCCATACCGAACGGCAGCTCGCCATGTATCTGGAGACGCTGCAACGGTTGCCGCACACCGCCCCGTTCGACCCGGACGCACCCGAGGACGCCCCGCCGGAAGGCATCGACCACCAGGAGCTGGAGCGCTTCACCCAAGAACAGGGCGAGGCCTACCTCCAGCAGGTGCGGAACATCGCAGACCCCGAGCTGCGCCGCACCGCCATCGACAAGTCCCACGGCCTCCCGCTGAACCTTGCGCTGTTCGCCGACGCCATCGAACAGGATCCCGCTCTGACCCCGGACGACATCCGGGCCGACAGCGGTCCGCTGCTGCGGTACCTCATCGAGCGGGTCATCCGGCGCATCGAGGACCCCATGGTGCGCTGGATTGTCCGCTACGGCGCCGTACCCCGCCGGCTGCGCTTCGAGGACCTGCAGCTCATGCGGGACCACCTGGTACGAGGGATGACGGAGGCGGACCCCGGTGACGACCCGCGCCGCGACCCCCACCATCTCCTCGGCAGCGACGACGTTTTCCCCTTCCGGGACGCCGGCCTGCCCGAGGACTGGCACGTGCGGCTCTGGCACCGGCTGCGCGCCTACGCGGCCCGCAACTCGTGGGTGTACGAACAGCCCGGCGAGAGAGGGGTCCTGCACTTCCACCCGGACGTCCTGACGCCCATGCGGGATCTGGTGCGCGGTCAACCGGTCTTCCGGGACCTGCACGAGACGTTCATCCGCCGCTACGACGACCTGGCCGCGCGTGACCCCGGGCAATGGACCGTCCATGCACGCGAGGCCTTCTACCACCGGTTCCAGGTGGCCGACCCCTCGGCACCGGCGCGATGGCGCGCCGGCCTGCGCAGAGCCCTCGCCGACGGCGACCTCGACGGCCTGAAGCAACTCGCCGGCGAGATCCTCGGCCCGGACTACACCGCACTCACCGAGTTGCGCCTCGAGGCCCACCAGCAGATCGCCCACGCCTCCTTCCGGCTGACCATGCGGGAAGCCGACCCTGACCGGCGCTGGCGGCAACGCGCCGACATCCGACGCCATCTCAACCTCGCCGCCGAGACGGCGGGTACCGACCGGCACGCACTGCGGGGGGCCCGCATGCTGGCCCTGCGGATCGTGGCGCACGGGCCCCATGAATTCGCCCCCTACCAGGCGACATCGCTCACCGACGATCTGGCCGCCCTTGGCACTGCCAGCTCGGCACGGGACCGGCTGGACCTGCTGTGGGCCGCCACCGAGCACCTCGACGAACGGGACGACACGGCCTCCGACGCCTTCCGCGAGGTCTGCCGGCTCGCCGAGGACCTGCGTGAGTGGGAGATCGCGGCCCTGGCCGCGCGTGCCTGGGCCCGCTGGGCCGAGCGTGCCCAACTCGACGACGAGGCACTGGCCGCAAGCGCCCGGGCGGTGGCGGCCGCCGGCCGCGGAGGCCCGGCCGCCCGCCGTGTGCTGCTGGACCACGCGGCGCTGCTGCTGCGCCGGCACCGGCCGTCGGCCGCACTGGCCACCCTGGACGAAGTGGAAGAGGCCGAGGCCGCGGACCAGGCGCGAACCGCGCGCCTGCGTGCTCGCGCCGAGCTGGCCCGCGGCAACTCCGCCTCGGCACTCGCCCTCTTGATCGACGGGCAGCGAATCGACGGGCAGCGGGCGGAACGGGCGCCGGAGGAGAAGGCCGCGCACGCCGAGGTGCTCGGTGACGTCCTGGCCGCACTCGGTGAGCACGCGAGGGCGGCCGACGCGTACAAAGGGGCGTCCGCGATCTGGCACGACCTCGACGCCCAGGAGCCCTACGCCCGCCTGGCATGCCTGCGGGCGGTCGCCGTACTGCGGGACACCGGTGACCCGGCCCGCGCCGAGCGCCTGCTGCCGGCCCGCACCCCGCACTCCACCGGGCATCATGGCGAAACATGGCTGCGCGAGGGCTTGTTCCGGTTGGAACTCAGCTGGCGATCGCCGTCCGGCCCGTCCGTCCCCGAGGGCTTCCGACCGCTGCCCGACGATCCCGCCGATCCCCCGCTGACCCGCGTCCTCAGCGCGCTGTACGCCCTCGCCTGCAGCAATCGGGTCGAGCCCTCCTCCGCCCCGGTCCGCCGCCTCGCCCAAGTGCTGGTGCGGCTCACACCGGCCGAGCGCGCGCTGACGCTGATCGCGCAGTACAGCAGCCACCCGGCCCTGCGCACGCACCGGTGGTGGCCGGCGATCCGCGACTTGTGCGAGCCGAGGTCCACGGCGACCGATCCCGACGCGTCCATGCACCGGGCGTCGTTCGCCGCCGTCGACCGCTCCCTGCGCCGACCCGAGAGCCCACCATCCGCCGCCGGCTCACCCGAGACCGGCACGACACCCGTACGTATCTTCGCCGACCTGCCCGGAGAGCGTTCGATGCGCGTCGACGGCGCGGCCTCCTGGCAGCGCGCCGCCACCGACCGCTGGCTCGCCGAGGGCACGGTCACCGCCCTGAGCAAGCCCGTCCAGGCCGGATTGCACGGCGAGGGACCCGAGTTCCACCGGTCGCCCGCGCTCCGGATCGAAGCGGAGTCACCGCTCGTCCAGGCCCTGCCATGGGAGCAGGTGTGGCCTTTCGGCATCGCCGACCGGCCTGTACTGGTGTACCGCAGCATGCCCGGTCCCGCCCGGCGCAAGGACGTACGGCGGCTCCAGCTCGGCCTGAACGCCTGTCTCGGCCTCTCCCTCGTGCCCGACGGACTGCTCGGCCCGCTCACCCGCGCCGCCCTGCGGCTGGTCGCTCCGTACTGTCCGGCGGAAGGCCCCCTGGCCGACACGGCCCTGCGCGCGGCCCTGGACGAGGCCACCCCGACGCCCGCCCATCCCGTCGACGTGCTGCTGGTCCGCGGCACACCGCTGTTCGACAACGGTAGCCGGCAACCCGTCCTCGACATCCCTGGCGAGGGCCACATCAGCGTCGACGACGTCATCGACCGGGTCGACGCCCACCCTCCGGGACAGGAGCCGGGCGTCGTGCTGGACAACGCCCGCAACCCGGCCCATCGGGATGACCGGCAGACCGTGCTGGCCCGCAATCTCTTTGCGGCGACCGTCTTCGCCCGCTCGCAGGCCAGGATGGTCGTCGCGGTCGGCCCGCCGGGCACCTCGGCGGATGCCGAGTCGCTGAGCGACGCCCTCACCTCGTCGCCCGGCGACCCCTGGCGCGCCGTCCTGCGGGCGTGGGCGCAGCGGCACCCTTCCCTCGCGGTGTTCGCCGCACCCTCCGCGCTTCCCTGCCAGCTCTCAAGGACCTTCACGTGACCGACGAGGCGGACGAGGGGCGGCGCACGGCACGCCGTCACCACATGATCGCAGCTCTGCGCGCGGAGCTGGGCCGCTGGCAGGACCTGGGCGAGGAGGGCCAGGTCCTGGAGAAGCACCGCAGCCAGCTCTCGGCCGTTCGCGGGCTGATCGAGCCCGGACTGGACCGGGCCGACCGGCTGCTGGCCGAAGGACGCGGAGCCGACGTCCCCCCGCTGGTGCTCGATCTCTTCCACGTCTGGGACTTCTTCCGCGGCCGGTTCATGCTGCGGCGGGCCGAGGAGCACGAGGCGTTCCTCGGCGTCGCCGACGAGCTGGCCTGGGAGTGCTACCGCCCGCTGCGGGACGCGGCCGCCGCCCAGCAGGCGGACCTCGTGCCGAAGGAGCCCCCGCTGGTCGGGTTCAGCAGGCACGCCGTCCCGCACGCGCACCGCCGAGGCAGCGCGTACCGGGAACTGCTGCCCCGCGGGGGCGTGCACACGGGCGTCGGGAAGGAGGCGGTGTCACGACTGCCTTTCCCGGTCATCGAGATGCCCTGGCACTGCCGCGGTCATCTGCCGTCGGCGCTGACGGTGGTACACGAGGTCGGCCATCATGTGGAGGACGACTTCTCCCTCACCGACGACCTGCACGCCAAGGTCGCGGCGGCGGGCCTCGACTCCTCCCGGTGCGGCCGGTGGACGGACTGGATCGGCGAGGCGTTCGCCGACGTGTGCGCCTCGGTCGTCGGCGGCCCCGCATACGCGCTGGTCCTCGCAGACCTGCTGGACCAACTCGGCAACGGACCGCAGGACAGCCCCACCCATCCTCCCGCGGCCACCCGACTGGCCCTGTGCCGCAGTGCCGCGGCAGCAGCCGGGCATCCTCCGGACGGCTGGCTCCCGGCGGACGGAGCCCGCCTCCCCGCCGACCCGGAGGCGCACGTGATCGCGGACGCGCTGGCGTCCACGCGCTACGACCGGTTCGGTGGCGCCCGGCTGGTCGATCTGCTGCCCGTGGCACCCACGGCCGCAGCGGGCCGACGCCTGCTCGCGGGCCTGTCCAGTGGGCAGCGGTCCGTCACGGGCGTGGTGACGGCCGCCGCGCTGGCCTTCCATGCCGATCCCACGGCCTACGACGCCCTGGAACTGGACGCACGGGTGCTCACGGAGGCCGTGCGCCTGCGACCGGCGGGCGCGAGAGGCCCCGTACCGGGCCTGCTCCCAGATGCGCGGAACCGGGAGCTGTGCGAGGCAGCCCGCTGTCTGCTGGCCGCCCTCACCACCGCTGTGCCCGAAGCCGAAGCGGACACGGCTGCCTGTCAGTAGGTCAGTCGCCGCTCCTGCGCTGCCCGTTGGGCCCGGCCCACCAGGCTGCCCAGCTGCCTCGGGGTCGGTGGCTCCGGTGGATCCTGCAGGTAGGCGGCCACGAACGCCTCGCGCAGTACGGCGTGGATCTGGTCGCCGCTCAGCCCGCTGGTCGCCGACGCGATGAGTTCGTCCACATCGTCCACGACGATGGCGTAGCGCCGCCCGTAGAGCCTGATCATGGCGAGCCGGCTCTGATAGTCCGGCAGGTCCACGGCGATGGAGTGGAACCGCCCGGGACGCAGGAGTGCCTCGTCGACAATGTCGAGGCGATTGGTCACCCCGATGACCAGGACCGGCGCGGACTGGTTGCCGTTGGAGTCCTCGATCTCCGCCAGAATGCAGCCGGTCAGCGACGGCTGTGGTCCGTCCGTCGTCGCCGAGGACCGGGATACCCGGTGGGCGATGGCGTCGAGTTCGTTGAGCACGACGACCGACGGCGCGTTGCGCCGGGCCTGTCGGAACAGTTCCCGGAGGTTGCCCTCGCTCTCCTCCGCCGTGCGGCCGAGCAGTTCGGGGCCGCCCGTCTGTGAGACGGTGGCGCCGAGTGCGCCGGCGACGGCTGTCGCCAGGGTGCCTTTGCCCGTGCCCGGAGGTCCGTGCAGGATCAGGCCGCGCGGCACCAGCTTCGAACGCAGATGCGCGAGTTCGGCGGGCAGCCGGCTCTCGCCCATCAGGAGGTGCACCGTGTGCCGCATCCACTCCTTGACGTCGTCGTAGCCGGCGACGTCGTGGAAGCTGACGTCGGGCACGGTGAACAGCGGGGCGGTGCGCGCCTTGAACGACCTTAGGGCGACATACAGTTCATGGATCGCGGCTCCGGTCCGGGTGCGCTGCACCGCGAAGCGCATCGCCGCGCGCACCTCCAGCGGATTGAGCCCCATGACTTGCGCAGACAGCTCTTCGGGGTCGTATCCCGAGAAGTGGGCGCTCTCGTCCGCGGTCACCAGCGCTCGCCCGATCGGAACCGGCTCCGTCGCCGGGGCAAGGCGTACCTGGGCCGGGCAGCCAGCGAGCGTGATCATCCTGCTGAACCGCTCCGCGACCTGCGTCGGCAGTACGCGCCCTGACGGCGCGAAGGCCAGCAGCGGGCGCTCCGTCGCGGCATGCAGCACCGCGACGGCGTCGGCCTGGTCCGGCCCTCCGGCCGAGGAGACCAGCAGCGCCAGGTCGAGAATGACGGGGAGGTACTCCGCGGAGGGAGCGGCCAGGGCGTGCAGCAGTGGCCGGGTCGGCTCGTGCCCCGGGTCCGCGCTCGGCCCGACGTCCACGGCACGCAGACCCGCTCGCTCGGTCATGGGCCGCCACAGATGGGGTACGACGGCCTCGTCGGCCCGCACCAGGACGGACAGGCCGACCCGCAGCAGCGCCGCGACCTCGTCGATGTGGTGGCCGTAGGCGAGGTGGACGGCCCTGTCGTCGCTGAGCGTGCGCGGGAACCGGGACCGGTCTCCGCCGGGCGCCGGAGAAGCCATGGGCGGCAGATAGACCGGCGTGTCTTCCGGCACGTCCGCGCGCGCGACGACCTGAACCTCCACATCACGCCAGGCGAGGTCCGCCGTGCCCGGCGCCAAAGGGCGCAGGAGCAGGCATCCCGAGTTCGCCAGCACGTCGCGCACAGAGGATTCCGGATCCGGTGGAACCGGGGCGTCGCCGGTCGCCGACACCAGGCGCACTCGTGGGTTGCTCATGCGGTCCCCCGGTGGCACAAGCCCAGGTCGTCGGCGACCCAGTGGGCGCAGGGATGCAGTCCGGTGGCGGTGCGGGCGAAGAAGCCCAGGGACCGACGGCCGTCATCGACGTTTATGACCGCGGCCACTTGCCACGGCGCGCGGAAGGTCGCCGTGTGCATGGCCTTGTCGATGCTCGACAGCGTCGGCACCGGGCCGACGCCGAGGTGCGAGTGGTACCAGCCGAGCAGCCGCCGGTCCAGCTCCCGGCCGGCGAGCCTCGCGTTGAGCGCCGCGAAGGTGTCCACCGTGAAGGTGAGGCGGGTCGCGGTGGCAACGGTGTGCCGCGCCGCGACGATCTCGTGGACCTCCGCCACATACCGCTGGGGGACACCGTGCCGGTCGGCGAGCTGCGCGGGCCGCCCGATGAGGAAGCCGCCCTCCTCCAGGCGTGCGGACAGGGGCAGGGTACGCAACTCCTCCGCGGCCCGGGGCCGTAGCAGCACCGTGACCGCGTCCACGGCCTCCGGGAGGCCGAGCAGCGCCGGGTGCACGCGGGGCAGCGGGTCCGGCACGGGACGGAGGGTCGGTCCTGGGGCGCGCCGCGCCGGCTCACCGTTCATGTCCGCCGCCCTCCAGGTCCGTGCGGGGCTTCAGCACGATGTGGGTGGAGGCAGGGCTCGGAGCCGACAGCACCCTGCCGCCCAGTGCCGCGATCCGCTCCCGGCCCTCCGCGGAGAACGCCCACGCGGCGGCCCGGCGGTTCACGTAGTCCCCCGCGTCGAGCAGGTCGGACAGCTGCTGCGCAGGATCGGCAGAGGGCGGCAAACTCGTGGGCAGGACCCCATAGTTCCGGTAGGAGGCCATGTCGATCAGCATCTTGCACAGCTCGGCCAGCGACGTGTCCGGCCGGTAGCCCCCCGCCAGCACACCGAGACAGACCTGCCCCTTGCCCTCGCCGTCGGCCACCACGTTGGGGTGGAACACCGGGGTGAGCCAGAGCACCAGGGGCGCCTGAACAGGGAACTCGGACGGCAGAGCGATGAGCACTTCATGCCGGTGCACCACCTTGGGCACCGGCGGCCAGGTCCCGGTGTCGTCCGGCGGTGCGAAGCCCGGCACCCGCAGTTCCGCGGTGATCCGCAGCGGAAGTCGGTCATCGTCCATGTCGAGGATCCGGAACTCCTCGCAGGTGGCGGCGAATTCGAGGATGTCGGAGCCCGCCCGTCGCAGCGCGCCGATCCGCAGGGCGGCGTCCACGCCTGCGGTCGACTCGGCGGAGACCTCCAGGACCCCGCCGTCCCGGACCTGCTGTTCGTGCAGAGTCACGTCCGGGTTGAGGCGGCGGATCTCGCCGTTCTCGTCGCGGTAGTCGACCACGGCGCGCCGCTGGCCGCCCGGGGCGCGCTCGTCCACACCGTAATGCGCCCACACGGCGGGGACGATGTCCCGTGGCAGGGTCGTGTTCGGCACCGTCGCCAGCTCGAACAGCTGCCGGTCCGGTCCCAGCAGCTCCAGCCGATCCAACAGCACCGGCCGGAAGGGGTACTCCTCGAAGAGGACCTCGCAGTCGGGCGCGCTCTCCCGCGCGGCTGTACGGAGCCGGGCCAGTGCGTCCTCGTTCATTCCGGAGACCCGGATGGCCGTTTGCATCTCGCTGCTGTACAGCAGTGCCGCCGAGGGGTCCGCCACCTCCCGCACCAGTTCCAGCAGGCCGACCGTGTCACCGCCCCCGAGGAAGGCCACCGTCGGACAGACCTCCTCGGCCGAGGCCTCATCCGCCAGGGTTTCGTCAATGCCGGCCAGGGTGTGATTGCCCGGCCACACCCGGCGGGCGTGACGCACCAGCGACGACAGTCCGTCGGGCATGGCTCCCAGTTCCAGGTTCCGTACGATCTGGTGCCAGAAGCCGATCGCGGGCTCGGATCCCCCCGGCACGAGGTGGGGCGGGTAGCCCACGTCGACGAGCAGCTCCTGCGCCATGGCGCGGGTCGGGTACAGCTGGGCCAACAGCTCGACCAGCCGGGTGCGTTCGGACCCGTTCACCTGGTTTCCCCCTCGCTTACGGCTTCCGACAGCTCCACGTACCGGATCGGGTCGTGTTCACCTGAGCCCAGCACGGGGAGTATCTCGCGCGGCGCCACGCCCAGATCGGCCAGTCTCGCCGTGGGCGCGGCATCGCCCAGCCATGTGGACTCTCCGCTCGTGCTCCCCAGTGGTGACCAGCTCATCGGCCTCTCCCCGGGGTCGAGCAGCGAGATCAGCTCGCCGACCGTGGCATGGTGGCCGAGGGGGACCCGCGACACGTCGCGCTCGGGCAGGGCGAGATGCAGCGGGCACTCCGGGTCCCGGCGCAATCCGACCCGCTCCGTGTCCCATGCGGCCGCCTCCACCCGCAGGACGCGAGTGGGCAGATCGGCACCGCACAGCAGACGTACGGCGGTGACGGCCAGCCACGACCCGATCAGCGAGGAGACCGGCGCCGACGCCCCGGCTTCGACGTTCACCGCCCGATCGCAGCCCCATGGGTCGTCACGCACGGACCGGCCCACCGGGCCGAGGGCGCAACCGAAGCACGGGCCGCCCGCGCGGTAGAGGCGGACCTCGCCGCCCCAGGGGCCGGTCCCGCCGTCCAACAGGGTGGCGCCCACGAGGTTGCAGCGGCCCGCCAGCTGCACGCGGGCGGCGATGGAGTCCAGGCAGCTGACGACGAGGGAACAGTCGCGCAGTTCGGCCAGCCCGACGCCACTGACCAGGGGCGCGGTTCGGGGCCGCACGAGGATCCCGGGCGAGAGGTCCGCCAGGGCGACCGCGGCCACCTTGGCCTTCGCCCGTCCCACGTCCCGGTCTCTGAACAGCGGCGACCGGCTGAGGTTGGACTCGGCGATCCGGTCCGGGTCGCATACGGTCAATGAGCCCACTCCGGCCTCGGCGAGCAGCCGGGCCACCTCGCTGCCGAGCGCGCCGACCCCGCAGATCACCACGTGCGCGCGCTGGATCTCCTGTTGGCTCCAGTCGGGGATGAGCCGATGCCGGTCATAGCGGCCCATGTCAGGTCTGCCGCCCTGGGCCGTAGGTGAGGGGGCAGACCTCCACCTTCAGGTCCGGCTGCCACTGCCGCATGCAGTCCAGCCCGTTCGCCGGATCGTGGTGCACCGTCATCAGACAGCGTCCGGCGACCGGCGAGCACGGGCAGACCACCACTGCCTCGCCCGTCCGCAGGGTTTGCGCACACACGAAGCAGCGCCGTCGGCCGGACTCGGGGACCCGCGGGTCATCGGAGGGAACCCGTGTCACCGGCGGCCCGTGTACCGGCGGCGCGGTCTCGTCGAGGCCCTGGAAGAACGCATCGACGGCGGGCGGCTCCAGGACCTCGTCCGGTGGGATGCGCCCGCTGCACGGCAATCGTCTGCTGTGGTGGAGCACGGCCACGAGCCTGCCTTGTTCGTCGTGCCGCAGGAAGACCTGATCGCCCAGCCGGAAGGTGTGCCCGCATTCCCGGCACGGAAGCCTGGTGTCAGTGCCGGGCGGCGCCCACAGGTCCAGCCACGCCGAGTCGAAGGTGGTCAGCGCCACCCGATCGGCGGGCTCCACGGCGGGATCGATGCCCTGGGCCATGCCGAGCTGGAACCGGGCCACGAGGTCCCGCGCCTGCTCCGCATCCGCTGCGGTTGCCTGCCGACCCAGCTCCATGGTGTCGGCCCCCACCGTCCGCTGCACCGTGCCGTCTCGTGACGAGTTTACGCTCGCGGCCCCGCCGCCCAGGGGCTTTTCACAGCGTTGGGGCGATGGGGCCGCCGAGAGCGGCCGGCAGGAGTTCGAACAGGCTCAGGAACGGTCGGCGCTACGGCAAGTGGCCAGAAGGGGATGGCTGTCCTCGATGGTGCCCTGCAGGACGGCAACGGCGCGATGTGACAGCGCCGCGGCCTCGTGTCGATCGCTTTGGGCTCATCGGCGTCAGACATTGAGCCTTTTTCAACTCGGTTGAACCTCACCCTGCCCAGGTCCCGTTCTGCCCAGCCTCGACCAGCCCTCTCGTCCGGGATCCCGTTCAGCGCACGGTCACACCCCGCATTGCGAAACGCAGCTCTTCGAACAGGTCACGCAGCTCGCTCGGCATGCGGGGAGCCACGTCCGCACCCACCTCCAGCAGGAGCCGGACGCTGCCTCGGAACTCCTTGTCGCCAGTAGGCTCGTCCAGTATCCTCGCCACCTCGATCAACGGACCGGCGATGGAGACCTGGACGTCGTCCGGGAGGCTGTCGAGGTAGACGTCGCCCTCGGTGAGCACGAGATCCACGATGCGGCGGGCGGCTTACCTGACGGACTGCGAACCGGTCTCGGACGGCACGGTCACCCCATATCAGTCGGTGTGCGAGTCTTCTTCCAACTTACCGAGAATGCTCGCCAGTTGGGCTGACAGCGCGGTGCAGATCCCGGTAGAGGGGTTTCGACCCAGAAAATCCGTCTTCACCAGTGGCTTCGTGTGCTTGTCTACCCATCGGGCGGCGACGTGTCCAGCTCTGCCCTGCGCTTCCTCGCAGAACGACTCCGGCAACGCCGCCGCGTGATCGGCACCCGTTTGCGACGCCTGAGCGCGGGCCGCCAGGCTCTTCTCACTCTTGCACACCTACGCAACGGGCCGACGTATGCCCAGCATGCCGCCGGGTTCGGCGTCGGCACGACCACCGCTTACCGCTACATCACCGAGGCGGTCGCCCTTCTCGCCGACCTCGCACCCACCCTCGAAGCGGCGGTGCGGGACGCCTCGACGAAGGCTTTCGTCCTGCTCGACGGAACCCTGTTGCCGATCGACCGCAAAGCTGCCGACCAGCTCTTCTACTCCGGGAAACACAAGAAGCGACCGGTGCGAGTGTTCTGGTTGCTTCAGTACACCCGAGCACGCTGCTGCCGCCAGGGCGGACTTCCCCCACTGCGGAAGGCAGCGGCAACCCCTAGACCGCGGGCGGAATCCATCAACGGCCCCCGCGTCCCGTCCAGCACCGTCTGGAGCAGACCGCCCGTTTCACCGCTGTGACAGCAGCCACCGCCGAGCGCGTCCCGACCCGGGCGACGCCCTCGGCCCGCTGACAACAACAGACCGCGGACTGCTTTCGGACAGTACTGGCTGGCAGGGGCGGTGTGGCGGGTGGTTCGGGGCATGATCGCAGGTATGTCCCGTGAGAGTGATGCCGGCTTCCTGGCGTGGGAGGTACAGCTGTACGAGCCGTTCAGCCGTGTGTGGATCTGCAAGGCGTACTGGCCGACCATCTCGCCCGCGGTACGGCAGGTCGTGGCGAAACGTTCATGGCCGTGGTCCGCACCGGCAGCAGCGGGCGTGTGACCGTCTCGGCGGACGAACTCTCCGCCTAGGGCTGGACGGCGGATCCTGCCGTCTGCCGGATGCTGCCCGCCTACCTCCGCGAAGCCCTCGCCTGACCCCGGTGGAGGGAGCCTGGCCGCAAGTCGGCCGCCAGGAGTCCGGCAGGGGCCGAGGGGATCCGCGCCGGGGGGATGATTCTGTGCTGGTTCCAGCAGCCTGCGGTTGATGTGCGGGGGTCGTCGGAGGGGCCCGATGTGCGCGGTTCGGGCCCCTCGTCTGCGCACGGCGTCCACGGGAGCCGGCGCTCGGTCCAGCGTCAGCTCGGGATGACCTACCGCACCGTCAAGCAGCTCGCCGACGCCACGACGCCGGAGGAGCTGTTTACCGGTCAGTGGCAGAACCGGCCCTCCGCCGTCGACGACTACAAGCCCTACCTGGACGACCGCTGGAACGAGGGCTGCACCAACGCCTGGAAGCTGTGGGAGGAGATCGTGCCACTCGGCTACAAGGGCAGCTACCAGCGCGTTCGCGCCTACCTGCACGACAAGCGCACCTCACCGCAACCGGTGACCGCCCGGCCGCCCTCGCCTCGGACCGTCGCCGGATGGATCCTCCGCCGTCCGGACACCCTCACCGAGACCGAACAACTCCAGCTCAAGGCCGTTCGGATGCACTGCTCCGAACCCGACGCCCTCACCGGGCACGTCCGCTCCTTCGCAACCATGCTCACCGAGCGCCAGGGCGAGCGCTTGCCCCACTGGCTCGACGCCGTCCGGCAGGACGACCTGCCCAGCCTCCACCCCCTCGCCGCCGGCATCGACCGCGACCGCGACGCCGTCATCGCCGGCTTGACCCTGCCCTGGAGCTCGGGCGTTGTCGAAGGCCATGTCAACCGGATCAAAATGCTCAAGCGCCAGATGTTCGGCCGCGCTGGCTTCTCGCTGCTGCGTATTCTCTGAACTAGCGATCTTGGTCTGTTGGGGTGTCCGGCCGTCGTGGAGCCGGGATTCCGAGGTCGATGGTTTGGGGTGACCGGCGGTCGATC
>NZ_JBWKFL010000076.1:0-26918 GCF_056434305.1 Streptomyces sp. NPDC044061 | reverse complement strand
CCGCGGCCAACTCCCCACCCATCACACCCGGTCAACGGCCCATCCGATCAAACGGACACGCCACTAGCGAGTGAACCTGACCAAGCCCTACTAGGTCCTGTCCGGGGATCATGTGACCACGAGGCCGCGACGATGGAACGCGCATCCGACATGCCCGAGAGTCTCGCCCGACCTGCGGATCCGGCCCGGGTGAACGACTACGACGGCTTCGCCGAGGCGTATGCGGCGGAGAACGAGAACAGCCTCGTGAACGCGTACTACGAGCGGCCCGCGATGCCGGCCCTCGCCGGAGAGGTGACCGGCCGTCGGATCCTGGACGCCGGCTGCGGCTCGGGCCTCCTGTCCGCCGCGTTGCGCGACCGCGGTGCCGTCGTCACCGGCATCGACGCCGCCGCCGCGATGCCGGCGTTGGCCGGGCGGCGGCTCGGTGACGACGTGGCCCTAACTGGTCGACCTGAGCGACCGGCTGCCGTTCGCCGACGGCGCGTTCGGCGACGTGGTGGCGTCGCTGGTGCTGCACTGGGCTCGGGCGACCATGGACTGTCCCTTTCGTGTGAAATTCAGGTGAGGTCCGGCGCCCGATCGTCGAGAATCCATGCGTGGCCATCATGAACATCGACACGGCTGAACCCGGCCCGTCCCCCCGAACCTCCATGACCGCGACGGCCGGACGCACCTTCGGCGCGATCCCGCCAACGGCACTGGTACTGCTCGGTGTCGTCAGCGTTCAGCTGGGCTCGGCATTGGCCAAGCACCTGTTCAGCGCAGTCGGCAGCTTCGGGACGGTCTCGTTGCGACTGCTCTTCGCGGCGGTGGTGCTGCTGCTGTCGTGGCGACCGTCGCTGCGCATGAGTCGTCGCACGTGGACAGTGGTGCTCGGCTACGGCGTGGTTCTCGGCTCGATGAACCTGTGCTTCTACCTGGCGCTGGCCCGGATCCCGCTGGGGATCGCGGTGACCATCGAGTTCCTCGGGCCGCTGGCGGTGGCCCTGGCCGGGTCGAGGCGTTGGCTGGACGCTGTGTGGGCCGTACTCGCGGCAGGCGGTGTGGTCCTGCTGATGGAAGGACGCGGTGACCTCGACCTTGCAGGTCTTCTGTTCGCCCTCGCCGCGGGGACGTGCTGGGGCCTGTACATCCTGGTCGGCGCGGCGCTGGGCCGCCACACCACGGAAGGCAACGGCCTGGCTCTGGGCATGGTGGTCGCGGCACTGGTGGCGGTGCCGTTCGGTGTGGCCGACAGCGGAACGGCGCTGATTCAGCCGTGGGTCCTGGCTGCGGGGCTCGGCGTGGCACTGCTGTCGTCGGTGATCCCGTACTCGCTGGATCTGGAAGCACTCCGCAAGGTCCCACCGCGCGTGTTCGGCATCCTGATGAGCCTCGAACCGGCGATGGCGGCCCTCATCGGCCTCATCGTGCTCCAGGAGGCGCTGCACTGGACGCAGTGGATCGCGGTGCTGTGCGTGGTGGCCGCATCGGCGGGCGCCACACGCGGCGACCGCCCGGACGTCTAGGCATCTTCCGTCCGGCGGGCCGCCGCGGTGGCGTGCGTCACGGAGCCGACACACTCTGGTGCGCGCGCAGTCCCGCCAGCGCGGTCACCACGGTGTCGTTGGCGTTCCGGTCGCCGACGGTGAGCCGGAGTCCCTCTCCGGGGTAGTGGCGTGCCTGGACGCCGGCGTCGGTGAGTGCCGCGGCGCCCTCGTCGATCGGATCGGGCGCGGCGAGCCAGACGGAGTTGGCGTGGCCGGGACGCACGCGCCAGCCGACGGACACGAGTTCACGCTGGAGCCGTTCGCGTTCGGCGACGATGGTGTCCACGCGCAGGCGCAGTTCGCTTTCGGCCCGCAGTGAGGCCTTCACCGCCGCTGTTGCCACCGCGTTGATCCCGAAGGGCAGTTGGTGCCGGCGGATCCGTGCGACCAGCTCGGGGGCGCCGAGCCCGTAGCCGACCCGCAGGGCGGCGAGGCCGTAGGCCTTGGAGAAGGTGCGCAGGACCAGCAGGTTGGGGTGTGCGGCCACGAGCGCGGGTGCGTCCGGCAGGGTCGTGTCGCGGGCGAACTCCACGTACGCCTCGTCGAGGAGCACGGCGACGTGTCGGGGGACCTGGCGCAGGAACGCCGACAGTGCGGCCGCGGTGACGAGGCTTCCGGTGGGGTTGTGCGGATTGCACAGCACCACGACGCGGGTCCGGTGGTCGAGCGCCGCGAGCAGGGCGCCCAGATCCTGGTGTCCGTCCGGTGACAGGGGTACGGGAACGGGCTGAGCGCCGACCATGGCGGCCAGCAGGGGGTAGGCGTCGAACGTGCGCCAGGCGTAGGCCACTGTGTCGCCGGGCCGGACCACTGCCTGGAACAACTGCAGGGCCACGCCGACCGATCCGCTGCCCACCGTGACATGGTCGGAGGGCATCCGGCACCAGTCGGCGATCCGCTCCGTGAGGTCGTCGGGGTGGAACGGCGGGTAGCGGTGAGCCTGTGCGACGGCCCGTTGCATGGCCTCGCGGACGGAGGGCAGCGGGGGATACGGGCTCTCGTTCAGGGCGAGCCGGTGCAGCACGGGGAGGTCCATGGCTCAGTCCCGTCCGCCGTGCCAGCGGACGGCGACGGCGCCGGCGAAGTCGCCCGCGTGGGCGAATCCCCCGAGCACCATCAGGTCACCGTCCTCCACCTGCCGGGAGCTGATCGCGCGGTCCAGGGTGATGGGGATCGCCGCTCCGAAGAGATTCCCGTATTCGTCGAAGGTGTGCAGGTGCCGTTCGGCCGGCAGTTGCAGTGCCTCCCGCCAGTTGCGCAGGAAGGTCCGGTTGGGCTGGTTGGTGATGAGGACGTCGATGTCCGTGCTCGCCACGCCGAGCCGCCGGCACAGGTCCGTCACCACCTCGGGCACGAGGCGGTTCCCGCGGGCCAGGACCTTGGCGACACCGGCGTCGGTGAACCCGATCCGCAGCTGGGACTCTCCCGGTTCCCAGTACTTGCGGCCGTCGTCGACCGCCAGGGTCATGTCGCCGGCGTACTCGCCGACGTGCCGGGTCTCCACGTCGAGGACCGGCGACTCGGCCGACGTCGTCACGTACCCCACCCCGCACCCGTCGCCCGGGACCGCCGCCTGGGCGAGCTTGCGGACCTCGGACTGGGTGAACCATTGCCCCGCGGCGCTTTGCGCGTTGCATATCAGCGCGCTCTTCGCGTCGGTGGTGGTGAGGATCTGCCGGGCCAGCTTCACCATGTACACGAAGGACGCGCAGCCCGCGTTGGCCACGTCGACGAGCCATTCGGGGTTCAGGCCCAGCCGACGCGCCACCTGGGTTCCGGCGCCCACGAACGGCAGGTCCGGCAGCTGGCTGTGCACCAGCAGCACGTCGACGTCCCGGATCGCGGCCCTGCCGTGCCGTTCGATCAGGGGCTGCACGGCACGCTCGACCATGTCCGCGTTGGTCTCGTCCCGGGTCACGTGATGGCGTGACGGCGGGACCTTGAACATGGGGTGGTTGCGCAGCTTGTCCTCGGCTCCCGGGTAGTCCGTGTAGAACTCCGCGGGGACCGGCTCGCCGGGCAGATAGCTCGCGACGTCGGTGAGGCTGACCGTGGTCACCGCGCCACCGCCCGCACCGGAGCCGAGCTGACCGGCAGGCCATTGCGGTGGCGGTGTTCCAGGATGGCCTTGAGATTGCGCATCTCCAGGGTGTGCCCTGCGTAGAAGAGGTCCCAGTAGTCGCCCACCCAGGGCCGGTCCGGGCGCGGAGCCAGGTCGGGGCGCGGGTTGTCGTCGTAGTAGGGGTGCCGGCAGTTGGTCCAAGTGATCACCGAACCCGGCTTGTCGAGTACGAGTCCGGCCGGGACGACACGCATCAGGTAGATCATCCACAGCTGCTCGCCCTGGTCCCAGGAGCAGTGGTAGTCGACGGTCATGGCCTCGGGGTTGGCGAGCACCTTGCAGTAGATCCTGGTGTCGTCCTCCAGCCGGTCGTGACCGACCCACAGCCCCGGTGTGCCGGTGGGCGCGAAGTCCCGCAGGCTGCAGGTCCATTCCTCCAGATGGTGTCCTTGGCGCAGGTATTCGTAGGCCTGCTCCGGGGGGCAGTCGACGTACTCGTGGATGGTGCAGTACTGCCCGTAGACCTGATGGTGGGGGTAGACCGCGTGGGTGAGCTCCATACAGTGGGCGGTCAGTTCCTCCTTGCCGGTGTTCTCGATCCGGACCAGACCGGGGATGTCAGCCAACATGGACGACTCCTCGCTCATCTGAACTCTCCTTGCTCTCGGTGGCTTTGGCGGTGAAGGACTGGAAGGGAAGGAACGGGGGGATCTCCCGCGGGTCGCAGTCCACGGCGACGAACGCCGGGCCGCCGCCCGCGTTGCCGCGCAGCAGTGCCGTGCGCAGTTGCGCCGCGTCGGCGGCTGCCGTGGCATCGAGGGACGGGAAGGCGGCGGCCACTCCGGCGGCGAGGTCGGTCCGGGCGAACAGGTCGTCGCTGCGGACGCCGCCCTGGAGGAACTCCTCCCGCAGTGCGCACATGGCGTGGGCGTTGTTGTTGAAGATCACGAACGTGACGGGTGCGTCGTACTCCACGGCGGTGTGCACTTCCATCCCGTGCATGAAGAAGGCTCCGTCGCCCGCGAGGACGTAGGTGCGTCGGCCGGTGGCGAGCGCGGCGCCGATGCCGGCGCCGAAGGTGTAGCCCATGCCGCCCATGCCGACCGCCACCACGAAGCGGCCGTGGCGCGGCGCCGGGAGGAGGTGGATCGCGCTGGCCCCCGCATTGCCGGCGTCCACGAAGACGTGCGCGTCCTGGGGGAGCGCCGCCTCCACCGCGGCGACCGCCTGGGCGTGGGGGACGGTTCGCTGCCGGGCCTCAAGCGGTGGATCCTGCATGGCTGTGGGAAGGGGTCCGGCGTGTGGCGGGCAGGGCCGTGGGTGCGAGGGCAGCCGGGTGGTCACCGCGCGCAGCGCGTCCCGCAGGTTCCCACCCAGCGCGGTGCCCGTCACGAACGGCGGTTCGGGGCCGAGGCAGACGACGTCGGTGGCGGCCAGGGCCCGGTCGAGGCCGCCGCGCGCCAGGAGCGGCAGCCGGGTACCGGCCAGCAGACACAGGTCGGCGCGCCGCAGACAGTCTTCGACGTTGGCGTGACCCATCACCCCGGCCACGCCTGCGAATCGGGGATCACGGTTGTCGAAGACGTCCTTGGCGTCCGGGGTGACCGCCACCCACGCCCCGAGGCGCCGCGCCAGTTCGGCCAGCTCCCCGCGCGCGTCGGCGGCGGCAACACCCTCACCGGCGATGACGAGCACGCGACCGGCCCCGCGCAAGGCGTCCGAGACGGCGCTGACGGCGGCCGTGTCGATCCGCGCCACGGATGGACCGCCTGGTGCCCGGGTCGCCTCCCGGGGCACCTGGATCCGCGCCTGCTGCACGTCCTTGGGCAGCAACAGCACGGCCGGCCCGCGAGGCTCGGCCTGTGCCGCCGCGACCGCCCGGGGCAGCAGTTCCGTGAGTGAGTCCGCGTCGTCGACCCGGGCGCAGAACCGGGAGACGGGTGCGAAGACCTCCCGTGCGTCGAACGAGCCCGCCTTGCCGCTGGAGTCCTGGAACGCCCCGTGCCCTTCCTGGCCGGTCGGCGGCTGGCCCACCAGGGCCAGCACGGGCACTCGGGAGGCGTGCGCCTCCGCCAGGCCCGGTACGAGATTCATCGCACCGCCGCCCGAGGTGGCGGCCACCACGCCGAGGCGCCCGGTGGTACGTGCGTATCCGTCGGCCATGGTGACGGCCGAGAACTCGTGTTTGGCGACGACACCGCGGACCGCGCCGCCGCGATGCAGCGCGTCGTACAGGTCCTCGATGTTCGCGCCGCCGACGCCGAACACGTGGGTGACGCCGATCTGGGCCAGTTCCCCGGCCAGATGGTCGACCAGGCGCACGGTTTCTGCCTCGCGTAAGCCGGAGGTCGTGCTGGTCATGCGGGGCTCCCCTGCCTCTCGTGGTGGCGGTCGATGAGGCCGGCCGGCGACATGACCTGAAAGCGGTGCCGGTATTCCTTGGGGGTGAGTCCCAGGGTTCGTCCGAAGGAGCGGAAGAACGTCTCGGTGGCGGCGAATCCGCAGCGGCCGGCGATTTGACTGATCGTCAGGTCCGTGGTTTCCAGCAGTTCGCGGGCGCGGGCGATGCGCGTCCGCTCGACGTACTGGCCGGGTGTCATGCCCACCTCGCGCCGGAAGACCCGGGCGAAATTGCGGTGACTCATGTTGGCCTGCCGCGCGATCTCGGCCACGGGCAGCGACCCGTCCAGGTTGTCGAGAATCCACTCCTGCGCCGCGCGGATCGGCGGATGGTCGGCCAACTGGGCGTCGAGGACGGCGCTGTACTGGGACTGTCCACCGTGCCGCTTGAGGAACAGCACCAGAAAACGTGCCGTCTCCAGCGCGAGCGCCGATCCGTGGTCGGCCTCCACCAGAGCCAGCGCCATGTCGATGCCCGTCGAGACGCCCGCGGAGGTCACGAAGGGTCCGTCCCAGACGAAGATCGGCTCGGCGTCCACCGTCACCTCCGGATACCGGCACGCCATCGCCTCGCTGTACGCCCAGTGCGTCGTGGCGCGTCTGCCGTCGAGGAGGCCCGCCTCGGCCAGCAGGAAGGATCCGCCGCACACGGAGGCGACCCTGCGCGACCGGGACGCCGCCCGGCCGATCCAGGACACGAGCGCCCGGTCCCGGAGCGCGTGGTTCAGACTCCAGCCGCCCGGCACGAGGAGCGTGTCGATCGGGCCCTGCCCCGCCTCCAGTGGCGAGGCCTCCATCACCACCCCCGAACTCATGCGCACCAGTGGTGCGTCGGCCGAGACGAAATCGGTCCGGTAGGGGGTGCCCGAGGGACCCACGAGCCGGTTCGCGGTATCGAACACTTCAATCGGTCCGGTGATGTCCAGGGCCATCGCGCCCGCGTACACCACCACAACAACACGTCGCTCCAACACGGTGACAGCCTGTATCGGATCTCGTACTGGCTGCAATGACAGATTATTGACGTATCCGGCCAACAAGCGGCGGCGGACGGGCGGGAAGGCCGCTGGCTAGGCAGTTCGCGTGCCGAGCAGGTGGTGCCGGGTGAGGCAGCTCACAGGCGCCGGTGCGGCTTGGCGCAGTGCCGGCACCCTCACCTCCGGATCGCAGCCGGCATCGAGGCCTTCTGCCACTGCGGACGTCCCGGTTCTGGGGCAGGGTGGGGAGCGCGAGGCAACGGCCCCCACGTTCGCGGACGACGACGAGGTCATCGAGCGTTTGACGGCCCCGCACGCTCGGGTGAGGGTGGTCGTATGCGGCAGCCGCTCATCTGTGATGTCAGCGTCTCTACAGAGCGTTGCGTGCTTAGTAATGGGCCAGACGGGAAGTCGGAGGTGCACAGCCCACCACCGGGGTACCGGTGGGGGCGGGTCGGTTCTCGGGCGAGACAGTCAGCTGTCCGCCCGTCATCTCTGGGAGTGTCGTGACCGTTCGCATCGGAGTGGAAGAGGAGTTCCACGTCGTCGAGGTGGAGACCGGCCTGCTCGTGCCCCGGGCCGACACCGTGCTGCAGAGCCTGCCCAGGCAGACGTTCACGACCGAGTTGCAGCAGGCGACGGTGGAGTGGAACAGCGGTGTGCACACATCCCTGGAGGACCTGTACGGCGATGTCATCAGCGCCAGAAGCCGGCTCGACGCCGCAGCGGCCGCTCACGGTCTGGCCGTGGTGGCCGCCGGAACGGTGCCGCTGGCCCGCACGGAAGACATACGCCCCACCCCCGGACGCCGCTATCGCCACATGGTCGACGAGTACCGCATGGTCGCCGACGAACAGCTGATCTGCGGGACACACGTCCATGTCGACGCCCCCGACCGGGACCTGACCGTGCGCGTCATGTGCGAGGTGCTGCCGTGGCTGCACGTCCTGCTGGCGCTGTCCGCCAGCTCCCCCTTCTGGCTGGGCGCCGACACCGGCTATGCGAGTTGGCGGACCATGGTGTGGCAGCGCTGGCCCACGGCGGGGCCGCCGGGATGCTTCGCCGACGCCGCCGAGTACGACGCGGCTGTGCAGGGCCTCGTCGACTCCGGCGTCATCAGCGACCCGGGAATGATCTACTACGACATCCGGCCCTCCGCCCACCAGCAGACCCTTGAGCTGCGCATCTGCGACTCCTGCCCCCGCGTGGAAACGGTCGTGCTGATCGCCGGACTCTTCCGCGCCCTGGTGACAGAAGCCCGTGAGCGCCTGGAAACCACGGATGTTCCCGCCTGCGTGGGCCGGCACGAGTGGCTGCGGGCCGCTGCCTGGCGGGCCGCGCGGTCGGGCCTGGAAGGCACATTGATCGATCCCGGGAGCCGGCACGAGGCGCCCGCGGCCCAGGTCCTCCGCAGCCTGCTGGAACGTGTGCACCCGGCGCTCGAGGCCACCGGAGACTGGCAGACGGTACGGGAACTCGCCGAGAGGGCGCTCACGGCCGGCAGCGCCGCCCACCGCATGCGACGCGCGGCCATGGAGGAGGACCTGCTGGCCTGCACGGATCTGGCGATCGCGGAAACCCGCAGCGAGGACCACTCGCCTCCCCGGGCCGTTGCCGGCCCCACCCGGCACCTCGCCCCCCCGGGACGGCCTACGGACGCCTCCGGATCCTGGCGGGCGAGAATTCCCGGCCGCTGAGCGCGCAGGAGCGGTTCAGCCGACTCGCCGACCCGATCCCGTACACGCTCTCGTCGCGAAGGAGAAGCACCACCGTGTCCACCAGCCCAGGCCACATACCGACGGGCGGGCCCGCGCGCACCCCAGCGCCGCGCGGCCCGCGCGACCCGTACGCGCAGCGGGGAGGTGGGTGCGGATGTGCGGCCTGAGCGGAGAGATGCGCTTCGACGGCAGGCGCCCCGACCTGGCGGCCGTCGAGCGCATGAGTGACCGGCTCGCGCCCCGGGGGCCCGACGGCCACGGGATCTGCTCGCGGGGCGCCGTGGCACTGGGGCACCGCCGACTGAAGATCATCGACCTCTCGGAGCGCGGGCATCAGCCGATGACGGACGCCCAGCAGGAGCTCACCGGAGTCTTCAACGGGTGCATCTACAACTACAAGGAGCTGCGCGCGGAACTGACGGCCCTGGGCCACCGCTTCCGGTCCACGTCCGACACCGAGGTCGTCCTCAACGCATACCTGCAGTGGGGGACCGGCTGCGTCGACCACTTCTACGGCATGTTCGCCTTCGCCCTCGTCGAGCACCGGACCGGCCGGCTGATCCTGGGACGCGACCGGCTCGGCATCAAGCCCCTGTACCTGGCACAGACCCCCGGGCGGCTGCGCTTCGCCTCATCGCTGCCCGCCCTGCTCGCGGGCGGCGGCGTCGACACCTCACTGGACCCGGTCGCGGTGCACCAGTACCTCAGCTGGCACGCTACCGTCGCCGCACCTCGAACCGTCCTCACGGGGGTGCGCAAGCTCCCGCCGGCCACCGTACGGATCGTCGAGCCGGACGGCACGTACCAGGAGCACCGCTACTGGCAGCCGTCGTACACGCGCCGCCCCGAGCACGCGGGCATGGGCCCCAGCGAGTGGAGGGACGCGGTGCTGGACGCACTGCGCACCGCCGTACGCCGCCGGATGGTCGCCGACGTGCCGGTCGGTGTCCTGCTCTCCGGCGGGCTGGACTCCAGCCTGATCGTGGCACTGCTGGCCGACGAGGGACAGCGGGACCTGGCCACGTTCAGCGTGGGCTTCGATTCGGAGGGCGGCGACGAGGGGGACGAGTTCCGGTACTCCGACCTGATCGCCAGGGAGTTCGCCACCGACCACCACCAGCTGGTCGTTCCCTCCCGGCGGGTGTCGGAGGCCCTGGACGGGGCGGTCGCGGCGATGAGCGAGCCGATGATGAGCCACGACGTGGTCGCGTTCCATCTGCTGTCCGAGCAGGTGGCCGAGAACGTGAAAGTCGTCCAGAGCGGGCAGGGCGCCGACGAGGTCTTCGCCGGCTACCACTGGTACCCGCGGCTGGCCGCCGTGGCACGCGAGGACGAACCGGAGCGGTATGCCGAAACGTACTTCGACCGCTCCCACGCCGACCTCGCCGCGATGCTGCAACCGCACATGCTGCCGCAGGACGACGTCTCCGGCAGGTTCGTCCGGGACAACATGGCGGTACCGGGGGCCGAGACAGCACTCGACGCCGCCCTGCGGCTCGACACCCATGTCATGCTGGTGGACGATCCGGTCAAACGGGTGGACAACATGACAATGGACTGGGGCCTGGAGGCCCGCGTGCCGTTCCTGGACCACGAGCTGGTGGAGCTGGCGGCCGCCTGCCCGCCGGAGCTGAAGCTGGCCGATGGCGGCAAGGGCGTGCTGAAGGAGGCCGGCCGCAAACTGCTGCCCCACGAGGTGGTCGACCGCCCCAAGGGCTACTTCCCGGTCCCGGCGATCACCCACATGTCCGCACCGGTCCTGCGACGGGTGCGCGAGGCACTCAACGCCCCCGAAGCGAAGCGTCGCGGCCTCTTCCAGGACTCCTACGTCGCCGAACTCCTGGCGGACCCCGAACGACACCGTACGAAGCGCGGAGCGAACGCACTGTGGCAAGTGGCTTTGCTGGAGATATGGCTGCAGACACACGGAATCTGACCGGGGAGCCCATCACGGAGCGCACGCCCGACACCGAGCGCGCTGTCGGCCCGCACCTGGCCGAGAGCAGCGGCCCGGCTCCGCCGACTCCGGACGGCCGTACCCCGGCCTTCGCCGCGCCCGCCCGCATCCCGCTGCCGGACGCCGCCGGCCCGCGCGACCCGACGACGCGGCTCATCGCGCACGGCTGCTGGTATCCCTCGGCCGACCCGACCGGAACACAGGTCGCCTTCATCTGCGACCGGGGCGGCGAACCCCAGCTCTGGGCGGGGCCGGTCGACAGCGACGCGGTACGCCTGCTCGACGACGGACCGGACCCCGTCCGGGAAGTGTCCTGGTCGCCCGACGGCCGCTGGATCGCGTACACCACGGCCCCCGGGGGCGGTGAGCACACAAGAGTGCTGTGCGTGCGACCCGACGGCACCGACCGGCACATCCTGGCCGGAGCCGAGCCGGGCAGCTCCGCCTACCTGGGCTGCTGGGCGTACGACGGATCGGCGGTCGCGGTCACCGTCGCGGTCCCCACCGCCGCACCCGTCCCGGAGACCGCGGCAGAAGAGCCGTACTCCCTCGTCCCGGGCCCGGTTGCCGGCCTCCTGCCGGACCACTGGCAGGCCCGGATGGGTGATGCCGAACTTCTCGGTGCGGCACCCCGCACGGACCACGGACTCGCACTGTCGTCACCTCCCGTGACGGTCGACACGCTCGCGATCGGCGCCCCGGGCGACCAGCAGACCGCCCCGGCGGCCGGCTTCGGCGACGGACTGTCGACCTACCTCCTCGACCCCGACGGTGTGACCGCCCCCGTCCTGCTCGCCACCGAACAGGACGCCGCGACCCTCCGCGTGTGCGATCTCAGCCGTGACGGCTCACTGGTGCTGCTGCGCCGGGGACCCCGTGGCCGCCGAGAGGCGGTCGTACTGCGCACCACCGACCACGAGACCACATGCGTGATGCCGGTGGCCGACGGCGACCCGTGGATCGGCAGTTTCTCCCCCCGCGCGGACACCCTCTGGCTGCGCAGCAACGCCCACCGGGAGTTCGCGGTCCTGCTCGCCGCCGAACTCGACCCGGAAGGACAGCCGCGCGGCTGGTCCGTCGGGGCAACACGCGAGGACAGCGACCTGGAGCTGCTGCGATGGGCTCGCGACGGCAGCGCTGCCGTGCTCGCCTGGAACGTTCGGGGCATGAGCGAAGTCGAGGTCCGCGACACGGACCCGTCCGGCACGGGCGGGGCCACCACCGGCCCGCCCCGCTCCGTGCCCCTGCCCCACGAAGTGGTCACCCGTATCGCGGCCGGCGGCCCCCGGCTGCTGCTGGCCCTGTCGGGGTCCCGCCGTCGACCCGGCATCTGGTGGGTTCCCGAGGGCGTGACCCTGCTGCGCACCCCGTGGTCGTCACGCGACGAGGACGCCGTTCCCCCCGGCCGCCCGCCGGTGCGACCGGTCCCACTCCGTCCGACTGCACGGGACGGACTGCCGCTGAACGGCTGGTACTACCGTGCACCGGGGCGCGGACCCGGTGATCCGGCGCCCTGCGTCATCCATCTGCACGGCGGCCCCGAGGACCAGGAGCGACCCGTCCTCGACCCCCTGTACCACGAGATCCTGGGGCGCGGACTGGACGTCTTCGCACCCGACGTACGCGGCTCCTCCGGGTACGGCCGGTCGTTCGTCGACGCGGACCTGGGAAGGGGCCGGTTCGCCGCGCTCGACGACGTGGCGGACTGCGCGGCCCACGTCGTGCTGGCCGGTCCGGCGGACCCCTCCCGGTTGGCGGTCATGGGCCGCTCGTACGGCGGCTATCTCACGTTCGCGTCCCTGGTCTGGCACCCGGATCTCTTCCGCACCGGCGTGGCGGTCTGCGGCATGTCCGACTTCGCGACGTTCTTCGAGGGCACCGAACCGTGGATCGCCCAGTCGGCGGCTCACAAGTACGGCCACCCGGTACACGACCGTGAACTGCTGCACGCGCTGTCACCGATGAGCCGCATCGACGCGCTGCGCGCACCCGTGCTCGCCGTGCACGGAGAACACGACACCAACGTGCCACCGGGGGAGTCGGAGCAGTTCGTACGGGCGGCACGCGAACGAGGTCTGACCGCCGAAGTACTCACACTGCGCGACGAAGGACACGATTTCCTCCGCGCGGACAACCGCCGGCTCTTCCGCCGTGCCGCGGCCGACTGGCTGCAACGGCACCTGACCGCCTGACCGGCACTGTGAGTGGTCGCGGGCGCCCGCGCCTCACACCACGATGCTGAGCAACAGGAGACAGCCCAGGGACGTGAGAGAGAGCAGAGTGTGGGACACCGTCCAGGTTTTGACCGTGCCGCTGATCGACGTGCCGAAATACTCCTTGGCCATCCAGAAAGCCGCGTCGTTGACATGACCGGCGAAGGCTGCGCCCGACCCCAGGGCCAGGGCGAGCAGTGATGCCTGAGCGGGCGCCAGGCCGTGCGAGAGAGGGCCCACGATGCCGGCCGCGGTGATGGTGGCGATGGTGCCGGAACCGACGATGGTCCGCATCAGGGCGGCGACCGACCAGGCGAGAAGGAGCAGTGGGATATGGAGGTCGCCCGCCGCCTGGGTGACGGCTCGATCGACACCGGTGTCCTGCAGGGCCTGCGAGTAACCCCCACCGGCGCCGACGATCACGATGACACCCGCGACGGGTGCGAAGCTCTTGGCCAGAGACGCCTGGACGTGACGCCGGCTGAATCCGAGCGCATACCCGAAAGTGATCAGCGACACGAACACCGTGACCAGCAGCGCGATCATCGGAGTGCCCAGGAACTCCACAACGGCGTACAGCCGGCCGTGGGACATCGGAAAGCTGTCGAAGAAAGCCTTGAGCGTCATCAGCACGATGGGGAGCAGGATGGTGCCGAGAGTGACCGGAAGGCTCGGCATCCGGTGGGGGGCCGCCCCTTCCGCCCGCCTCGCATCGGAGCCGGTCCCGGTCCCATGGTCCCCACGGTGCAAGTGGGTTGTGAAGGCGGCGTAGGCGGAGTCGGGCACATGGGCCGGCACCCGGGGCCAGATGTAGGCGGTGAACAAGGGGCCGACGACGATGGCGCAGGGCACGGCCACGAGGAGGCCGTAGAGCATGGTGAGCCCGATCGACGCGTGCACCGCCTGGATCGCGATCAGCGGCCCCGGATGCGGAGGGACCAGCGCGTGCACCGTGGCCAGACCGGCCACGACCGGCATGCCCACCCGCAACACCGGATAGTGGATCTGCTTCGCCAGTTGCAGCACCAGGGGCATCAGCATCACGAAGCCGACCTCGAAGAACATCGGCAGACCGACCAGGGCCGCGACCAGAGTGACCGCCCACGGCAGCCGTTCCGGCCGGACCATGCGGGTCAAGGTGTTGACGACCTGCTCGATACCGCCGGAGTCGGCCAGCATGCGGCCCAGAATCGCGCCCAGGACGATGAGTACACCCACGGAACCGGTGATGCGGCCAAGCCCGGTCGTGAAGGAGACGATGGCCTTCTGGGCGGACTCCCCGGCCAGGAGCGAGACGGCCAGCGAACTCACCGTCAGAGCCAGGAAGGCGTGGATCTTCAGCCAGCTGATGAGCAGGACGACGATGGCGATGGAGATACCCACCACCACCAGGAGCCATGTGTCTTCAGAGGTCCAGTTCCGACCCGCCGCCAACAGTCCGGCCGCTTGGCTCACCATCCAGTGGTCTCCGTTCCCTTTCCCCGCCCTGTCTTTTGCGCGGGCTCCGGGGCAGGTCGACGGACTGCCCAGTCGCGGATGGACAACCTGAAGAACGACACCACACCGAGCAAGCGCCGGGCCGACGCAACGAGGACGTGGCTGTCGCGATCACTCGATCAGCGCGATCCCCGGCAACCCCCGAGGGTTGTAGGGTGCGACGCCGAGGGGGTGACCATGACAGACCGCGGCTGGTACGACGACAGCGAATACCACGACGCAGTGCGGCGGACCGAGCGCGCAACACGGTTCGGCTGGGCGGCGATAGCCGGCACGACAGGACTGCTCGGCTGCGCGGTGATCGCCTTGGCCGTTGTGTGCGCGGTCGCAGTAGTCGCGTGTTCGTACGTCGTGGTGTCGATGAACTACTAGAGCCAGATGCGCGTCAGTCCTTGTCCTCGGCTGTCCCTGGCTCCGCCACGGAACGGTGCATGGCGGCCTTGGCGCTGTCGGGGTGGACCTCGTTCGCCAGGCCCTGAGCCTTGGTCTTCAAGGAGCCGGTCCGCTACGGTGCGGACGTCAGCGACCGTCTCGCCCAGCTGCTGTGCGGCGCGGCCCCAACCGCCCCGGGGGCCGGTGCGGGCGTAGGGGAGTGGCCGCGTGGCTGACCTTTTGTCGTGGCGGTCGTGACCTGCGCTGTGGCGGTGTGCTCGGTGGCAACGCTCAGCCGGGCCACGTAGAACGCTTGGACTCCACTACAGCGCTCATCGCAGAGTGGGCCGGGCCCAGGGCGCGTCGGCGCTTTCGGACTCCGGCCGTAGCCCGAGCTCACGGAGCTGGTTGACCGCCGTCATGGCGGTGAACATCGCATTCGGGTTGGCGCCCCCGATCCCGAGATCAGCGATGGCTTCCGCGAACCGGGCGGTGAACGCGCTCGGCCGAATCCGACTGTTCTCCGTGGTCAGCCCGAGTGCCGCCGCCTGCAGGGCGGTGGCCTGCTCCAGCAGTCCGTCCAGGTAGGCCGACACCTCAGCGCCACGGCGCACGGCGAAGGTGTGTCCGTCGGTGAGGAGCGCGGCTTCTCCCTCCTCGAAGAGGCGGGAGACGGCGCCGAGCACGCTCTGGATCTTGAGCTGGTCGGCGTCGGCCATGGCGCCGCAGGGCCCGTTGCCCTCGTCGGACAGGTGAAGGACGCCGCAGCCGCTCAGGTGCACGATCACATGCCCGGCGCAGTGGCCCTGGCTGCGCAGCACGCGGACCGAGCCGCCGGCGAAGGTCCAGCCGGTGAATCGAAGCGAGCCGATCCGGATCAGCTCCAGCGGCCGCTCCTCAAAGGTCCGGGACGTCGCGCCGAAGGGCCGCATGGGCTGGAAGATCGACAGCACCTTCTCGGCCAGTACGGGCGGCGCGGGCAGGGGCGCCAGCCCGGCGATGCGGTCGAAGGCCCGCATCCAGTACGCGGCCGGGTCCCGCATCTGGCCGACCTCGAGGGCCGGGACGTAGTGCTCCACGGGCACGCCCAGCTCGTCGGCCAGGTCGTTGTTGCCGATGTGGTCGGGATGGCCGTGCGTGGTCAGCACCAGTGCCCGGGACCAGTGCCCGACCCGGTGGGTCGCTTCCCGCAGCGCCGCGCGGAAGGGCGCCGTGACACCGGTGTCGACCATCACCAGAGTGTCACCGGCGCGGTGCACGAGGGCGTTGCCGACGTCCGGCTGCTCACGCTCGACCTGCAGTTCCTGCCCGAGGACCAGCAGGGTCCGGTCGTCGATCTCGACGAGGTCACCGAGCGCGGTCATGGATCCTCCCGCGGTCTCGTCCGAGCCGCGGCTCGCGACGAACCCGTGAGGGGCAAGCGACGAGCACCAGAAGCCCGATGAGTGAGCTGAGTGACGGGTGACGGTGGACCCTGCACGCCGACCCGCCCTCGGTGGGCCATGCCGCTCACCTCAACGGCGTCGACCACGAGTCCCCTGCCCACGAGCGTACGCCGCGCCACACGTGGTGTCCCTGGGGAGCATGGGGCCGAGGGGCCTGTGCCCTGGCGCTCACGATGCCGGCCTGTCCAGCTTGCTGACCGCCAGCTCGGAGCGGACCACCTCGAGCAGTCGTCCCATCCAGTTGCCGCCCCGCAGTCCGTGCTCGCCCCAGAACGTCGAACCCACCTCGGTGTAGATCAGCCGCGATGTTCGTGTGCTCGTCAGCACTTCGGCAAGGCCGGGGTGCTGGGTGAACTTCGCCCGCAGCAGGTCTGCCATGATCGCCGTCCGTGCCTCGGGCCAGCCCTCGCGCAGGGTGGAGCCCTCGGCGAGCTGCTGCGCGGCATAAGGAGTGTCGGCGCGCAGGATCTCGGTCCGCCGGTGCTCGTGGGTCACGGCCAGCGCCCAATAGGCGTGCGCGACGGTCGGGTAGATCGAATCGCCGACGGTGATGGGAGCGGGGAACTCGTTGCGCAGCACCAGGATGCCCGGATCCTGCGGCCAGCCACGCGGAAAGACCGTCTGGTTGATCAGGACGCTGGACTCGACAGGTCCTGTCACGTCCTCCGTAGATGTCTTGTCGGCGTAACGCCGGAGCTGCTGCTCTCGATCGGTGAAGTAGCGCAGAGCCGCGGCATGCATGTCTTCGGTGACCACTTGCTCCGCACCGCGCCATTCGACCCGATGCCCGGGGCCTGCTGCCAGCACCCGCAGCGGCCAGTCCTTGGCGTCCTGGTCGCCGAGGGCGTAGATCCGCAGGTGTTCGGGGATGGCGTCGTAGGCTTCGCGAAGCGCCGTCCGGTTGTCTTCCGTCGGCTGACTGCGGAAGGCGTCCAGGGCGGCCAGGCAGCGCGCCCTGGAGTTCGGGCGGCCGTTGAGTTGGTCGATGTCGTCGCGTACCTCGCCGAGCAGCATCTCGGGGGTGAGCCGCACGCGCGGCTCGGTGAACTTCCACGACGCGAGGTGATGGGCTGAAGCCCGAGCGCCGTCGGTCAACTCGGTGGCCACCCAGCCGGATGAGAGCTTGTCGGCGAACTCCTCCAGCGTCACGAGCCCCCAGCAGTCGACCATCCCGTCGGCGTAGATCAACAGGTCGGTGAGGAAGTACGTCGCCCCGTTTCGAATGAAGGCGTGCCGCCATGTTCCTTCGATGCGCTCGCCATCCACGTTCCGCCATGTCCGCCGTCGTATCGCCACGGCCGACAGGGTAGCCGTGTGTGCCATGACATGATCAAGTTTTCAGTCGGCAGCGGATGCGCGCCGCCCGCCCCAATGGCCGCGTGACTGCCTCTAGTAAGGCCCTCCTCGAGAGAACGAACTGAGGCGCGGACGCGGCCGATCGTCTCTTCGGTGCGCGGCATCAGAGCGCTCATTTGGTGCCGAGCGTTCCGCGAGTACCCGCAACGTCGCAAGGCCCGCCAGGACTTCGGGGCGGGTGTCGGCCCGCTTCATCCACACGGGAAGTCGCGGGAACATCGCCATGGTCGACGAGGCGGTACGTTGCCGCAGCACAGCGCTGACATAGGCGGCCAGCTCTTCGATGTGCTTGTCGTTGTACGTCCACAGGATCTGCCCGACGCAACGGGACTGCAGCCACAACGGCTGCCGGAAGAACGGATCTTCGGTGCCGCCCAGCACCGCGCCCACAAGTGCGGCGCCCCGCACCTCGGCCTCCCATTCGTCGGTGGCCCCGCACGCGGCGCACACGAGACGGCGCGGCATGAACATCAGCTCGCTGACGTACCGAGGTGCCTCAAGGTTTGGCCTGGGAACGACGAGAGCACGTCCCCCGCACCGCGGGCACACCACCAGAATGCGGTCCGTGAACTCGGCCAGCCACCGCCCTCGGTCCATGTGACGCGCCGGACTGCTCGATTCGGACTTCATGGCGTGCACCATGGCACACACAGCGCGGCTTGGGCTCACAGGTTCCCCATGCATGGCGCGTGCCCCGCCCTGCGTCATGGCGACTGCCGACTTGTCCGGCGGACCAGGGCCCGGTCAGGTGGCGGGCAGCGACCGGTCCCCGTGCCGGTGCAGGCGGTCGGCGAGGAAGGCGAGGACCTCGTCGCGGGCCCGGACCGTGGGGTGGCCGGCCTCGTCGACGAGATGGGCGGTGACGACGCTGTGCGGGGTGCCGACCAGGTCGGCGAAGAAGGGCGGCGGGGCCGGGTTGGCGGCGCTGTCAGGGAGCACGCGCCCGTCGAAGGCGTCGCCGAGCAGCGCGCGGTAGGCGGCGAAGCGCTGCCCCGTGCACCAGCGGTCGCCCTCGAAGCGGTAGGCGAGGACGGTGAGTCCGTCGCGGTCGAGCCGGTCGCGCACCGCGACGGCGTCCGCCGTGTCGAGTTCGAGTCCGCCGGGGTCGTCCAGCGGCAGCGACGGGTGGTTGACCACCGGGGCGATCACCGCCGGCTCCAGGGCCATGGTGAGGGCGAAGTTGCCGGTGAAGCACAGACCGATCGCGCCCACCCCAGGCCCACCGCAAGCGGTGTGGGCCTGGCGGGCCAGGCCGCGCAGCCAGACCGTCACCGGGCTGGTGCCGCCCCCGGCGAAGGCGCGGAACTCCGCGCTGACACAGGCGCGTCGGAAGACCTCCCGGCCGCCCTCGGCCGTGGGAAAGGCGCCGTCCGTCCCGAACAGGGAGGGCACATGGACGGTGAAGCCCGCGTCCCGCACCCAGCGCGCGAGTCGCAGGACGTCGGGACTGATGCCCGGCATCTCAGGCAGCACCACGACCGCGGGTCCGGCCCCGGCCACGTACACCGTCTTCTCCACCCCCTCCACGGCCACGCTCCGGCGGATGAAGTCGGTGATCGGATCGTCGTCGCTCATGGGGCCAGCCTGGTCCGGGGGCGGCCGTCGGGTGAGGGGCGGAATCGCCAAGGCCAGGGGTAATCTCGCCACACGCGAGGGAGGCAGCGGTACCCGGGCGGCGGCGACCGGGGCCGGGGAAACCAAGGGGGTCCGGGAGCGATGACCGAGGCGGCACAGCAGGCGGAGCACGGTGGGAGTCCCGTTGCCGGGCCGGGTGCACTACGGATCGGGGTCCTGGCCTACCCGGACTGCTTCGCGTCCGAAGTGTTCGGCGTCCCCGACCTGTTGACGATGGCCGGGCATGTCGCCGGACCGGACGCGCCCGGCTACCGGGTGTCGGTCGTCTCGCCCCGCCGCCGGGTCACCGCCTCGGGCGGCGCGAGCCTGGACGTGCGTCCCTTGCGCGAGGTCGACGTCCTCGTGGTCCCCGGCTTCGAACTGCGTCCGGACACGGACCTCGACGCCCGGCTCGCCCGGCTCACCCCCGAGGTCGCGACGATCCGGGCGCAGGCCGCCGCCGGCACCGCCGTCGTCTCCCTCTGCGTCGGGGCGTTCCTGCTCGCCGAGGCCGGGCTCCTCGACCGGCGCCGGGCCACCACCTCCTGGCTGCACGCCGGCGAACTGGCCAGGCGCTGCCCGGACGCCGACGTGCGGCCCGAGCACCTGGTCGTCACCGACACCGGGGTGACGACCACGGCCGCCTTCAGCGCCATGTACGACTTCGCGCTGGACCTGATCCGCCGACACAACGGCGCCCGCGTGGCCCGCACCACCGCACGGTTGACGCTCGTCGACGACGCGCGGACCTCCCAGACCGCGTACGTCGACCCGCGGCTCCTCCCGCAGCCCGGCCGGGAGTTCTCCCAGCAGGTCATGCGCAGGCTCGACCAGAACCTCGCCGAGCGGTACGACCTCGGCGCGCTCGCGGACGCCTTCCGGGTCAGCACCCGCACGTTGCTGCGCCGCTTCGCCGAAGAGACCGGACGCAGCCCGCTGGCCCATCTGCAGGACTCCCGGGTCCGCCGTGCCCGCCATCTTCTCGAGACCACCGACCGCACCGTCGCCGCCGTCGCCGCGGCCGTCGGCTACCAGGACCCCGGCACCTTCGCCGCCCTCTTCGCCCGCCACACCGGCCACCGCCCGAGCGCCTACCGGGCCGCCTTCCGCCGCATGCGGTGATCTCGCCTCGCGTCGACAGGGCTGCCCCGGTACCTGAGAGTGCGTGGCACGGTCATCCGTGTGGGCGAACTTACCGACCGGTTCGACGGCCAGGCTCCGACGTGCGGGTCGGGGTCGGAAGCCAGGTGCTGCAGTGCGGGGTGAAGAAGCCGGTCCGCGCCAGGGGCGCACGTGTCGCCCAAACAGGAGACGAGGGCTTCGTTGTCGGTCCGGACGAATCCAAGCATGGCGTCAGTCTTGATCCCCGCCGGGATGCCAGGCAACGGGACCTGGACGGTGATCGCCGAGGGTGGCACCGCGGTCGGCGTTCGAGTCATGCGTGTCTTCGGCCCTGGTCATATGGTCTTTGTGCGAGAGGATCGTGAGTGCGGCAGGCAGGGTCAGGTGGGTCGTATTTCTTCCGGCGCCGCTGAAGCGGAAGGACGGATCGATGGGATCTTCAGTTCAGGAACTGTATAAGCGAATCGCGTCACGCTTCGGAGAACTCATCGCGAATTGTCCACAGGGAAAATGGGAAGCTCCCTCTCCATGCCCCGGGTGGACGGCCCGGGACGTTGCGGCTCACGTCGTTTCCAATCATCGGCGGGCCACTGCAGGTCTGGATGGATCAAGCTATTCCGCACCTGGTAGAGGCGAGAATCTGTTTGAGGCTTGGACCTCGGCATCCGCAGAAATCAAGGCTTCCCTGCGTGACCCGGCGAAGGCGTGCACGCTCCTGGGTGAAGAGTTCGACTCCATCCCGTTCGAGGAATTCGTGAAACGGATGGCCTGTGCCGACACCTTGATTCACACGTGGGACCTCGCGCGTGCAACCGGGCAGGACGAGGTATTGGATGCTGAAGCCGTGTCTGTGGCGACAGAAATCCTACTGCCCGAGGACGACGATATTCGGATCCCGAACGCGTTTGGGACCAAGATTGCCTCAGCCGTCGATGCGGACGCCCAGACCAGGTTGCTGAATTTCCTTGGGCGGCAGGTCTAGGCCCGGTCGGGAGTGGGGACAGAGAATCAGCTCTCCGGGTCTCGATCCAGTGCCGAAACATTCGTATTCCTGACCACCCCGCTGGGCGGCCGAGCGGACCATGCCATGGCTGGCCGACCCCAGACGACTGCACCAACGCTACGAATGCCAGGCCCGCGCACCCTGGCGGCTCAGATGTTGCTCAGACCGCTTGCTCTTTGCTCCGCCGCGATGGTCGGATCGGCACCTGTTCGAGCGGCAGCGACCGTTCACCGCCGAGGGGGAGCATGTGGAACGTGACCATCACAATCGACCGGTGAGCGCTGCCCGCGTCAGAATCAGGACAGCAGTCGCGTACATCGTCGCCGGCATGGTCCATCTCGTTGCGGCGGCGCTGTTCATCGGCAGCCTGCTGTTGATCGTTCTCGGGTTCCGGACCGTCGTTCAGCCCCTGGTGGGTCTGGTGCTGCTTGGCCTGGCTCTTGCGCTGCGCCCATGCCCCGGACGGCTGAATCCTGACCTGCCCACGCTGCGGAAGGCAGATGCCCCGGCCCTGTTTCAGCTATTGGACGACATAGCGGACACCGGCGGAGTACGGCGACTCGATGCGGTCCAGTTCAGTCCGGATTTCTCGGTTACCGTTACCCACTACGGGTTTCGCCGGAAGCGCTGCCTTGTTCTCGGGCTCCCGCTCTGGGTCGCTTACCCGCCTCAGCAACGTGTTGCCGCTCTGGCCCATGCGCTGGCTTGCACGGCTCCTCACAACGTCCGTTCTCGCGTATTCGTCGCCATGGCCCTCGAGTCACTGACTGCCGGGTCGGAGACACTCCGAGCCAACGGCAATGCGACCATCTCATGGCATGCCAATGCTTATGCCTGGCGTGCGGACGATGTGGCAGCCGGAGCACGGCGCTTCGACAGGCGGGCCCGGACCAGCGAGTGGTTGCTGTGGATCCCAAGAGCGGCACTGGCCGGGGCAGCGCGCTTGCTGCTCTGGCTCACGCTGCCGGCCACACAGAGTGCGCAGTTGGAGGCGGACGACGCGACTGCCCGCACGGCTTCCTCCGCGGCTGCAGTCGCCGCGCTGAACGACCAGCACCTTGCACGCGCGATATGCCTGGAAGTAAATCGTCTGGTGATTGAGACGAAAACACTTTCCGGAAACCGGTCCTGCACAGCCCGGCAGCGGGATTTCTGGGAAAGCGTTGCCCATCATGCGGCACGTCTACGCGAAGAGCGCGGCAGTGGCCAGTCCTCCAACCCCGACGCTCCCGCTGTCGCGTGCGACGTTACCCATAATCCTTTCGATGCTTTGCGCATGGCACGACTGAAGAATACCCAGCAACACCGCGCAGCGATCATTCTGAATGAGTCCAGCCTGACCTGTATCGCTGACGAACTCCGCCTTCCCGAACAGGCAGTGTTGAGCAAGATGATGCGCGATGGCATCGCTGTGGCATGAGCCCAGTGCGCTGCACTGGACACCTCGGACCGCACCTGGCGGCAACCGCCCCCGACCTCGCAGGCACCGCCGGCTGCGTCTCCACCTGGCTGCACAACGGTGGCACCCCTGCCCCGGAGCGCAGCCGGATCCTGCAGGGCACATCAAAGGTTCGCGACGGCACCGTGTCGATCGGAGTCCCGAGCGGGGCGTATCAGTTCCTCGACGAGTAGGGCCGGTGAGAAGGCGACGGCTCAGGCCGGTCGGTGTCGAGGTCTATAGCAGCGGGGCGGTTCTTCAGCCGGTAGCCAGGGCCGTTGATGGAGATCACTTCGCAGTGCTGGAGGAGCCGGTCGAGGACAGCGGTGGCCAGGTGGGCACCGTGAGCATCCCGAAGCGCCTCCCGCACCGTCGTCGCCGGCCCACGAATCCGCTGCGGTCCGGGCACGCCAACTCACCTCCGGCAAGCTGCCGTTCGACGCCCGGCGCGCTGAACGGCCCTCCCGGCGTGGGTCTCAGTCGAGACAGGAGGGCCGTTGTCGATCAGCACCCTTCGGTGTGCTGCCAGGGGAAGGGCGCGAGGTCGGGCTCGACCCAGCCGGTCCTCGCCGGCGTGCCTGCCAGCGTCGAGGGGCGGTAGTGGCGAGTCAGCAGCTTCTTGTCGAGTAGCGCGGGGTGTTGGTCGGCGAAGGCGTCAAAGTCGGAGGCGTCCGCCTGGCCTGCGTGGTGACCCACGAGTTCGACCCACGACCGGCTGACGGTGGCGTTGTATTTCTGTGGGGCACCTGCGTAGCGAGCGGTGCGCTGGATGCCGTCGCTGACCAGTTCCACCGCCGCGGCAGTGCCGTAGCGCCGCACGGCCAGCCAGGTCAGGTGGACGTGCTGGCGGTGCCCGAACCGCTCGGTGGTGGCCATCACCTCTGCCATGAGGTCCGCGAACGGTGAGGGTTCCTCGTGCGCGCTGTGGCCACCGCGCAGGTGACGCCGGAGTCGTTCGGCCGGGGCGGTCACTACCCGGAGCAGCGCGTGCAGATGCGCCGTGTGACCGGTGCGTGTGCCGTGGCCGTGCGCGGTCATGACCCCTCCTTGATCAGGGCGTCCAGGACGGCGTGGAAACCGGCGAGCGCCTCTGTGGGCAGGCCCTCGAGCGCGCGGTTCTCGAGATCGGCCAGCGTCTGCGCGATCACGGCGGCCGCGACGCGCCCGGAGTCGGTGAGCTCGATCAGCACGGCCCGCCGATCGCCGGCCCGCGTGCCGCGGGTGATGTGGCCCCGTCGCTCCAGCCGGTCCAGCACGCTGGTCAGCGTTGTCGGCCGGGCGCCGACAGCGGCGCCCAGTTGGGACACGGTGCGGCCCTGACCGTCGGCGAGGTTGGCCAGGGCGTTGATCTCGGAGGTGGTCAGGTCGAGGTCGACGAGTTCGGCGGAGATCAGCTGCAAGGTGGCGTGGGTCGCACGCTGCAGGGCCAGCAGCGCCGACCTCGCGGGTGGAACGAATTCGGATTTCACGCTTTCGGATATTACGAGATCGTAGTACTTGCCCGCAAGGCTCCCGGGACCAGCGACGGGCCGATTCATCGGGTCCGAGCAGATCCCGGCGCTATCCGTGGGCTCGGCGGGGCACGGCCCCTACGGGGTCCGCGCTGACGAAGCGGAAGCCAGTGTCGTTGTAGGACGTGGTGGCCTCGGCGTCCTTCATCAGCGGCGGTGCAGCGCCGCGTGAAGGGGGACGTGGGCGCGCTGCCCCGCACCCATGCCGCCCAGGCTTCCGGAGTCCAGGACGTTGCACTTTGCGGCGGTCGGGATGTCCCCCTTATGGACAGGTGCGGTCCTTTTAGCCCGCCGCCTGGCTGTCGATGGGGATGTCGAGCCGGCCGGCCACTGTGGTGAGGGCCGTTCCCAAGGGCAGTGCGACCCGGGTCAGGGCGTGCCGGTCGCCGCGGGTCGGGTCCCGGTTGACGATCAGCACCGGCTTCCCGGCCTGGGCCGCCTGGCGGACGAACCGGAGCCCGGACATCACCGTCAGCGAGGAGCCCAGGACCAGCAGCGAGGCCGCCTCGCGGACCAGGTTGCGGCAGTGCTCGACCCGCTGCGGCGGAACGGTTTCGCCGAAGAAGACCACGTCGGGCTTGAGGATGCCGCCGCAGGCCGTGCAGGGCACGACGCGGAAGTCCCCGACCTGTTCGTCGGTGAGGTCGGCGTCCCCGTCCGGATTGATGCCGGCGGCCATCGGCTCGAAGCCCGGGTTGGCCTCCTCCAGCCGCCGGGCGAGTTCGCGGCGCGGGCTGAAGGCACCGCAGGAAAGGCAGACGACCCGGTTCAGGCTTCCGTGGAGCTCTACGACGCTCTCACTGCCGGCGGCCTGGTGCAGGCCGTCGACGTTCTGGGTGATCACACCCGCGAGCAGGCCGTGCCGGGCGAACGCGGCCACGGCCCGGTGCCCGGCGTTGGGGTGGGCACGGCCGAAGGTGCGCCAGCCGAGGTGGCTGCGCGCCCAGTACCGGCGCCGGGCCTGAGCGCCGGCGGTGAAGTCCTGGTAGGTCATCGGGGTGTGCCGGCTCAGGCTCCCGCCCGCGCCCCGGTAGTCGGGGATACCCGATTCCGTCGAGATACCGGCCCCGCTGAGCACCAGCACCCTGCCGGTGCTCAGCGCATCGGCGACCGGCTCCGGGTCCCTGGTGCCCGGCGGCAGGTCCTCGGTAGGGGTCCAGCTCAGAGTGGGGCGCATGCGCATGCCGCCAGGGTACGGAACAGCCTGCCGTCCGCTGGTCGACGGCGAGCAGCTGCAGGTGCCGGGGACAGGGCGTGGCGGTGTGCCGTGCGCTCAGGGATGCGGAACCGTGGGGGCTGCACGGCGGATTGAGGCCGGGGCGCGCGGGCATGCGCACCTCAGGACGGTGGAGGCCCTGCGCGCAGGAGGCGGCGGGCGGTAGGAGGGGAGGAAACGGGCGATGGCCGAGCGATCGACGGCAGCGTCAAAGGAACAGTCCCCACCGGAGAACGGCGGTGACGTCCGGACGCCACCCTTGCGGCCCGGCAGCTACGATCCGGCCGACTACGCCGCGTCTGTGGTGCGCAGTGCCGGCGAGACCGGAGTGTCCCCCGCGCTGGTCCTGAGCGTGCTCCACAATGAGGCGTACAAGCCGCACCATCCGCTGCTGGAGCGGCTGTGGCAGTGGTGGAAACCGGGCGCGTCCTTCGGCCTGGCCAATATGCACCGTGCGACGTTCGAGCGGGTTCGGCGGACGCACGGCCTGTCGAGGCGGTGGCACGACCTCCGCGACGACCCTGCTTTCGCCATCCACGTGGCGGCCCTGCATCTGAAGGACCTCGACCGGAGCCTTCCGGAGCGGCACGTGCGCCGCTACACGCGCGAAGAACTGCTTGCCCTGGGCTACAACACTGGCGTACGCAACATGCGGGCGTTTGCCCGGGGCGTTTCGCCGGGCCCCATGGCACGGTCGTACCTGCGCCGCTTCCGTGCCCACCAGTGCCGGGCCGCCGCGGTCTTGGCGGACTGCGGCAGGACGCGCGATGCCGTGACCGGGTGAGCGGTAACGCGTCCGGCCCCGGCGTTGGGGCTCACGGTCTCACCGTCGTCGAACAGTCTGGGCTGGGCGGGATCATCCTGTCGACGCCGCGGCTCATCCGCACGACTATGTGCCGACACCCGCGCCGCAACTGGGAGAGGCTTCCTCTTCAGCCTGGTGTCCCGGACATACGGCCCTCCGGTCCGGAAGCCATCGGCCGGGCCGGCTGGAAAGATCGCCCGCCCGAGAATGGGGAGCCGGTCTCAGCCCCGACACCGACTCCCCGTCTCTCGCACCCTCATTCAAAGGCGGACCGCGCCCTGCGGGATACCGATGCGGGGGACGCGAATCCCTCGGATCGGGACAAGCCGCGTAGGGCGCAACGGGATCCTAGGCGTCTCCGGATCCTGCGGCGGTGCATCTGTTCTTGTCGGCGGCGTGGACAGGGGCGCCCGGTGCTTGACCCGGTGAGGACCCCGACCGCTGTGGTCAGGGCCTGGAAGTAGCCGGATGGGGGCGTGAAGCGTGATGCCACCCACAGGAGGTAGGTCACGTCCTACCGCGGGTAGTAGAGGCATCCCGCCCCTAGCAGGATGAAAGCCCACCAAATTGCCAATTACGGACATCTCTACGTTGTTGGGTAGTACGTCACATTCTTGCGTGGGGTTTCGGCGGGCGCTAACCATGTTTCTCGTTGCCGCAAGCAGCGGGACGGACCGGGC
>NZ_JBWKFL010000075.1:0-27345 GCF_056434305.1 Streptomyces sp. NPDC044061 | reverse complement strand
CCGTCGGCGGCATCGACATGATCGTGCGCCGCAACGCCTTCGGACGGCAGAACGAGTCCTTCGAGGCGGCGGTCGACGTCCGCGGCATCGAGGGCAATCCTGTAGAAGGCGTGTTCATCCGCGCCCCCTGGGTCGAGTCCGTGGGCGCCGAGGCCGAGGTGCTCGCCGAGCACGACGGCCACATCGTCGCGGTCCGCCAGGGCAACGCGCTGGCCACGTCGTTCCACCCGGAACTGACCGGCGACCACCGCGTGCACGCCCTGTTCGCCGACATGGCGCGCGCCAACCGGACGCCGGAGTCCTTGTAGGATCTCTGGAGTTCGTTGCAGAGATGGGTTACGCGAAGGAGACAGGCAGATGTCCGGCCACTCTAAATGGGCCACGACGAAGCACAAGAAGGCCGTGATCGACGCCAAGCGCGGCAAGCTCTTCGCGAAGCTGATCAAGAACATCGAGGTCGCGGCCCGCATGGGCGGCGTCGACCTCGAAGGCAACCCGACCCTCTACGACGCCGTCCAGAAGGCCAAGAAGCAGTCGGTCCCGAACAAGAACATCGACTCCGCCATCAAGCGCGGTGGCGGTCTCGAGGCCGGCGGCGCCGACTACGAGACGATCATGTACGAGGGCTACGGCCCGAACGGTGTCGCGGTGCTCATCGAGTGCCTCACCGACAACCGCAACCGCGCCGCCTCCGACGTGCGCGTCGCCATGACCCGCAACGGCGGCAACATGGCCGACCCTGGCTCGGTGTCGTACATGTTCTCCCGCAAGGGCGTCGTCATCGTCCCCAAGGGCGAGCTGGCCGAGGACGACGTCCTCGGCGCCGTCCTGGACGCGGGTGCCGAAGAGGTCAACGACCTCGGCGAGACCTTCGAGGTCATCAGCGAGGCCACCGACCTGGTCGCGGTCCGCACCGCGCTCCAGGAGGCCGGGATCGACTACGACTCCGCCGAGTCCAGCTTCGTGCCGTCCGTCCAGGTCGAGCTGGACGAGGAGGGCGCCAAGAAGATCTTCAAGCTGATCGACGCGCTCGAGGACAGCGACGACGTGCAGAACGTCTTCGCCAACTTCGACGTCAGCGACGAGATCATGGAGAAGGTCGACGCGTAACGCCGCCGCGGGCGTCACAGGGTCTCACGGGCCGACGGGACAACCCGTCGGCCCGTCGCCTTGCCGGGCGTTGGTGCGAGGCGTTGTCGGTGGCACCCGATAGCCTGCACGAACTGGGGGTACCGCCCAGGTGGCTGGGGAGATCGAACAGGGAGGGACCCGGTGCGGGTGTTGGGGGTGGATCCCGGACTGACGCGGTGCGGCGTCGGCGTCGTCGAGGGGGTCGCGGGTCGGCCGCTCACCATGCTCGGCGTGGGCGTCGTACGCACGCCCGCGGACGCCGATCTCAGCCTCCGGCTGCTCGCCGTCGAGGAGGGCATCGAGCAGTGGCTGGACGAGCACCGGCCCGAGTCCGTGGCCGTCGAGCGCGTCTTCAGCCAGCACAACGTGCGCACCGTCATGGGCACCGCCCAGGCCAGCGCCGTCGCGATGCTGTGCGCCGCCCGGCGCGGCATCCCGGTCGCCCTGCACACCCCCAGTGAGGTCAAGGCCGCCGTCACCGGCAGTGGCCGCGCCGACAAGGCCCAGGTCGGGGCCATGGTCACCCGCCTGCTCCGGCTCAGCGCCCCGCCCAAGCCGGCCGACGCCGCCGACGCCCTCGCCCTCGCCATCTGCCACATCTGGCGAGCCCCCGCCCAGAACCGGCTCCAGCAGGCCGTGGCCCTGCACACCGCCAACGCAACGAAAGGCCGTACGGCATGATCGCCTTCGTCAGCGGCACGGTCGCCGCGCTCGCCCCCGACGCAGCGGTCGTCGAGGTCGGCGGCGTCGGCATGGCCGTCCAGTGCACGCCGAACACGCTGTCGACGCTCCGCGTCGGCAAGCCCGCCAAGCTGCACACCTCGCTGGTCGTCCGCGAGGACTCGTTGACCCTGTACGGCTTCGCGGACGACGACGAGCGCCAGGTCTTCGAACTGCTGCAGACCGCGAGCGGCGTCGGGCCCCGTCTCGCCCAGGCGATGCTCGCCGTGCACACCCCGGACGCGCTGCGCCGCGCCGTCGCCACCGGTGACGAGAAGGCCCTCATCGCCGTCCCCGGCATCGGCAGGAAGGGCGCCCAGAAGCTGCTGCTCGAGCTGAAGGACCGGCTCGGCGCGCCCATCGGCGCCCCCGCGGTCGGCGCCCCGGTCACCCAGGGCTGGCGCGACCAGTTGCACGCGGCCCTCATCGGCCTCGGCTACGCCACCCGCGAGGCCGACGAGGCCGTCGCCGCCGTGGCCCCCCAGGCCGAGGCCGCCGACGGCACACCGCAGGTGGGCCAGTTGCTGAAGGCCGCCCTGCAGACCCTGAACCGAGCCCGCTGACCCCAACCACTGTCGAGGCACATTCATGAACTGGGACGACCCGACCGACACCTCCGCCGAGGAGCGGCTCGTGGGCTCCGGCGCCGACCGGGAGGACCAGGCCGTCGAGGCCGCCCTGCGCCCCAGGGACCTCGGCGAGTTCATCGGGCAGGAGAAGGTCCGCGAACAGCTCGACCTCGTCCTGCGCGCCGCACGCGCGCGGGGGGCCACCGCCGACCACGTGCTGCTCTCCGGCGCGCCCGGCCTGGGCAAGACGACCCTGTCGATGATCATCGCGGCCGAGATGGGCGCCCCGATCCGCATCACCTCCGGCCCCGCCATCCAGCACGCCGGCGACCTCGCCGCGATCCTCTCCTCCCTGCAGGAGGGCGAGGTCCTCTTCCTGGACGAGATCCACCGCATGTCCCGGCCCGCCGAGGAGATGCTGTACATGGCCATGGAGGACTTCCGCGTCGACGTCATCGTCGGCAAGGGCCCGGGCGCCACCGCCATCCCCCTCGAACTGCCCCCCTTCACGCTGGTCGGCGCCACCACGCGCGCGGGCCTGCTTCCGCCGCCGCTGCGCGACCGCTTCGGTTTCACCGCGCACATGGAGTTCTACGAGCCGGCCGAGCTGGAGCGGGTCGTGCACCGCTCCGCGAACCTGCTCGACGTCGAGATCGAGCCGCAGGGCGCCGCCGAGATCGCCGGCCGCTCCCGCGGCACACCCCGAATCGCCAACCGCCTGCTGCGCCGCGTGCGCGACTACGCCCAGGTCAAGGCCGACGGGGTGATCAACCGCGAGATCGCCGGGGCCGCCCTCGCCGTCTACGAGGTCGACGCCCGCGGCCTGGACCGCCTCGACCGGGCCGTCCTGGAGGCGCTGCTGAAGCTCTTCGGCGGCGGTCCGGTGGGCCTGTCGACCCTCGCCGTCGCGGTGGGGGAGGAGCGCGAGACGGTCGAGGAGGTCGCCGAACCCTTCCTCGTGCGCGAGGGGCTGCTCGCCCGCACCCCGCGCGGCCGGGTCGCCACCCCCGCGGCATGGGCACATCTCGGCCTGACCCCGCCGCGCTCGTCAGCTGCGGGAAACGGACAACAGGACCTGTTCGGGGCGTGACGGCGAGGGCATTGGCGGGGGCAGGAACCCAGGTGCCATGCTGAGCGTTGTTCCATGCGCGCGGACTCGCTTAGACTCCGCCGATGCCGCCCTTGCGGGTGGCGCCGACCAACCCCCATCCAACAGGCCGCTCACCGCGCGGTCGCGCGAAGGAAATTCCGTCCCGTGAATGCCTTTACCCTTCTCCCCTTCATCGTGCTCATCGCGGCCATGTTCCTGATGACGCGCTCGGCCAAGAAGAAGCAGCAGCAGGCCGCCAACATGCGGAACGAGATTCAGCCCGGCTCGGGTGTCCGCACGATCGGGGGTATGTACGCGACGGTCAAGGAGGTCAACGAGGACACGGTCCTCCTTGACGCCGGACCGGGCGTCGACCTCCTCTTCGCCAAGAACTCGATCGGCGCCGTCCTCACCGACGACGAGTACAACCGCATCGTCCACGGCATCGAGCACGACCTGAAGTCCGACACGGACATCGTCCCGGACGACGCCTCCTCCCTCACCGAGACCGCCGCGACCGACGAGCCTGCCGCCGCCTCCGACGACAAGTCCGTCGACCTCGGTAAGGAGGACGCCGCCGAGGACAAGGCCGACGCCGCCGAGGCCAAGGCGGACGAAGAGCCGAAGAAGACCGACGGCGACACCGAGGCGAAGTAGTCACGTCCCGGGGTGCACGGCGCGGTGGTGATCGCGCCGCACGCACCCCGGGCGCGTCTGTTTCCCGCACGGGAGCCCGACACCATGTCATGGCCGACCGCGCCGACCGGGCGCGGGGCGGCCCGAGAGGGAGTACGAGAAGGTGGCAGCACCTAAGAAGGGCCGGAGCGCGAGTGCCCAGAGCAAGCCGGGGCGCTCGCTGGCCCTCATCCTGATCGCCATCGTGGCGCTCACCGGAGGCATGTTCCTCTCCGGGAACAAGACTCCGCGTCTCGGCATCGACCTCGCCGGTGGCACGAGCATCACGCTCAAGGCGAAGGCCGACCAGGGGTCCGTGATCAACAAGGCCAACATGGACACCGCGGTCGACATCATGAACCGCCGTGTCAACGGCCTGGGCGTCTCCGAGGCGGAGGTGCAGACCCAGGGGGCCGACCACATCATCGTGAACATCCCCAAGGGCACCAACTCCAAGGAGGCCCAGCAGCAGGTCGGTACCACCGCCAAGCTGTACTTCCGCCCGGTCCTCGCCACCGAGCCCACCGGTGGCGCCGTGAAGAGCCCCTCGCCGAGCGCCTCCCCCAGCGGCAGCGGCTCGCCGAGCCCGTCGAGCAGCGCCTCCTCCAAGGAGAAGGCCTCCTCGTCCTCCTCCGGGTCCCCCACGGCGACGGCCACCTCGCAGGGCCGCGCGGTCACCGACGCCCTGAAGGCCGACAGCACGCCGTCGCCCTCCGGCTCCCCGAGCGCGTCGTCCGCCGCGGGCTCCACGTCGTCCCCCAGCCCGTCCGCGTCCGCCAGCGGCAGCACCGACACGAGCAAGCTGCAGGCGCAGTACGCCGCCCTGGACTGCTCCAAGCCCGCCGAGCGGGCCAAGGCCGGTCTGAACGCCAAGCCGGGCGAGCCCACCGTGGCCTGCGGTGAGATCAACAAGGTCTGGTACAAGTACCTGCTCGGCCCGGTCGCCGTGGACGGCACCGAGGTGAACAAGGCCCAGGCGGTCTTCGACACCCAGGGCGCCTCCGGCTGGCAGGTCCAGATGAAGTTCAGCAACAGCGGGACCAAGAAGTTCGCCGACGTCACCTCCCAGCTGGCCAAGAACCAGCAGCCGCAGAACGAGTTCGCCATCGTCCTCGACGGCAACGTCGTCTCCAGCCCGTACGTGCAGACGGCCATCACCGGCGGCCAGGCGGAGATCTCCGGCAGCTTCACCCAGCAGGAGGCGCAGAGCCTCGCCAACATGCTGTCGTACGGTGCGCTGCCGCTGTCCTTCAAGGAGGACACCGTCACCACCGTGACCGCCGCGCTCGGCGGTGAGCAGCTGCGGGCCGGTCTGCTCGCCGGCGCCATCGGTCTCGCGCTGGTCGTGCTCTACCTGGTGATCTACTACCGCGGTCTCTCGCTGGTCGCGATGGCCTCCCTGCTGGTCTCCGCGATCCTCACCTACGTGATCATGTCGCTGCTCGGCCCGGCCATCGGCTTCGCGCTGAACCTGCCCGCCGTCTGCGGTGCCATCGTCGCCATCGGTATCACCGCGGACTCGTTCATCGTGTACTTCGAACGCATCCGGGACGAGATCCGTGAGGGCCGCTCGCTGCGCCCCGCCGTCGAGCGGGCCTGGCCGCGCGCCCGGCGCACCATCCTGGTCTCCGACTTCGTGTCGTTCCTCGCCGCCGCCGTGCTGTTCATCGTCACCGTCGGCAAGGTCCAGGGCTTCGCGTTCACGCTCGGCCTGACCACCGTGCTCGACGTGGTCGTCGTCTTCCTGTTCACCAAGCCGCTGATGACGCTGCTGGCCCGCCGGAAGTTCTTCGCGAACGGCCACAAGTGGTCCGGCCTCGACCCGAAGAGCCTTGGTGCCAAGCCGCCGCTGCGCCGCACCCGCCGTTCCGCCGGTCCAGCCGCCGGCCCTGCCGACCCGAAGGAGGCGTGAGCGATGTCGAAACTCGGCAACCTCGGTGCCCGACTGCACCGCGGCGAGATCAGCTACGACTTCGTCGGCAAGCGCAAGATCTGGTACGGCGTCTCCATCCTGATCACCATCACGGCCATCCTCGGCCTGGCGGTGCGCGGCCTGAACATGGGCATCGAGTTCCAGGGCGGCGCGGTCTTCACCACGCCGACCAAGATGAGCACGTCGGTGGCGCAGGCGGAGGGCTACGCGAAGGACGCCTCCGGCCACGAGGCGATCGTGCAGAAGCTCGGCAACGGCAGCCTGCGCATCCAGATCGCCGGCATCGAGACCGACAAGTCCGACCAGATCAAGCAGAAGCTGGCCCAGGACCTGAACCTCAACCCGGAGAAGCTGGCCGCCGACCTGGTCGGACCCAGCTGGGGTGAGCAGATCGCCAACAAGGCCTGGGAGGGCCTGGCGATCTTCATGGTGCTCGTGGTGATCTACCTGGCGATCGCCTTCGAGTGGCGCATGGCCGTCGCGGCCCTCGTCGCGCTGATCCACGACATCACCATCACGACCGGTATCTACGCCCTCGTCGGCTTCGAAGTCACGCCCGGTACGGTCATCGGTCTGCTGACCATCCTCGGTTACTCGCTCTACGACACGGTCGTCGTCTTCGACAGCCTCAAGGAGCAGACGAAGGACATCACCAAGCAGACCCGCTTCACCTACAGCGACATCGCCAACCAGTCGATCAACGGCACGCTGGTCCGCTCGATCAACACCACCGTGGTCGCCCTGCTGCCGGTGGCCGGCCTGCTCTTCATCGGCGGCGGCTTCCTCGGCGCGGGCACGCTGAACGACATCTCGCTGTCGCTGTTCGTCGGTCTCGCGGCCGGTGCGTACTCCTCGATCTTCATCGCCACGCCGCTCGTCGCCGACCTCAAGGAGCGCGAGCCGGCGATGAAGGCCCTCCGCAAGCGGGTCCTGGCCAAGCGCGCCCAGGCCGCCGCCGAGGAGGACTTCGCGGAGGCCCGTTCCGCGGGCGGTGACGAGCCCGACGACGCCGCTCCCGCCGTGGTGGGCCCGCGCAACCAGCCCGCCTCCCGCGGCCGGGGCCGTGGCCGAACCTCCGGGAAGCGCCGATGACCGACCTCGCGGACCTCACGGCGCTGCTGCTCAGCCGCATCCGTGACGTGGCGGACTACCCGGAGCCGGGCGTGATGTTCAAGGACATCACCCCGCTGCTCGCGGACCCGGCGGCGTTCACGGCCCTGACGGACGCGCTGTCCGAGATCGCCGCGAACACCGGCGCGACCAAGGTCGTCGGTCTGGAGGCCCGGGGCTTCATCCTGGGTGCCCCGGTCGCCGTCCGCGCCGGCGTCGGCTTCATCCCGGTCCGCAAGGCGGGCAAGCTGCCGGGCGCGACCCTGCGCCAGGCCTACGACCTGGAGTACGGCTCGGCCGAGATCGAGGTGCACGCCGAGGACCTGTCCTCCGGCGACCGTGTGCTGATCGTGGACGACGTGCTGGCGACCGGCGGTACCGCCGAGGCCGCCATCCACCTCATCCAGCGGGCGGGCGCCGAGGTCGCGGGCCTCGCCGTCCTCATGGAGCTGGGCTTCCTCGGCGGCCGTGCCCGCCTGGAGCCGGCCCTCGACGGGGCGCCGCTCGAGGCTCTCCTGCAGGTCTGACGCGACCGAGTACGCGTGCGGAACGGCCGCCCCGGCACCACCGGGGCGGCCGTCGCCGTTCCGGTCCGGGACACGTGCCGCACGCCCGGAGAACACCTCGACGCCACCTCCCGGAATCACACGGCAGCCCCTCACGTTGCACACGTATACGGTCCGCACTTCGGCCTGAGGGCGATGACGAGGCGCGGGATCGCTACCATGGGGTTTCCGGAGCCTGACCGGGGGACCCGGATCGCGCACGAGGAGCCCTCTTGCCAGACGAGGCCCAGCACCTGACCGCCGCCAAGCCCGAGTCCGCCTCGGCAGCCGCGGCCAAGCCCGCGCCGAACGTGTCGCACGCGAAGAACGACACCCGCGGGACGGTCGAGCACGCCCAGTCCGCGCCCGTCGAGAAGGCCGCCGAGGTCGCACGTCCCAAGCCGGCGCCGCCCGTGCGCCCCGCCGCCGGCCAGCCCGCCCGCTCCGGCTCCTCCAACCGCGTCCGCGCCCGCCTCGCCCGCCTCGGCGTCCAGCGCGCGAACCCGTACAACCCGGTGCTGGAGCCGCTGCTGCGGATAGTGCGCAGCAACGATCCGAAGATCGAGAACTCCACGCTCCGGCAGATCGAGCGCGCCTACCAGGTCGCCGAGCGCTGGCACCGGGGGCAGAAGCGCAAGAGCGGCGATCCGTACATCACGCATCCGCTCGCCGTCACCACCATCCTCGCCGAGCTGGGCATGGATCCGGCCACCCTCATGGCGGGGCTGCTGCACGACACCGTCGAGGACACCGAGTACGGCCTTGACGACCTGCGCCGCGACTTCGGCGACGTCGTCGCGCTCCTCGTCGACGGCGTCACCAAGCTGGACAAGGTCAAGTTCGGCGAGGCGGCGCAGGCCGAGACCGTGCGCAAGATGGTCGTCGCCATGGCCAAGGACCCACGCGTCCTGGTCATCAAGCTCGCCGACCGCCTGCACAACATGCGCACCATGCGCTACCTCAAGCGCGAGAAGCAGGAGAAGAAGGCGCGCGAGACGCTGGAGATCTACGCGCCCCTCGCCCACCGGCTGGGCATGAACACCATCAAGTGGGAGCTGGAGGACCTCGCGTTCGCGATCCTCTACCCCAAGATGTACGACGAGATCGTGCGGCTGGTCGCCGAACGGGCGCCCAAGCGGGACGAGTACCTCGCCATAGTCACCGACGAGGTCCAGGCCGACCTGCGTGCCGCCCGGATCAAGGCGACCGTCACAGGGCGCCCGAAGCACTACTACAGCGTCTACCAGAAGATGATCGTCCGCGGTCGCGACTTCGCGGAGATCTACGACCTGGTGGGCATCCGTGTCCTCGTCGACACCGTCCGCGACTGCTACGCCGCCCTCGGCACGGTGCACGCGCGATGGAATCCGGTCCCGGGCCGGTTCAAGGACTACATCGCGATGCCCAAGTTCAACATGTACCAGTCGCTGCACACGACGGTCATCGGGCCCAACGGCAAGCCCGTCGAGCTGCAGATCCGCACGTTCGACATGCACCGGCGCGCGGAGTACGGCATCGCCGCGCACTGGAAGTACAAGCAGGAGGCCGTCGCGGGTGCCTCCAAGGTCCGTACCGACGTGCCGAAGGCCGGCAAGAAGGACGACCACCTCAACGACATGGCCTGGCTGCGCCAGCTGCTGGACTGGCAGAAGGAGACGGAGGACCCGGGCGAGTTCCTGGAGTCCCTGCGCTTCGACCTGTCCCGCAACGAGGTCTTCGTCTTCACGCCCAAGGGCGACGTCATCGCGCTCCCGGCCGGAGCCACCCCCGTCGACTTCGCGTACGCCGTCCACACCGAGGTCGGCCACCGCACCATAGGAGCGCGGGTCAACGGCAGGCTCGTACCGCTCGAGTCCACCCTGGACAACGGCGACCTGGTCGAGGTCTTCACCTCCAAGGCGCCCGGCGCGGGTCCGTCGCGCGACTGGCTCGGGTTCGTCAAGTCGCCGCGCGCCCGCAACAAGATCCGGGCCTGGTTCTCCAAGGAGCGCCGCGACGAGGCGATCGAGCAGGGCAAGGACGCCATCGTGCGTGCCATGCGCAAGCAGAACCTGCCCATCCAGCGCATCCTGACCGGCGACTCGCTCGTCACGCTCGCGCACGAGATGCGCTACTCGGACATCTCCGCGCTGTACGCGGCGATCGGCGAGGGCCACGTCTCCGCGCAGAACATCGTGCAGAAGCTGGTCCAGGCGCTCGGCGGCGAGGAGGCCGCCACCGAGGAGATCGACGAGGCGGTCCCGCCGTCCCGCAGCCGCGGCCGCAAGCGGCGCTCCAGCGCCGACCCCGGCGTCGTCGTCAAGGGCGTCGACGACGTGTGGGTCAAGCTGGCCCGCTGCTGCACGCCCGTCCCCGGCGACCCGATCATCGGCTTCGTCACGCGCGGTAGCGGTGTATCGGTTCACCGCAGCGACTGCGTCAACGTGGAGTCACTGTCCCGCGAGCCGGAGCGCATCCTCGACGTCGAGTGGGCGCCCACCCAGTCCTCGGTCTTCCTGGTCGCCATCCAGGTCGAGGCCCTGGACCGCTCCCGGCTGCTGTCGGACGTCACCCGCGTCCTGTCCGACCAGCACGTCAACATCCTCTCCGCGGCCGTCCAGACCTCCCGCGACCGGGTGGCCACCTCCCGCTTCACCTTCGAGATGGGCGACCCGAAACATCTCGGCCACGTCCTGAAGGCCGTACGCGGCGTGGAGGGCGTGTACGACGTCTACCGCGTGACCTCGGCGCGCAGCCGGTCGTAGGCACTCACGCCGAAGGGCCCCGTACGCCACGTACGGGGCCCTTCGACGTAGCGGTGGGGAATCAGCCGCCGAACTCCTGCAAGCCCTTCAGAGCCTGGTCCAGAAGCGCCTGGCGGCCCTCCAGCTCACGCTCGAGCTTGTCGGCCCGGGCGTTGTTCCCCTGGCCGCGCGCCTGCTCGATCTGCGCCCGCAGCTTGTCCACGGCGGCCTGCAGCTGCCCGGTCAGGCCCTCGGCACGCGCGCGTGCCTCCGGGTTCGTACGGCGCCACTCGGCCTCCTCGGCCTCCTGGATGGCCCGCTCGACCGCGTGCATGCGGCCCTCGACCTTCGGCCGGGCGTCCCGCGGGACGTGGCCGATGGTCTCCCAGCGCTCGTTGATCGAGCGGAACGCGGCACGCGCCGCCTTCAGGTCCGTGACGGGGAGGATCTTCTCGGCCTCCTCGGCCAGTTCCTCCTTCAGCTTCAGGTTCTCCGACTGCTCGGCGTCCCGCTCGGCGAAGACCGAGCTGCGCGCGGCGAAGAACACGTCCTGGGCGCCGCGGAAGCGGTTCCACAGGTCGTCCTCGTGCTCGCGCTGGGCGCGGCCCGCGGCCTTCCACTCCGCCATCAGCTCGCGGTAGCGCGCCGCCGTGGGCCCCCAGTCCGTCGAGCCGGACAGCGCCTCGGCCTCGGCGACCAGCCGCTCCTTGATCTTGCGGGCCTCCTCGCGCTGCGCGTCCAGCTGCGCGAAGTGCGCCTTGCGCCGCTTGGAGAACGCCGACCGGGCGTGCGAGAACCGGTGCCACAGGTCGTCGTCGGACTTACGGTCCAGGCGCGGCAGCCCCTTCCAGGTGTCCACCAGCGACCGCAGCCGCTCACCGGCGGCCCGCCACTGGTCGGACTGAGCCAGCTCCTCCGCCTCGGCGACCAGGTCCTCCTTGGCCTTGCGGGCCTCGTCGGACTGCTTGGCCCGCTGCGCCTTGCGCTCCTCGCGCCGGGCCTCGACCTTCTCCACGAGCTTGTCGAGGCGGCCCCGCAGCGAGGCGAGGTCACCGACCGCGTGGTGCGCGTCCACCTGCTCACGCAGGTGGTCGATCGCGGTCTGGGCGTCCTTCGCCGACAGGTCGGTGGTTTGAACTCGCTTCTCGAGGAGGCCGATCTCGACAACCAGGCCCTCGTACTTGCGCTCGAAGTAGGCAAGCGCCTCCTCAGGGGAGCCGGCCGCCCAGGAACCGACGACCTGCTCGCCGTCGGCCGTACGCACGTACACGGTCCCCGTCTCGTCGACGCGGCCCCACGGGTCGCTGCTCACAGCGCCTCCTCCACATGATGCCTGCGGCGGGTCTCAGCGCCCCCGGGCATCGTCCACAGTTTCGTCACGGCCAACATAGGCGACCAGCGGGTTGCCTGTCCGCATCCAGCGCGACCGAAATTCCGCAGTTGGCCGACTTGACCTCCTGGAGAGCGTCAGGACTTGGTGACCGTCGCCTTGTTGATCACGACCGTCGCGTTGGGGGCGCCGTCACCGGCGCCGGTGTTCTCACCCGCGGCCGCGATCTTGTTCAGCACCTTCAGGCCGGCCGCGTCGATCGTGCCGAACGGGGTGTAACTGGGCGGCAACGGGCTGTCCTTGTAGACGAGGAAGAACTGGCTGCCGCCGGTGTGCTTCTGACCGGTGTTGGCCATCGCCACCGTGCCCGCCGGGTACTTGTTGCCCTTCAGGCTCGCGTCCTTCAGGTTCTCGTCCGGGATCGTGTAGCCCGGCCCGCCGCTGCCGAGTCCCGTCGGGTCGCCGCACTGCAGCACGTAGATGCCGTTGGTGGTCAGGCGGTGGCACTTGGTGTGGTCGAAGAAGCCCTTGCCCGCGAGGAAGTTGAAGGAGTTCACGGTGTGCGGGGCCGCCGACGTCTTCAGCGCGACGTCGATGTCACCGCAGGTCGTCGCGAGCTTCATCGTGTACTTCGCCGACGTGTCGATCGACATCGCCGGCTCCTTCTTCCAGCTCAGCTTCTCGATCGAGCCCGCGGCCGGCTTCTCGCACGGGTCCGGCGCCTTGCTGGACGGCGTGGCGCTCGGCGTGACGTCCGCACTGGCGTTGGTCTTCTTGTCGTCGTCGCTGTTCTTCAGCACCCCGGTCGTGTACAGCGCGACACTGCCGATCACGACCACGCCGAGCACCGACGCGACCACGGAGTTGCGGATGCGCGCCTTGCGCCGTGCGTCTGTGCGCCGCTGCTGCTGCCGCAAGAACTTCTCCCGGGCGAGCTGACGCTTCCGCTGTTCCTGGCTGACCACCGGGTTCTCTCCTCATGAGTGTCGTGTGTCGACCCGTACGCGTGCGTCCTGTGTGCCGACAGCCGCGTGTAGCCCCGTACCGTATATGGGTTCGCTGAGGAAACGGCAGCGCCGGTAGGCTCTGACGCAGCTGAAGCCGCCTGTAATCGACACAACGAAGGACGATCGTGCTCATTGCCGGGTTCCCCGCCGGGGCCTGGGGGACGAACTGTTATCTCGTCGCCCCCGCCGCCGGTGAGGAGTGCGTGATCATCGACCCGGGCCACCAGGCCGCCCAAGGCGTCGAGGAAGCACTCAGGAAGCATCGGCTCAAGCCCGTCGCCGTCGTCCTCACCCACGGCCACATCGACCACGTGGCCTCGGTCGTCCCCGTGTGCGGCGCGCACGACGTGCCGGCGTGGATCCACCCCGAGGACCGGTACATGATGACCGACCCGGAGAAGGCGCTCGGCCGCTCCATCGGCATGCCGCTGATGGGCGAGCTGACCGTGGGGGAGCCCGACGACGTCAGGGAGCTGACCGACGGCGCCGCGCTCGATCTGGCCGGACTGGAGTTCTCCGTCGCGCACGCGCCGGGCCATACCAAGGGGTCGGTGACCTTCCGGATGCCCGAGACCGCCGACATCCCGTCGGTGTTCTTCTCCGGGGATCTGCTGTTCGCCGGCTCCATCGGACGCACCGACCTGCCGGGCGGATCCATGGAGGACATGCTCGAGTCGCTGGCCCGCGTGTGCCTGCCGCTCGACGACTCCACCGTGGTGCTGTCCGGCCACGGCTCCCAGACGACCATCGGCCAGGAGCGCGCCGCCAACCCCTATCTGCGGCAGGTGGCGGCCGGCCAGGGCGCCTTCCAGGCTCCCCGACGAGGAATGTGACGAGAGAGCTTCCGTGAGTACCTTCCAGGCCCCCAAGGGCACGTACGACCTGATCCCGCCCCGTTCCGCGAAGTTCCTCGCGGTGCGCGAGGCGATCGCGACCCCGCTGCGCGACTCCGGCTACGGCTACATCGAGACTCCCGGCTTCGAGAACGTGGAGCTCTTCGCGCGGGGCGTCGGCGAATCCACCGACATCGTCACCAAGGAGATGTACGCCTTCGAGACCAGGGGCGGCGACAGGCTCGCCCTGCGTCCCGAGGGCACCGCCTCCGTGCTGCGCGCCGCGCTGGAGGCCAATCTCCACCGCCAGGGCAACCTGCCGGTCAAGCTCTGGTACTCGGGCTCCTACTACCGCTACGAGCAGCCGCAGGCGGGCCGCTACCGCCACTTCTCCCAGGTCGGCGCCGAGGCGATCGGTGCGGAGGACCCGGCGCTCGACGCCGAGCTGATCATCCTGGCCGACCAGGCCTATCGCTCCCTGGGCCTGCGCAACTTCCGCATCCTGCTGAACTCGCTGGGCGACAAGGAGTGCCGTCCCGTCTACCGGGCCGCGCTGCAGGACTTCCTGCGCGGCCTGGACCTGGACGAGGACACGCGCCGCCGGGTCGACATCAACCCGCTGCGCGTCCTCGACGACAAGCGCGAGTCGGTGCAGAAGCAGCTCGGGGACGCCCCGCTCCTGCGCGACTTCCTCTGCGACGCCTGCAAGGCGTACCACGAGGAGGTCCGCGAGCTGATCACCGCGGCCGGCGTGGCCTTCGAGGACGACCCGAAGCTGGTGCGCGGCCTGGACTACTACACGCGTACGACCTTCGAGTTCGTGCACGACGGTCTCGGCTCCCAGTCCGCGGTGGGCGGCGGCGGCCGCTACGACGGCCTGTCCGAGATGATCGGCGGCCCCGCACTGCCGTCCGTCGGCTGGGCCCTGGGTGTCGACCGCACGGTCCTCGCCCTGGAGGCCGAGGGCGTCGAGCCGGAGATCCCGTCCTCGACCAGTGTCTACGCGGTGCCCCTCGGCGAGGAGGCCCGCCGGGTCCTGTTCGCGAAGATCACCGAACTGCGCAAGGTCGGCATCGCGGCGGACTTCTCCTACGGCGGCAAGGGCCTGAAGGGCTCCATGAAGAACGCCAACCGCAGTGGGGCCCGCTACGCGATCGTCGCCGGCGAGCGCGACCTCGCCGAGGGCGTCGTCCAGCTCAAGGACATGGAGTCCGGCGAGCAGACGGCGATCGGCGTGAACGAGATCGTGGCGGAACTGGAGTCCCGGCTCGGCTAGCCGCACGCGCGCGTGGGCGCCGGATGCTCCCCGAGGGGCGTCCGGCGCCTCTGTCGTGGGCGCCACGAAGCCTGTCCGGAACCGAGCGCGCGGCACTTGTCGTACGTACATCCTTATGCGGAGCGAACGGTGCCCACCCGCGCGGGTGCGGCAGAATGGCCCGTGCCCGAAGATGGTCCAACTCTCAAGTGACGGAATCGGCGTGATGAGCAAGACGACAGTCAAGGACGTCTCCACCGAGCCCGGTCCCGAGCGCGCGGCCGAGGCACCACGCACGGTGGGCGGCAGTCGCGCCTTCGCCCTGCTGCTGGTGATCACCGGCGCCGCCGGACTGCTCGCCGCGTGGGTCATCACGATCGACAAGTTCAAGATCCTCGAGGCAAAGGTCGCGGGCAAGACCTTCACCCCCGGGTGCAGCCTGAACCCGGTCGTCTCCTGCGGCAGCGTCATGGAGAGCAAGCAGGCCGCCGCCTTCGGCTTCCCGAACCCGATGCTCGGCCTGGTCTGCTACGGCATCGTCATCTGCGTCGGCATGAGCCTGCTGGCCCGCGCCCGCTTCCCGCGCTGGTACTGGCTGACCTTCAACTTCGGCACGCTCTTCGGCGTCGCCTTCTGCACCTGGCTGCAGTTCCAGTCCCTGTACCGGATCAACGCGCTGTGCCTGTGGTGCTCGCTGGCCTGGGTCGCCACGATCACCATGTTCTGGTACGTCACCTCGTTCAACGTCCGCAACGACTTCCTGCCGTCCCCGCGGTGGCTGAAGTCCTTCTTCGGCGAGTTCACCTGGGTGCTGCCGGTCCTGCACGTAGGAATCATCGGCATGCTGGTCCTGACCCGCTGGTGGGACTTCTGGACCAGCTGACAGCCGGGGCCGCCCCGGCGGCCCGGACCTGATTGTCAGTGCCGTGTTTTAGGGTTTCAGCGTGGAACCCGACCTCTTCACCGCCGCAGCAGAAGAACGCCAGGAGAAGGACCCGGCGGCGAGTCCCCTGGCGGTGCGGATGCGCCCGCGCACGCTCGACGAGGTCGTGGGCCAGCAGCATCTGCTCAAGCCCGGCTCGCCCCTGCGCCGACTGGTCGGCGAGGGCAACGGCGGCCCCGCGGGACCATCCTCGGTGATCCTCTGGGGCCCGCCCGGCACCGGTAAGACGACACTCGCCTATGTCGTCTCCAAGGCCACCAACAAGCGGTTCGTGGAGCTGTCCGCGATCACCGCGGGCGTCAAGGAGGTCCGCGCGGTCATCGACGGCGCCCGCCGCGCCACCGGCGGCTTCGGCAAGGAGACCGTCCTCTTCCTGGACGAGATCCACCGCTTCAGCAAGGCCCAGCAGGACTCCCTGCTCCCCGCCGTCGAGAACCGCTGGGTGACCCTGATCGCGGCGACCACGGAGAACCCGTACTTCTCGGTGATCTCCCCGCTGCTGTCCCGCTCCCTGCTGCTCACCCTCGAACCGCTCACCGACGACGACCTCCGGGGACTGCTGAAGCGGGCCCTCACCGACGAGCGCGGACTGGGGGACGCCGTCGCCCTCCCCGGGGACACCGAGGACCACCTCCTGCGCATCGCCGGCGGCGACGCCCGCCGCGCCCTGACCGCCCTGGAGGCGGCCGCCGGAGCCGCCCTCGACAAGGGCGAGACGGAGATCTCCCTGACCACCCTGGAGGAGACCGTCGACCGGGCGGCGGTGAAGTACGACCGCGACGGCGACCAGCACTACGACGTCGCCAGCGCCCTCATCAAGTCCATCCGCGGCTCCGACGTCGACGCCGCCCTGCACTATCTGGCCCGCATGATCGAGGCCGGCGAGGACCCCCGGTTCATCGCCCGGCGCCTCATGATCTCCGCCAGCGAGGACATCGGCCTGGCAGACCCGAACGCCCTGCCGATCGCCGTCGCCGCGGCCCAGGCCGTCGCGATGATCGGCTTCCCCGAGGCCGCCCTCACCCTCAGCCACGCCACCATCGCCCTCGCGCTCGCCCCGAAGTCCAACTCGGCGACCACCGCGATCGGCGCCGCCATGGAGGACGTGCGCAAGGGCCTGGCCGGACCGGTCCCACCGCACCTGCGCGACGGGCACTACAAGGGCGCCGCCAAGCTCGGCCACGCGCAGGGCTATGTGTACCCGCACGACCTGCCCGAGGGCATCGCCCAGCAGCAGTACGCCCCGGACGCCCTGCAGGACCGCGAGTACTACACACCGACCCGGCACGGCGCCGAGGCGCGGTACGCGGACGCCGTGGAGTGGACCAGGAAACACCTCGGTCGCAAGCGGTCCTGAGCACCCTGTAGACTGCCCGGAAGTGCCGAGTCCCGTGCAGTCAGAACGGGACAGCCGGCCGGAGATCCAGTCCTTCGCGGACTGACTCCAGGAGCGTCGCGCACCGTCGATCGGTGTCGCGGGCAGCCCACCACCACCCGGACTTCCGGGAACGGTCGGTGGGCCACTCGCGTGCTGCACGTATGTGCCCAGACCAGGGGAGCGGCTGCCCGACAGGTCCCGTGCGGACCCGAGGGTTTCCCCGGCTGCGGATGCGACCTCCCTGAACCCTGACAAGCCGGAAAACAGAAGGAAGAAAGAGACAGTGGCGAACCAGTCCCGCCCCAAGGTCAAGAAGTCGCGTGCCCTCGGCATCGCGCTGACCCCGAAGGCCGTCAAGTACTTCGAGGCCCGCCCCTACCCGCCGGGTGAGCACGGCCGCGGCCGCAAGCAGAACTCGGACTACAAGGTCCGTCTGCTCGAGAAGCAGCGTCTGCGCGCGCAGTACGACGTGTCCGAGCGCCAGCTCGTCCGCGCCTACGAGCGTGCCTCCAAGGTCCAGGGCAAGACCGGTGAGGCGCTGATCATCGAGCTCGAGCGCCGTCTCGACGCCCTGGTCCTGCGTTCGGGTATCGCCCGCACCATCTACCAGGCCCGTCAGATGGTCGTCCACGGCCACATCCAGGTCAACGGCCAGAAGGTCGACAAGCCGTCCTTCCGTGTCCGCCCGGACGACGTCGTGCAGGTCCGCGACCGCTCCAAGGACAAGACGCTCTTCCAGATCGCCCGTGAGGGTGGCTTCGCCCCCGACGGCGAGACCCCGCGCTACCTGCAGGTGAACCTCAAGGCTCTGGCGTTCCGCCTGGACCGCGAGCCGAACCGCAAGGAGATCCCGGTGATCTGCGACGAGCAGCTCGTCGTCGAGTACTACGCCCGCTGACCCCAGCCCCGGCGCAGCACCTCAGCCCGCCGTCTCCCCGCCCTTCCGGGTGGGCGAGGCGGCGGGTTCGCGTTTCCCGGCCTCACCGCGGGCCTGCGACACCGGCCCGCGCGGCGCCGGCAGCCCCGGCAGCGGCCGTACACCGCCGTGCGCCAGCGCCCGGGCCACGGCCGCCTCCCGGTCCAGCCGCGCCCCCTCGCGCACGCACTCCTCGTACCGCCCGTCGCCGAGGGCCTTCCGGGCCGTCGCCTCGCACAGCTCGTGCGGGGCGTTGTAGTACGCCGAGCCGAACAGCGGCAGCCCCACCGAGGGCCACAGCCGTTTCGCGGCGCCCTGCAGCACAGCCGCCTCGGCCGGATCGCCCTGGCTCGCCGTCACCAGGGCCAGCAGCTCGATGGAGAGCACCGAGCCCAGCAGATCGTGGAAGGCGTGCGCGTTGTCCAGGCAGTCCCGCAGCAGGTCCCGCGCCCCCGCCGTGTCCCCGTTCCGCCAGGCCGCGTACGCCAGCACGTACAGCGCGTACGACCGGGCCCAGCGCTCCCCGTGGTCCTCGCACACCCGGCGCACGTCCTCGCACAGCCGCACCGCGTCCGGCAGGTCCCCCTGGAACGCCCGCGCCATCGCCAGCTCCACCTGGCCCATCAGGACGTTGCTGTTCAGCTCGCCGATCTCCTGGTAGCGGGACAGCGCCGACCGCAGCAGCGTTTCCGCGCGCGCCATGTCGTCCGTGACCAGGGCCAGGCAGCCGGCGCGGTGCTCCGCGTACGCCACCGCCGTCCCGTCCGCGACCCGCTCCGCCTGCTCGCGGCACTCCCGCAGCGCGGCCAGCGCCGGCACGGTGTCGCCCTGCAGGATCGCGACATAGCCGAGCACCCACAGCGCCTTCAGCCGGGACTGCTCGTACGCCGAGTCCAGCTCCACGCTGCGCTCCAGCCAGCGCCGCCCCTCCGACAGCCGCCCGCAGCCCGCCCAGCAGAACCACAGCGAGCCCGCCAGGTACTGGCCCAGATGCGCCTCGTCCGGCTCGGACAGGCAGAACTCCAGGGCCGCCCGCAGGTTCGGCAGCTCGACGTCGATCCGCGCGGCCACCTCGCGCTGCCGCGGCGAGAACCAGTCCAGCTCGCACATGGTGGCCAGGCCCAGGTACCAGTCGCGGTGCCGTCGCCGCAGCCGGGCCGCGTCCCCGGTCGCCTCGAGCCAGTCGGCGCCGTAGGCCCGCACGGTGTCCAGCATCCTGTAGCGGGGGCCGGCCGGGGTCTCCTCGCGGGTCAGGACCGACTGGGCGAGCAGTTCGGCGAGGACGTCCAGCACGTCCTCGGCGGCCAGCCCGGCGCCGCTGCACACGTACTCGGCAGCCTCCAGGTCGAAGGTCTGCGCGAACACCGAGAGCCGCGCCCACAGCAGCCGTTCGGCGGGCGTGCACAACTCATGGCTCCAGCCGATCGCCGTGCGCAGCGTCCGATGGCGGGGCAGGGCGTCCCGGTCGCCGCCGGTCAGCAGCCGGAACCGGTCGTCCAGCCGCTGCAGCAACTGCGCCGGCGACAGCGCCCGCAGCCGCCCCGCGGCCAGCTCCACGGCCAGCGGGATCCCCTCGAGCCGGCCGCACAGCTCCCGCACCGCCGGGCGGTCGGCCACACCCAGCCCGTGCTGCCGCGCCCGGTCCGCGAACAGCTCGACCGCCTCGTCCTCGCCCAGCGGGACCAGCGGGAACAGCCGCTCGCCCGCCACCCCCAGCGGCCGCCGTCCGACGGCCAGCACCCGCAGCTCCGGCAGCCCGCGCAGCAGCTCCGCCACCAGTTCGGCACAGGCCTGGACCAGGTACTCGAACCCGTCGAGCAGCAGCAGGACGCGGCGGCCGGCGAGGTGCTCGAACAGTGTCTCGGCGGGCGTACGCGTGGTGTGATCGGTCAGGCCCAGCGCCTCGACCACCGCGTACTCCACGAACTGCGGATCCCGCACCGGCGACAGCTCCACCCGCCACACACCGTCCCGGGGCGCCGACTGTGCGGCCGCACGCGTGGCCAGGCGGGACTTGCCCACGCCGCCGACCCCGGTCACGGTCACCAGCCGGGCCGCCTCCAGTGCCTCGGCCAGCTCGGCCAGTTCGGCCGAGCGGCCGACGAACGCGGTGAGTTCAAGGGGCAGATTGCCGCCCGTGGAGGGGCCGGGGCGCTGAGGACCTCGCATGGGACACGGAGCGTACTGAACCGTGTTCATTCCGTACAATCGCTTCCCGCAACTCCACCGCCCGCCGACCGTAATCCGGTACGGAGCCCCACGCCCGGCGCGATAGGCTCGGTGCACTGCTTTTTCGAGGTTCCGAAGTTCAGAGCACGTTTCAGGGAGCGGGTGCGCACAGTGTCCGGTGGAGAGGTGGCCGGGATCCTGGTGGCCGTCTTCTGGGCGATCCTGGTCTCCTTCCTCGCCGTCGCACTGGCGAGGCTGGCCCAGACGCTCAAGGCGACCACCAAGCTCGTGGCGGAGGTGACCGACCAGGCGGTCCCGCTGCTCGCCGACGCCTCCGCGGCCGTGCGCTCCGCGCAGACCCAGATCGACCGGGTCGACGCCATCGCCTCCGACGTCCAGGAGGTCACGTCGAACGCCTCCGCGCTCTCGACCACCGTCGCCTCCACCTTCGGCGGCCCGCTGGTCAAGGTCGCGGCCTTCGGGTACGGCGTCCGCCGGGCCCTGGGCGGCCGCAAGGAGGACGTGCCTGCCAAGTCGCCCCGGCGTACCGTGATCGTGGGCCGCACGGTTCCTGCCGCACGACGCAAGCGGAAGTAAGGACTGAGACCGAGCGATGTTCCGCCGTACGTTCTGGTTCACCTCGGGTGTCGCCGCCGGTGTGTGGGCCACGACCAAGGTCAACCGCAAGCTGAAGCAGCTGACCCCCGAGAGTCTCGCCGCGACCGCCGCGAACAAGGCGCTGGAGACCGGACAGCGCCTGAAGGACCGCGCGGTCGGCTTCGCGCTCGACGTCCGCGACAACATGGCGCAGCGGGAGGCCGAGCTGGGCCAGGCGCTGGGCATCGAAGCGGACCCCGAACTCCCCGCGCCCCGGCGGTACACCGCCATCGAGAACGACCGCAGCAACCCGAAGTACATCGAGAACACGACGTACTCGCACGACCGGAATGAGGACCACTGATGGAGTCGGCCGAGATTCGCCGCCGCTGGCTGAGCTTCTTCGAGGAGCGCGGGCACACCGTCGTCCCTTCGGCGTCGCTCATCGCGGACGACCCGACTCTGCTCCTCGTCCCCGCCGGCATGGTGCCCTTCAAGCCCTACTTCCTGGGTGAGGTCAAGCCGCCGTTCCCGCGCGCCACCAGCGTGCAGAAGTGCGTGCGCACGCCCGACATCGAAGAGGTCGGCAAGACCACGCGGCACGGCACGTTCTTCCAGATGTGCGGCAACTTCTCCTTCGGCGACTACTTCAAGGAAGGCGCCATCAAGTACGCCTGGGAGCTGCTCACCACGCCCCAGGACAAGGGTGGTTACGGCCTGGAGCCGGAGCGCCTGTGGATCACCGTCTACAAGGACGACGACGAGGCCGAGCGCATCTGGCACGAGGTCGTCGGGGTGCCGAAGGAGCGCATCCAGCGCCTCGGCATGAAGGACAACTACTGGTCCATGGGCGTCCCGGGCCCCTGCGGCCCCTGCTCCGAGATCAACTACGACCGCGGCCCCGAGTTCGGCGTCGAGGGCGGCCCCGCCGTCAACGACGAACGGTACGTGGAGATCTGGAACCTCGTCTTCATGCAGTACGAGCGTGGCGAGGGCATCGGCAAGGACAACTTCGAGATCCTCGGCGAGCTGCCGAGCAAGAACATCGACACGGGCCTCGGCCTGGAGCGCCTCGCCATGATTCTGCAGGGCGTGCAGAACATGTACGAGATCGACACCTCCATGGCCGTCATCGACAAGGCCACCGAGCTGACCGGCGTGGCCTACGGCGACGCCCACGACTCGGACGTCTCCCTGCGCGTGGTCACCGACCACATGCGCACCTCGGTGATGCTCATCGGTGACGGCGTCACCCCCGGCAACGAGGGCCGCGGTTACGTCCTGCGCCGCATCATGCGCCGCGCCATCCGCAACATGCGCCTGCTCGGCGCCACCGGTCCGGTCGTCAAGGACCTGATCGACACCGTCATCGGCATGATGGGCCGGCAGTACCCGGAGCTCGTCACCGACCGCGAGCGCATCGAGAAGGTCGCCATCGCCGAGGAGAACGCCTTCCTCAAGACGCTCAAGGCCGGCACGAACATCCTCGACACGGCCGTCACCGAGACCAAGCAGTCGGGCGGCAGCGTCCTCTCCGGCGACAAGGCCTTCCTGCTCCACGACACCTGGGGCTTCCCGATCGACCTCACCCTGGAGATGGCCGCCGAGCAGGGGCTGTCCGTGGACGAGGAGGGCTTCCGCCGCCTGATGAAGGAGCAGCGGGAGCGCGCCAAGGCCGACGCCCAGGCCAAGAAGACCGGCCACGCCGACCTGGGCGCCTACCGCGAGATCGCCGACGCCGCCGGTGAGACCGACTTCATCGGCTACACCGACACCCAGGGCGAGACCACGATCGTCGGCATCCTCGTCGACGGCGTCTCCTCCCCGGCCGCCACCGAGGGCGACGAGGTCGAGATCGTCCTCGACCGCACCCCGTTCTACGCCGAGGGCGGCGGCCAGATCGGCGACACCGGCCGGATCAAGGTCGACACCGGTGCCGTCATCGAGGTCCGCGACTGCCAGAAGCCGGTGCCGGGCGTGTACGTCCACAAGGGCGTGGTCCAGGTCGGCGAGGTGACGGTCGGCGCCAAGGCCCACGCCAACATCGACGCCCGCCGCCGCACGGCCATCGCCCGCGCCCACTCGGCCACCCACCTGACCCACCAGGCCCTGCGCGACGCCCTCGGCCCGACGGCCGCGCAGGCCGGTTCCGAGAACCAGCCCGGCCGCTTCCGCTTCGACTTCGGCTCCCCGTCCGCCGTTCCGACGGCCGTGATGACCGATGTCGAGCAGAAGATCAACGAGGTGCTCGCCCGCGACCTCGACGTGCACGCCGAGGTCATGGGCATCGACGAGGCCAAGAAGCAGGGAGCCATCGCCGAGTTCGGCGAGAAGTACGGCGACCGCGTCCGCGTGGTGACCATCGGCGACTTCTCCAAGGAGCTGTGCGGCGGCACGCACGTGCACAACACCGCCCAGCTGGGCCTGGTGAAGCTGCTCGGCGAGTCGTCCATCGGTTCGGGTGTCCGCCGCATCGAGGCCCTCGTCGGTGTGGACGCCTACAACTTCCTCGCCCGTGAGCACACGGTCGTGGCCCAGCTCCAGGAGCTGATCAAGGGCCGCCCGGAGGAGCTTCCGGAGAAGGTCTCCGTCATGCTCGGCAAGCTGAAGGACGCCGAGAAGGAGATCGAGAAGTTCCGCGCCGAGAAGGTGCTGCAGGCCGCCGCCGGTCTCGCCGAGTCCGCCAAGGACGTCCGCGGTGTGGCCGTCGTCACCGGCCAGGTGCCGGACGGCACCACGCCGGACGACCTGCGCAAGCTGGTCCTCGACGTGCGCGGTCGCATCCAGGGCGGCCGGGCCGCCGTGGTCGCCCTCTTCACGGTCAACAACGGCAAGCCGCTGACGGTCATCGCCACCAACGAGGCCGCCCGTGAGCGCGGCCTCAAGGCCGGTGACCTGGTCCGCACGGCCGCAAAGACCCTCGGCGGCGGCGGTGGCGGCAAGCCGGACGTCGCCCAGGGCGGCGGCCAGAACCCGGCCGCCGTCGGCGAGGCCGTCGAGGCCGTCGAGCGACTCGTCGCCGAGACCGCCAAGTGACAGTGAAGTAAGGAAACGGTCGGAAATGCGCAGAGGACGCCGACTCTCGATCGACGTCGGGGACGCCCGGATCGGGGTCGCCTCGTGCGACCCCGACGGGATCCTCGCCACTCCGGTGGAGACCGTCCCCGGCCGGGACATCCCGGCAGCCCACCGCCGGCTCAGGCAACTGGTGGAGGAGTACGAACCGATCGAGGTCGTCGTCGGGCTCCCTCGCTCCCTCAAGGGGGGCGAGGGCCCGGCCGCGGTCAAGGTCCGCACCTTCGCCGAGGAACTCGCCAAGGGCATCAGGCCCGTGCCGGTCCGGCTGGTCGACGAGCGGATGACGACCGTGACGGCCAGTCAGGGACTGCGCGCCTCGGGGGTGAAATCCAAGAAGGGCCGGGCCGTCATCGACCAGGCAGCAGCCGTCATCATCCTGCAGCAGGCCCTGGAATCCGAACGGGTGTCAGGTAAAGCACCCGGCGAGGGCGTCGAAGTGGTCATCTGATCGCGATACGGTAACGTTCCGCGCGATGCGGCGGTGTTCGAACAGCCGCCGCACAGCAAGAGGCGGAACGGAAGCCGGTGCACCGGCCGCGCGACCGTCGGCCTCGCGGCTCTAGGGGATCGATGACTGAGTATGGCCGGAGCCCTGGCTCCGAACCGTGGCATCCGGAGGACCCGTTGTACGGGGACGACGGATGGAGAGGACAGCAGGCCCACGCGGGTCAGCAGTCCTACGGCGGCCAGCCGCAGCAGTACCCGCAGCAGCCGCAGTACGGCGACTGGACCCAGGGGCAGCAGCCCGGATACGACCAGCAGCAGTACCAGTACTACGACGAACAGGGGCACCAGCACTACGGCCAGCAGTACGCCGGCCAGGACCAGCAGTACGCGGTGCACACCCAGCAGCAGTACTACCAGGGCGGCTGGGACGCCACCGGCACCCATGGCCACGTGCCGTACGCGGCCGACCCCGGCGACCCCTACGGTCAGCAGCCCGTGGCCTACGGCGGGCAGCAGCCCGACTTCTACGGCACCGAGGACGCCTACCCGCCGCCGCAGCCGCCCGGTCGCAGGCGGCCCGAACCGGAACCGGAACCCGCCGCCGAAGTGGAGGAACACCCCTTCTTCGCGGGAGGCGGAGGCGCAGACGGGGACGCCGAGGACGAGGCCGAGAGCCGTTCCGGCCCGGGCGAGCGGCGCGGCAAGAAACCCGTCAAGAAGAAGAAGCGCACCGGCTGCGCCTGCATGGTCGTCGTCCTGGTCTTCGGCGGCGGCCTCGGCACAGTCGGATATTTCGGCTACAAGTTCTACCAAAATCGTTTCGGCACGGCCCCGGACTACGCGGGTGACGGCACCAGCGAGACGGTGACCGTCGAGATCCCGAGTGGCGCGGGTGGCTGGGAGATCGGCCGCCGGCTCAAGTCGGCCGGGGTCGTCAAGAGCGCCGACGCGTTCGTGCACGCGCAGGGGCAGAACCCCAAGGGCGACCAGATCCAGGCCGGTGCCTATCTCCTGAAGAAGGAGATGTCCGCCGCGAGTGCCGTGCAGCTGATGCTCGACCCGAGGAGCCAGAGCAATGTGCTCGTCAAACCGGGCGAGCGCAATGCCGAGGTCTATCAGGCGATCGACAAACAGCTCGGTATCGCCTCCGGTACCACGAAGAAGGTCTCCAAGAAGCAGTACAAGGCCCTTGGCCTGCCGAGCTGGGTGCAGACCAACGGCGACGTCCAGGATCCGCTGGAGGGCTTCCTCTTCCCGGGCACGTATCCCGCCGCGAAGGGCATGAAGCCCGACGCGGTCCTGAAGCAGATGGTCACCCAGGCCAAGGAGAAATACGCGGCCTACGGCCTCACGACGAAGGCCCGGGCGCTGGGCCTGAACAACGCGTTCCAGCTCGTCACGGTCGCGAGCCTGGTCCAGGCGGAGGGCAAGACGCACGACGACTTCCGCAAGATGGCGGAGGTGGTCTACAACCGCCTCAAGCCCACCAACACGGAGACCAACCAGCTGCTGCAGTTCGACTCGACCTACAACTACCTCAAGGGCACGAGCAACATCCACATCTCCGAGAAGGAGATCAACAGCAACCGGAACCCGTACAACACCTACACCCACAAGGGACTTCCGCCCGGTCCGATCGGCAACCCCAGCGAGGACGCGTTGAAGGCGGCATTGAATCCGACGCACGACGGCTGGATCTATTTCGTGGCGACGGACGGCACGACGAACACTGAATTCGCCAAGACGTACGATGAATTCAAGCAGCTCAAGGACAAATTCAATGCCACCTCGGGCAACTGACGCCCGCCGGGCCGCCGTACTCGGTTCGCCCATCGCCCACTCCCTCTCCCCGGTGCTGCACCGGGCGGCCTACGACGCACTCGGGCTCACCGGCTGGTCGTACGACCGCTTCGAGATCGACGAGGCCGCCCTGCCCGGCTTCCTCGAGCAGCTCGGGCCGGAGTGGGCGGGGCTGTCGCTGACCATGCCGCTGAAGCGGGCGGTCATCCCGCTGGTGGACGAGATCAGCGAGACGGCCGCCGCGGTCGACGCCGTCAACACGGTGGTCTTCACCGAGGACGGCCGCCGCGTCGGGGACAACACCGACATCCCGGGCATGGTGGCCGCCCTGCGCGAGCACGGCATCGAGGAGGTCGAGTCCGCTGCGATCCTCGGCGCCGGAGCCACCGCCTCCTCTGCCCTCGCCGCCCTCGCCCGGGTCTGCACGGGTGAGGTCGTCGCCTACGTCCGCAGCGAGGCCCGCGCCGCCGAGATGCGGCAGTGGGGCGAACGGCTCGACGTGGACGTCCGTACGGCCGACTGGTCGGACGCGGCGCAGGCGCTGCGCGCCCCCCTGGTGATCGCCACCACCCCCACCGGAACCACCGACGCGCTCGCCGCCGCCGTACCCGAGCGCCCGGCCACCCTCTTCGACGTGCTCTACGACCCCTGGCCGACCGAGCTGGCGGCCCGCTGGTCCATGTTCGGCGGCGCCGTGGTCAGCGGCCTCGACCTGCTGGTCCACCAGGCCGTCCTGCAGGTCGAGCGGATGACCGGCCGCTCCCCGGCCCCCCTGGACGCCATGCGGCACGCCGGTGAGAAGGCGCTCGCGGCCCGCTGAACACCACCCGAGTCCCGCCCGCCCGTCCCGCCTGCTGGACCGGCGGCCGGTTCCGGACCCCGGACGTGGGAGGATCGGAGGTGGCGCACCGGAGTCGCGCACCCGGTCGCGCCGTCGCCGTACACGAGATCACGCGTACGCCGGGCGGTACCGGGCGCGAACACTGAGGAGCACCGTTGACCAGGCTGCGTTGGCTGACCGCGGGGGAGTCCCACGGTCCCGCACTTGTCGCGACGCTGGAGGGGCTTCCCGCCGGCGTGCCGATCACCACGGAGA
>NZ_JBWKFL010000074.1:0-27403 GCF_056434305.1 Streptomyces sp. NPDC044061 | reverse complement strand
GGCTCGACCGGCACACCGCCGATCACCAGGAAGAATCCTCCGCCAGCCCGGCGCCGTGATCAACCCCCGAAAGACTTCCGGACGAGACCACTTAGTTTGGCTGGGCACGCTCGTTGCCCTGCGGCCCCGGTCGTCGGCAATGAGGCTATGACGCTTGCACCACTTGGACATCCAACTCGACTCGGATCGTGGTGCCGATGGCCGCGATGCCGCGGGGAAGCATCTTCTGCCAGGCGAGGGTGAAGTCGTCTCGGTGTAGTTCAGTGACCGCCTTGCAGGCTGCGCGGGCTTCGCTTTGCATGCCAGCGCCCAGGCCTAGGTAGGTGGTGTCTAGCTTGACGGTGCGGGAGACGCCGTGCAGTTCCAGCATCCCAGTGATTGCCCAGTGGGAGCCGCCGCGATGCACGAAGTCACTTCCTGTGAAGTTCAGGTAAGGGTGCGCAGTGACGTCGAGGAAGTCCGGTGAGCGCAGGTGGTCGTCGCGCATGGAGACCCCCGTGTCGATGCTTCCAGCGTCGATGGTGACGTCGATCTGGGAGTCCCGCATATGCTCGGCGATCGCCAGGCTGCCGGAGAAACGGTTGAACCGGCCGTGAATATCTGCCAGACCTATGTGCCGGGAGACGAATCGGATTGCTGTGTGGACTGGGTCGATGTCCCAGCGTCCCGGCATCGGGGTCGGTGGCAGTGGCGCAACGTCCAGGCTGATCACCCCAGCCGATGCCCGCGCACCAGCAGCTACCTCTACCGGGACGCGGCGTGGCTGAAATCCGTCAGAGGCCACCGACACGTGGTAGTCGCCGGTCGGCACAGCCGCAGTGAACAGTCCGTAGGAGTCAGTGCTGCCTTCCACTGTTGATTGTCCCGCCTGGTCCAGGACGTTGACCATGGCCCGCATCGGCAGCCCTACCGGGTCTACCACCTGACATTCAACCCGCCCTGCGCCTTCGGGTAGTGCCAGACCCCGATGCAGGCGTGCTCCACCGCCCACCATCTGCCCGGTCCGCCGCCGAAAGAGGGTGAACATATCGGTGCCTTTCGTTATGACTTCCCCAACGCGTCTCACACTGGCAGGCTTTGAGGTGCCCTACATCGTCTGCCCGTGATACGGACCAGTAACGGTCCGTACCACCGACAGTCACCGACCGTGCCGACACGAAAGCGGACCCCAAGTAGCAACTGCGCTGCTCCACCATTGCTGCGAAAAGGTCGTCGTTTCCCTGGTACACACGGTGGACTTGCAGGCGCGTGCAACCCAGACCTGCCTCTTTCCGTAGGTGAGGTGGTACTGGCGCCCACGCACACGTTTGGCCTCTCTCGGTAGCGCCTCTGTGAGAACGGCGGCGTCGTGGCTCAGCCGGCTGTTGCCGGTTACTCATGGCGTGCTGCCGACAGTGCCGCGCGCACACCGTCGGATCCCATTCCGGACCGGACAATGCGGTCAACGCCTCGTATGTCCTTCGCCTATGACTTCGACGCTTTGGGCGCCCTCCGAGCTGGCGGGCCTGAGGTCTGCTGGTCGCCAGGTCGACGGCGTCAGAACGCATAGCTTTGAGTAAAGGCGTCCCGCATAGCCGATGTCGCGACGGTGGGGCACCCGCCTCCGGGACGCCACCCCGCAGGGAATTGGGCGGGCTGATGAGCGCACGCCTGGCTCTGACACTTCGGACCCAATCAAACTACAACACGGCATCAACGTCTCGTCCACTGCCCCGGTTTGTCACACTTTCAATACAAACGTCGAAGTCCGGTTGAACCTTACTCCTGGACTACTGTCACTCGTGCGGGAGCCCGGAAGGACAGCAGACCGAGCATCGACAGCTGTTCTCCTCCTGGTGCAGGCCGCGCTTGCGGTGGGCGGCGGGCCGCCGACCTCGAGTGAGGGTTTCATGGCTGCTCAAGGCGTAGGGGGGCGCGGGTGCCCGCCGGGGGAGTTCGGGCACCCGCGCCGGTCAGGGGCGAAGGGTCGGTTGGGCTGTGGGTGGTCAGGCGGTGGCCGCTGCGGTGCGGTCGCCGTCGGTGGTGGTTGTTTCCGAGGCGGCGGTCTGGGCCTCGGAGGGCTGCTGGCGGCGGGGGATGCCCAGGGCGCATAGCGCTCCGGCGAGCACGACACCGACGCCTGCCCACACGGCTGGATGCAGGCCGTTCACGAAGGATGTGGGCGATGCGGTGCTGCCGTGGTCGGCGAAGATGGTACTCAGCACGGCGATGCCGAGTGCGCCGCCCACCTCTCGGACGGTGGTGTTGGCGCCGGAAGCCTTGCCCGCGTGCTCCTGGCTGACGGAGCCGAGTACCACGGCCGCGGTGGGCGCGAAGACGAAGCCCATGCCGATACCGGAGATCACCATCGGTGCGACCAGGGTTGTGTAGGAGGTGTTGGTGTCGGCGATCAGGTTGATCCAGGCCAGGCCAGCGCCTTGCAGGAAGAGGCCGAGGGCCATCAGCCGGCCGCCGCCGACCTTGTTGGTGAGCACCCCGGCGGCGGGGGCCACGAACATCGGCATCAGGGTCCAGGCCAGGGTTCGCACGCCGGCTTCCAGGGGGGTGCGCGGTGGGGTGATCTGCAGGTATTGGGCGAGCAGGAAGAGTGAGCCGAATACGCCGAAGTACATGCTGGCGGAGACGATGTTGGTGAGGGTGAAGGAGCGTATGCGGTAGAAGGAGAGTGGCAGCATCGGTTGTGCGGTGCGGCGTTCCCAGTGCAGGAAGAGGACGAGGAGTACGGCTGCGGCGGCGAATACGCCGAGCACGGTTGTGGAGGTCCAGCCGTCGGTGGCGCCGTGCACGATGCCCCAGACAGCGGCGAACAGCGCGGTGGCGGCCAGCAGCATGCCCGGCAGGTCCAGGCCCACGCCGTCCAGGCGGCTCTCTTGCAGTGCGAAGTTGATCAGGGGCACGGCCACGATGCCGACCGGGACGTTGACCCAGAAGATCCAGTGCCAGTCGAGGCCGTCGACGACGGCCCCTCCGACGACCGGACCCATGGCCACGGCCAGGCCGCTGATGCCGGACCACAGACCGAGTGCTAGGCCGCGCTTGCGGGCGGGGACGGCCTCGGAGAGCAGGGTGAGGGAGAGCGGCATCACGGCCGCGGCGCCAATGCCCTGGACGGCGCGGGCGGCGATGAGTTCGCCGCTTGTGCTGGCCAGGCCGCAGAAGACGGACGCGACGGTGAAGAGGTTGATGCCGAGCACGAAGACCCGGCGGCGGCCGAATCGGTCACCCAGTGCGGCGGCAGTGAGCAGCAGGCAGGCGAAACTCAGCACGTAGGCGTTGACGAACCACTGCAGGTCCTGGGTGGAGGCGTCGAGCTTCACGGCCAGTGTGCGCAGTGCGGTCGAGACGACCAAGTTGTCCAGCGCGACCATGAACATCGGGACGCTGGACGCCACGATCGACAGCCACAGCGGCGCCGATCGGGCATCGGGCTCGGGCATGGGGTCTCCTTGGCGGGTTCGTCGGGGGGTGGGGTCGGGGCGGTGATGGGATGGGCGGGAGTTCAGGAACCGGCTTCGGCGGCTTGCTGCTCGGCGAGGCGGCGCTTTGCGTCGGTCCAGGTGGTGGGCAGGTCGCCGAGTGGGGCCTCGCAGAAGGTGAAGAGCGGGTGGCGCATGGTGGACCGCCGTTCCTTCATGATCGAGTTGTGTGGCTTGGTTTTGGCGTAGATGTAGAGCTGCTCCCGGCTCTCCCAGGCGGAAAGCGTCCAGACGGTGCGGCCCGACGGGGCGGCGATCAGCGAGGCGCCGAGCGCACCCGGTGCACCGCGCACCTGATTCCAGGCGATCAGTGAGCGGAGGAAGAACCGCGGCACGTCTTTGGGTGAGCGCGCTTCCAGGCGCGAGGCCATGACCAGCGCGGTCGTGACGCCGAGCTGCGGCTTGTTGGGGATGGTCCAGGGCAGTGTGGGCACGACTGTGATCTTCCTGAGAGGGGCCATCCTGCGAAAGCCGCCCACAGCCAAAGTGGACAGTGCCGCTATCCATGCTGGACAGTAGAACTATCGAGTGACCAGAAGAAGGCAGGACCGATGCGAATCTCAGAACTCAGCCGAAAGAGTGGGGTGTCCGTGCCCACGATCAAGTTCTACATCCGGGAGGAACTGCTGCCCGCCGGCCGCCTCACATCTCCCACGCAGGCCGAGTACGACGAACAGCACCTGCGCCGACTGCGGCTGATCCGGGCGCTGATCGGGATCCGCGGGCTCTCCGTTGAAGCCACCCGAAAGGTGCTCGGCGCGCTCTCCGAGGAGCAGTCCCAGCCGCATCTCGTCCTCGGTCTCGCTCTGGGCGCCATCCGCATCTCAGAGGAGCCCGCCGAGGAGTTCGAGCAACCGGCTGTGGTGGACGCGCTTTTGGACGAACTGGGCTGGCAGGTCCACGAGGACGCTCCCGCCCGCGACGTACTGGCCGAGACCCTAGCCACTCTGCAGCAGTTCGGCGTCGCCCTGGACTGGCACACGCTGCTCCCCTACGCCCGGCTTGCTGAGGAGACCGCCCAGCTGGATCTCGATCAACTGGAGGGCGTAGTAGACCCGCTAGAGCTGGCCGAGCGGGCCGTCATTCTGACCACGCTGCTCGAGCCCGCCCTGATGGCGCTGCGCAGGCTCGCCCAGGAGCACGAGTCCGCACAGCGCCACCACCCGTAAAGCCGAGCCGAGCGGTCAGCCGTCCACCTCGGGCAGCAGGGGGAGGGTGTTCCTCCAGCCGGGCGGCCAGCACGGTCAGGTCAGCCTTGGGCATCGGCGCCCTCCTGGTAGGTCGCGGCGAGGGGGACGGGGGTGGCGGTGAAGAGCAGGCCCTGCTCGCGTAGCGCGGCAAGGCTGTCGAGAGCGGGCAGCAGGTGCGTGCCGTGCTGTCGCGGGTCGGTGCCCTCGGCGCGGGCCAGCAGGTAGCTGAGGACGGCGCGCAGCCAGCCCGTGGCGCCGGGTTCGGTGCCATAGAGCGAGTGTTCGCGGTTGGCCCACCACAGGTGGACGCATGCGGCGGCGCCGTGCAGCCAGGCATAGCGCTCGGCGAGGTCGGCTAGGGCGTTGGGGTCCGCGCCGGGCTGGCGCGCGGCCTCGGCCGCCTGTAGCAGATCGGCGACGGCCTCGGTTAGGCGGGCGACGAGGGCTGACGTGTCGTCGTCCAGGGCCGCGCGGACCGGTGCGGTCACGGTGGGCAGCCCGCCCAGCACCGGGTCCACACCGCGCGTGATGAGGTCGAGGCGGGCGGGTTCGTAGGGCGGTAGCTCGGCGTCCAGGGTGAAGATGCGGCGCAGTGTCTCCGGTGCGGGCGTCTCGGTGCTGGTGAGCAGGGTGGGCAGCTGGCCGCAGTAGGCGCGCAGGTTCGCGTAGGGGCTGGCGTCGATGACGCGGACGACGGCCGAGTCGCGCTGCAGCTTCTGGAATACTCCGTTGCCGGGGGCTGCCTGTCGCAACACCGAGCGGGTGGCGAGCACGGTGCCGCAGTGGCGCAGTAGGTCCTCGGAGGCTTCGGCCACCAGGTGTTTGGCGGCCAGGCCCCAGACGCTGAATGCTTCCGGCACCACATGTACGCCGCGGGCGGCGCAGAGCGCTACCGCGTCGGCCGCCAGGAGTGCGGCGGACGCGATCGACAACTCCCGTGCGGCATAGGGCGTGGCGGACAGTGCCGTATGGCCGACGCGGCGTTCGGCGGCGAAGTCTCCGGTGAGTCGGAGGGCGGTGTCCGCGATGCCGAGCGAACCCGCCATGCTCATCAGCCGCACCGCTTGCTGCGCTCGGATGGCGACTTCCAGGCCTTCGCCCTCCTTGCCGACCTGTGCGTCCCACGGCACCGGGAGGGCGTTGAAGCGTAGTGTGGCGAGGTCGATGCCGCGCATGCCGCCGGTCAGCGGGGCCGGCAGCTGGGTCAGGTCGTCAAGGTCGACGGTTTCGTCGGTCAGATCGAGCAGGAAGGAGGTGAAGGCCGCGGGGCCGCGTTCGCGGGTGCGGGCCACGACATAAACGGCCTCGCACCGCAGGCCGTTACCGACCAGCCACTTCTCGCCGTGCAGCAGCCCGTGCTCGTCGAGTCGCACTTGTCCGGCGAGCAGATCGCTGCCGTGGTCCTCCTCGGTGAGCGCGAAGGCGACGGCACCGCCGTCTCGCAATATGCACGCTACGCGCTCCTGCTGTGCTGCGGTGCCGTGGAGTTGCAGGCAGGTGGCGGCGATGATGCTGAACATGGTGCCGGGCATGATCGTGACGTCCCGGCGGGCTGCAGCGCGGACCAAGGTGAGGCTGCGGTCGAAGGACTCGAAGGCGCCGCCCCACTGCTGGGGCAGGTAGTTGCGGTGGAAGCCGACGTCGCGCAGCGTCTCGCACAGTTGCTCGGGGAAGGCGTCCGCCTCGTCGCGGGCGACGGCGGCGGCGTAGCCGTAGGGGTTGTCGGGGTCGGCCGGGTCGCCGAGCAGCAGCTCCAGCAGCCAGGGGGTCAGCTCAGTCATCGGGAACCTGCCGTGGGTGCGGTGCCGGCCGGGGCCTCCAGCGGGATGGGGCGGTGGTCGGCGGCGCTGGCCGGGATGCGCACGGCCGCCAGGCGCAGCTGGGCGAGGCGGGTGTGGAAGGCGGCTCCGCGCATCAGGTGGTGGGGTACGTCGGCGACCCGGCGGTTGCTGGGGTTGCCGTACATGGTGATTCCTCCAGGGTCGGGAGCCAGGGGGTGGGTGGGGTCGGGGCGTTCTGGCGGGCCTGCGAGGTGTCGATCCTGCGCAGGCAGTCCTCTTGGGCAGCGGGCCCGAAGTCGGCGGTCCACCCGTCCGGGACGGGCAGCCACTGCGGCCACAGTGACCGTCGGCCTGCGGTGTCGGCCAGCACGAGGTGGGTCAAGGGGTCGCCGCCGGTGGGATCGATGGGGCGGGTCATCCGTCGAGCTCCTTCAGGTGGGCCGAGAGCGTGGCGGCGATTTCGTCCATCGGGCCCGGCCGGGTCATTTCGGGGTGCAGGCAGTCCAGTTGGTGCTCGTGGATCGTCCCGGTGGCGTACGGCGTCCAGGCCCTTGGAGTCAGCCAGTGCTCGGCGCGGGGCGCGGCGGCTGTGAAGAACAGCACGTCGCCGTCGAACATCCGGTGCTGCTGGGTGCGCATCAGTCTGGCGTTGTTGGTGACGATGCCGACGACGGCGTCGAGGACTCGCTCCGGTAGCGCCGCGAGCGCACTTCCCTCACGGCGCAGAACGTCGAGGACCCCCTGACGGGTCAGGCCTGTGCCGCCCTCGTAACCGGCCATGCGGAGGAGGGCGTTGAGGGCGTCGGTCTCGGTGGGGCCGGCGAGGTCGCGCCACTGGTCGGAGGGGTAGGCGTCCATCAGAGCTAGCAGTTCTACGGTTTCGCCGGCCTGTTGGAGGTGGACGGCGACGGTGTGGGCGATGACGCCGCCGACCGACCAGCCCAGCAGCCGGTAGGGGCCGTGTGGCTGTACCGTGCGCAGCTGTTCGGTGTAGTCGGCGGCCATCTCATCCATGGTCGCGGGCAGTTGTTCGCCCTCTTTGAGTCCGCGGGCCTGCAGGCCGTGGATCGGCTGGTCGGGGCCGAGCCGGGACAGCAGGCCCGAGTAGCACCAGCTGATGCCGCCGGCCGGGTGGAACACGAAGAGCGGGGTGCGCTCTCCCGAGGCGCGCAGCGGCAGCAGCACGTCCAGCGCGGTGTCACCCGTGCCGCCGTCCGTGAGCCGTTCGGCGAGTGCGGCGGGCGTGGGTGCGCGGAAGAGCGTGCCGAGCGGCGTCTGTGTTCCGAGGGTGTCGCGGATGCGGGACATCAGGCGCGCGGCGAGCAGGGACGTGCCGCCCAGGTCGAAGAAGGCGTCGTCGGCACCGACCCGGTCGACCCCGAGCACCTCGGCGAACAGGCGGGTCAGCGTCTCCTCGGTGGGGTTGCGCGGGGCACGGCCGTCGGCGCTGGTCGCGTTGGCGGGGGCCGGAAGGGCGGCGCGGTCCAGCTTGCCGTTAGGGCTCAGCGGGAAGTCGTCGAGGGTGACGAACGCCGAGGGGACCATGTAGTCGGGCAGAACGGTGGCGAGGCGGGCGCGCAGGTCGGCTGGGTCGGGGGCGCTGCCGGTGACGTATGCGATGAGTCGCTGGTCGCCGGGGCGGTCCTCGCGCAGGAGGACGGCGGCGCCGGTGATGCCCTCCACAGCCGCCAAGTGGGCCTCGATCTCACCGGGTTCGAGGCGCTGCCCGCGCAGCTTCACCTGGTGGTCGGTGCGCCCCAGGTAGACGACTTCCCCGTCGGCCGTCCAGCGGGCCAGGTCGCCGGTGCGGTACATGCGGGAGCCGGCGGGCCCGTACGGGTCGGCGACGAACCGGGTGGCGGTCAGGCCGGGGCGGTTGAGGTAGCCATCGGCGAGTTGGATGCCCGCGAGGTAGAGCTCGCCGGCGATGCCGGGCGGGCATGGCTGGAGGGCCGCATCGAGGATGTACAGGCGCGTGTTCCAGACCGGACGCCCGATCGGCACGGTGCCGGTGTCCGCGGGCACGCAGGTGTGGTGGCTGACGTCGACCGCGGCCTCGGTTGGCCCGTAGAGGTTGTGCAGCGGGACCGACGGCAGGACGCGGTGGAAGTGATGCGCAGTATCGCGAGGCAGGGCTTCACCGCTGCTGAAGACGTGCCGCAGCCCGGTGCATCCGGCCGCCTCCGGTTCGGCGAGGAACACCTGCAGCATGGAGGGTACGAAGTGGCAGACGGTGATGGCCTGTTCGCGGATGAGCCAGGCCAGGTACGACGGATCCTTGTGTCCGTCCGGGTCGGCGAGGACGAGCGTGGCACCCGTCCTGAAAGCCCAGAAGAACTCCCACACGGAGACATCGAATCCGGACGGCGTTTTCTGCAGAACGCGGTCGCCGGGCGCCAGCGGGTAAGTGTGCTGCATCCAGCGCAGCCGGTTGTCGATCGCTGAGTGCGGTACGACGACGCCCTTGGGTCTGCCAGTGGAGCCGGACGTGTAGATGACATAGGCAGGGTGGCTCGGGGTGAGTGCCCGGGGCGGGTCCACCGTCGGCAGTTGCTCCAGGTCGGTGCGGTCCAGGAGGACGTGCCGACGCCCGGTTCCGGGCAGCCGTTCGGCGGTGGCGGTGTCGGTGACGACGCAGACGGGGTCGGCGTCGTCGAGCATGTAACCGAGCCGCTCGGCCGGATAGCCTGGCTCGAGCGGCAGATAGGCGCCACCAGCCTTGAGGACGGCGAGCAGGGCGACGATCAGCGGCACGGAGCGGGGCAGGGCGACGGCGACGAGCGTGCCGGGGCCCACTCCCCCGGCGGCCAGGTGGTGGGCGAGCCGGTTGGCCCGTGCGTTGAGATCCGCGTACGTCAGGGTCAGATCCCCGTGGACGAGAGCGGGCGCGTTGGGGGTACGCCGGACCTGGGCCTCGATGGGGCCGATGAGCGTGGTGGCCGGGACGTCCCGGTCCGTGGCGTTGAAGTCGGCCAGTACCTGGTGCCGTTCGGCGTCGGTGGCGACGCCCAGCTCGGCGAGGGGCACGCTGGGATCGCAGTCGGCGATCCGGGCGAGCAGGGCGAGGAACCGCTCCGCGTGGGCGGCGAGTTCATCGGGGGTGTAGAGGGCTGGGTTGGCGTCGTGGTCGATGCGCAGGCCGCGGCCGTCGGCTCGGTCGTAGACATTGATGGTGAGGTCGTCGACCGGGCCCGCGGACAGGTTGTGCGGGACGACGGGGGCGTCGGCGATGGTCAGGTCGTAGTCGAATGGCATGACGTTGACGAGCGGGCCGATGAGCGGGCGGCCCTCGCCGAGGAGACCCAGATCGCGCTTGATGTCCTCGAAGCGGTAGCGCTGGTGGCGGCGCGCGCCACGCACCCCCAGCACGACCTGGCGGGTCAGCTCAGCGAGCGTGGTGGCGGGGTGGACCTCGAGTCGCAGCGGCAGGACGTTCATGACCATGCCGGGCACCCGCAGTGCCACCGAGCCCATCCGGCCCATCAGCGGCAGACCCAGCACGACGTCGGAGTGCCCGGTGACCCTCGAGACATACAGGGCCTGTGCGGCCACGATCAACTCGGCCCATGTGGCGCGCAGTCCGCTGGCCAGCGAACGCAGTCGTGCGGCGGTCTCGTCCGGAACACGGGCGGTGGAGCGCAGGAAGGTGCGGGAAGGCAGTGCGGTGCGGGCGGCCAGGCTGGGTGCCTCGGGCCCGTCGGCGAGCGCCTCGCTCCAGTGGGCGCGGTCGATGTCGTACTGCTCACCGGCGCGGTAGGCGAGGTCGTGGGCCACCAGGTCCTCGATGCGGCCGAACGGGCTGTCTCCTGGCTCCCGGCCGGCCGTGAGCCCTGAGTAGATCTCGGCGGTGCGCCGGGCGACCATGGAGTAGCCGAATCCGTCCATGACCAGGTGGTGCACGCGCTGATACCACAGCCAGCGCTCGTCGCCGACCCGCAGCAGCGCGTGCTGGAAGAGCGGCCCGGCGGCCAGGTCGAAGGGCCGGGCAAGGTCGCCGTCCATCCAGGTACGGGCGGTGGCCTCCGGATCGGGTACGTCGCGCAGATCCGCCGTGTGCAGTGGGAAGCCGGCGCCGGGTGTGGGCACTGGGCAGGGGAACTGCCGTGGTCCGTCCGGGGTTTCGACGACCCGCATGCGCAGCGCGTCGGCCTCCTCGGCGGTGCGGTGGAGGGCCTGCGCGAAGAGCTTGGGCTGCAACGGGCCGTGGATCTCCAGGTATTCGGCCGTATTCAGTGCAGGGCTGTCCGGGTCGAGGGCCTGCGCGTACCACATCCCGGTCTGGGCGGCGGTGAGCGGCAGACCGTGCTCGGGTGTGATGGTCATGCCCGGGCTCCCAGCAGGGCGGCCCAGGCCTCGATGTCGGGCCGGTCGGCGAGGTCGACGAAGGTGACCTCGGTGCCGTGCTCGCGCCGCCACCGTTCGACGAGGCTCATCAGCCGCACCGAGTCGAGGCCGTGGTCGATCAGGCTCTCGTCGTCGGGAATGTCGTCGGGGTCCTCCCCGAGTACGTCCGCGACGTCCTCACGTATCCGCTGCACGGTCAGCGTCATGGCCGGTCTCCCTGGAACACGGTGTCGGCGGTGGTGACGACTGCGCAGGAGCGCGCGGCCCAGCGCAGCGCCTCGATGTGCTCGCGCGGACCGAAGTCGGCCACGGCGTCCGCGACGACGAAGGCCTCGATGTCCCGCATCCAGGCGTCGCAGGCCGTCATGTTCACCCCGAGGTGCGCGTAGACGCCGGTGATGATCAGCTGGTCGCGCCCGTGCTCCGCCAGGAAGTCGGCGAGGTCGGTGCGGACGAACGCGCTGTACTTCCACTTGGTGAGGACGGTGTCGCCGTCCTGCGGAGCGACGGCGGGGGCGATGGCTACCGCGTGTGCGTCGTCGGGCAGTCCGGGACCCCAGAAGTCCATTTGGAGCCCCCGCTGTGCGGGGTTCTGGCCGCCGGACTGCGCGGAGTAGACGACGGGGATGCCGAGTCGGCGCGCCTCGTCCGCCAGCCGGGCCGTCTGCGCGAGGAGATCGGTGAGCGGCGACGCGTCGTGCGCGAACGCGGACAGGAAGTGGTTTTGCAGGTCGTGGACGAGCAGCACGGCCCGGCTGGGGTCGACGGTCCAGTCGACCCGGTTGTCGGGCAGCTCGGGGCCCGCTGGCATGGCGTACGGGGCGATGGTGGGAAGTCCCATGGTGATCCCGCCTAGTCGTGGGAAGCGGCTGTGGAGTCGGCGGCGGTCGTGCGCAGGTCCTTCTTGCTGACCTTGCCGACCCCGGTGTGCGGGAAGGCGTCGACGAACTCGACCCGGTCGGGCACCTTGTAGGCGGCCAGTCCCCGCTCGCGTACGAACCGTCTGAGCGCGGCGGCGCGCAGTTCGGCTCCCTGGCGCAGGATGACGTAGGCGCAGCTTCGCTCGCCCAGGTAGTCGTCGGGCACGGCGACGACGGACACGTCGTGCACCGCGGGGTGGCTGAGGATGACGTTCTCGACCTCCTCGGCCGCGATCTTCTCGCCGCCGCGGTTGATCTGGTCCTTGGCGCGCCCTTCGACGACGAGATGGCCGCTGCTGGTCATCCGGACAAGGTCGCCGGTGCGGTAGAAGCCGTCCGCGGTGAAGGAGCGGGCGTTGTGCTCGGGGGCTCGCCAGTAGCCGCGGATGGTGTAGGGGCCGCGGGTGAGCAGGTGCCCGGTCTCCCCCGGCGCGACGTCATGGTCCTCGTCGTCGACGATGCGGATTTCGTCGTCCGGCGAGAGGGGCCGCCCCTGGGTGGTGACGGTCGCCTCGCCGTCGTCGAGCCGTGTGTAGTTCACCAGGCCTTCGGCCATGCCGAAGACCTGCTGCACAGTGCAGCCCAGGGCGGGCCGGACGCGGCGTGCGGCGGCCTCGCTGAACTTGGCGCCGCCGACCAGCAGCGCCTTCAGGCTGCTCAGGTCGTGCGGGCTGCCGGTCGCCGCCTCGGTCCACACCAGGGCGAGCGGCGGGACGAGTCCGGTGAGGGTTACGCCTTCCCGTTCGATGAGCGGGAACGCGGTCTCCGGGTCGGGCCGGGGGCACAGGACGACCCGCCCGCCCGCGGCCAGCGTGCCGAGCGAACCGGGCGAACTGAGCGGGAAGTTGTGCGCGGCGGGCAGGGCGACGAGGTACACGCTGTCCTCGTCGACCGCGCAGATCTCGTTGGAGGCGCGCACCGAGTACAAGTAGTCGTCGTGGGTGCGCGGGATCAGTTTCGGCACGCCGGTGCTGCCGCCGGACAGCTGCAGGAAGGCGAGGTCGCCCGCGTCGGGCCCGTCGTGTGGAACGGGATCGCGGGGTACGTCGGCGAGCGGGGTGTGCTCTCCGGCGTCGCCCACGACGAACACGTGGCGGAGTGTGGACGCCTTCGCCTTCATCCGGGTGGCCAGTTCCCGGTGGTCGTAGCCCTCGTGCACGTCGGCGACGACGTAGGCAACCGCCTCGCTGAACGAGCAGAAGTATGCGATCTCCGTGTCCCGGTGCGCGGGCAGCGCGAAGACCGGCAGTGCCCCGATCCGGAAGAGGGCGAAGATGGTCTCGAAGAACTCGGCGACATTGGGGAGCTGGACGACGACTCGGTCCCCCCTCCTGATGTCGTCGGCGAGAAAGCCGGCCGCCAACCGGTCGGCGCGGGCGTCCAGTTCGGCGTAGGTCCATCGGCGTCCGACGTCGGCGGGGTCGACCACGGCGATCCGGTCCGGGTGCCTCTCGGCCCGCGTGCGCAACATCTGGCCGAACGTCTCGCCGCGCCAGTAGCCGGCGTCGCGGTAGCGCTCGGCGAACTCGGTCGGCCATGTGGGAGCGTCGACTGACTCCCGGGGAAGGGTGGGTCTCGTGGCAGGCCCGGTGGACGCGTCGGTGGTCACAGTGTTGCCCCTACGGCGTCCAGGAAGGTGCGGAACTTGGCGGCGGTCTCGGCGGTTTCGGCGGCAGGGTCGGAGGCGGCGACGATGCCCGCTCCGGCGAAGAGGCGCAACCCCTGTTCGGAGGCCTCTGCGCAGCGGATGGTGACCACCCACTCGCCGTCGCCGTGGGCGTCGCCCCACCCGACGATGCCGGAGTACAGACCCCGGTCGAAGGGCTCCAGTTCGCCGATGATCTGGCGGGCCAGGGCGGTCGGGGTTCCGCAGACGGCCGGCGTGGGGTGCACGGCGCAGGCGAGTTCCAGCGCGGAGACGGACGGTTCGGTCAGCGTGCCCGTGATGGTGGTCGACAGATGCCACATGGCGGCGGTCTTCACCAGCGTGGGGCGTTCGGGGACGTGGAGTTGGGTGCAGTAAGGGGCCAGTACGGCGTGCATGGCGTCCACGACGACGGCGTGTTCGTGCAGGTCCTTGGTGGACTCCAGCAGTGCGGCGGCACGACGTACGTCTTCGGCGAGGTCGTCGCTGCGCGGTGTGGAGCCGGCCAGCGGATTGGCCACCAGGGTGGCACCGCGCCGGGAGACGAGGAGTTCGGGGCTGGCGCCGAGCAGGGTGCCACCGGTGCCGTTGGGCACAGCGAAGGTGTAGCCGTGGGCGTCGCGGCGGGCCAGGCGTTGCAGCATCGCTGGGATGTCGGGCGCGCGGCCACCGGTAAGGTCGAGGGCCCGGGCGAGGACAACCTTGTCGAACTCGCCGGCCCGCATGCGGTCCACGGCAGCCGCGACGGCGGCCCCGTAGCGTTCGGGCGCAGGCACGGGGCGTACGGTCCAGGCGATGGGCTCGGGCCGGGATGCGGGAAGCGCGATCAGCGGGTCCGTGCCGAGGGCCGGGGCGCGATGCAACGTGGTGGGCACGACGAGTGCGGCAGGTGCGGTGCGGTCGAAGGGGATCGCTCCGACCACCACGGGCTCCGGCTCTCCCGCGGCGCGCGCCGTCGTCAGCGCCTCCCCCACCCGCTCGGGCAACGGGCGTGCATCGTCAGCCACTTGGGTGTGTAGGCCGCGGGCGAGGAGCGTTCGCGTCGGTGAGGCGAAGAAGCGGTCCGTACGGGGTCGGTAGGCGTCGAGAAGGGCTGTCGCCGTGCCGACGGCGCTGTCTTCGGCCTCGCCCCTGGCGAGCATCTCGTGGACCGTGGTCACCTTGTCTTCTCCCGGTTCTCCGGTACCGCGGGTACCGGTGCCGATGGATTCGGTCAGTGCGAGTCAGCGGAGCACGAGGGCGGCGCAGCGGGATCTCACATCGACTTGCCGACCTGCCGCGCGCGGGAACGGCGCCGGTTCGTACGGTGCGACGGCGGAAACTCCGCCGGGTCCCTCGGTAAGAACCGTAAAGGCGGCACTTCGGCCCGGGCTCGCCGTCTGACACTGTCTGACGTGCGACGACGACGCCCCGGGCCGACTCGGTCAAGGAATCGCAAAGTGCTCAACCCGTGGGGGCTCCCCACGGGTCGGGGACCCAGTCCGAGGGCGCGTGGGCTCGGAACGGGCGATCAGTGGACGGCGCGGCCGCCGCTCTCGGCGTCGGCACGGGCCTGTTCCTCGATACGGCGCTTGGCGTCCTTCCAGTCGATTGGCAGCTGCTCGGCGGGCACCTCCCAGAAGGTGAACGTCGAGCCGCGCATCGTCGAGCGCACACCGGTCACGACGCTCTTGTGGGGCTCGGCCCTGGCGTACGCGTAGAGCGCGTCTCGGCTCTCCCAAGCGGACAGGGTGAAGAAGACCCCCTTGAACAGCTGCGCCTCCAGGGATGCACCGAGCGCCCCGGGGGCCCTGCGCACCTGGCCCCACGCGGAGAGAGACTTCAGGAAGAAGCGCGGGACATCCTTCAGGGAGCGCACTTCGAGCCGGGAGGCCATGACGAAGGCGCTGGTGTCGGGCCGGGCCGGGTTCGGCGTGACCCAGGGAAGAGTGGGCACGGTAGTCTCGCCTCCACAGTTAGGTAGCTCTACTATCTATATTAGATCGTGCCACTACCCAACTGCCCAGGGCAAGCGGAGCAGGTATGAGAATCTCTGAACTCAGTCGCCACAGCGGAGTGTCCAACGCGACGATCAAGTACTACCTGCGCGAGGGACTGCTGCCGCCCGGCCGCGCCACGGCCGCGAACCAAGCTCAGTACGACGACTCGCACCTCAGACGGCTACGGCTGATCCGGGCACTCATCGGCGTACGCGGACTGTCCGTCGCCACCGCCAAGCACGTCCTCGACACTGTCTCCGAGCACCAGGCCGACACACACCGTGCACTCGGCCTGGTCTTCGGCATCGGACCCGCCGACAACGGCGCGCCCGACACACCGGCGGCCGAGGAGGAGCGGAAACAGACCGAGTGCCGCGGGGCGAGCACCCTGATCGACGAGATGGGCTGGCCGATCTCCGAGCACAACCCGGCGCGACGCACCATCGACGAGACCCTGCGCACCCTCCGCTCACTGGGCATGGACTACGACTGGCGCTCCCTCCTCCCGTACGCCGAAATCGCCGCGCAGACCGCCCGGCTGGACCTCAACGAACTCGAGCTGCTCAAGGACCCGCTGGAGAAGGCCGAGCGGGCGGTGCTCCTGACGTTCCTCCTGGAGCCAGCCCTGATGGCGCTGCGCCGCCTCGCGCAGGAGGCCGAATCGATGGCGCGTCACGGCGACGACGACCCGCAGCGCCCCACCTTCCATGGCGATCAGCAGGAGACGGACGGGGCCTGAGTGATGAGTACTCATGCCGTCCGGAGGCGGGCCACGGCTCGGGCGTGACACTCCCCGCCCAGCAACAGCTGGATGCATGGTCACGCACGTGCTGCTGCCGGAGATGCTGTGGCCGCGACGACGTGGATGTGCCGCCATCAGGTCGTAGTAAGCCGCGTTCCTCCGGTCCTGACGCACATGGCGCGCCACTGTCCGATGGGAGCCGGACTGGGGAGGTCGGCTCGCATGGGTGCGGACGCGGCAGGTACTCTCCTTGCCAGCGAGCGATGTGAGTACCTGCCGTGGTTGCGTCACTCGTGGGCGATGGCTGCCAATACATTCATGCGTGACGCGCGCAGCGCGGGTAGCAGGGCGGCCACGATGCCCACGCCCGCCGAGCCGATCACGACCACGACGATCGTGGCCCACGGGATCGCCAGTGCTGTCATGCCTCGCAGCGCCAGCACTTGCTGGGTGCACACGCCCCACACCAGCCCGAGGGTGAGACCCAGTACTGCGCCGAATACCGCGATCACCACTGACTCCAGGCGGATCATCCGGCGCAGCTGGCGCCGGGCGAGCCCGATGGCGCGGAGGAGCCCGATCTCGCGGGTGCGCTCGACGACCGACAGGGCGAGGGTATTGACCACGCCGAGTACGGCGATGATGATCGCCAGGCCGAGCAGTGCGTACACGAGGTAGAGCAGCACGGCGATCTGGTTGTGGATCAGCTTCTTGTAGTCCCTTTGGTCGCGCGCCTGGACCTGGGGGAACGGCTTCAGGGCCTGTTGGAGGTTTGTGCGCAACCGGTCGGCGCTCGTGCCGGGCGCCGCGTTGACGTACAGGGCGGCCTCCTGGCTGCCGGGAGCGTACTTCTCCAGGGTGCCGAGGCCGAAGTACAGGCCGCCTTGGGGGTTGAAGCCCTGGGCGCTGGCCTGGTTGGTGAGGGCGCCCACGGTCAGTTCGGCAGTGCGGCCGCCCTGGAACTCGACGGGAAGGGTGCTGTTCAGGCGCACGCCGTGCTGGTGCGCGAAGTCGGCGTCCACTGCGACGTGCCCGTCCGCCAGCGCCGTCGCGGTGCCACCGCTCACGTAGGTCATGTGGACGACGTCGTCCAGTCGGCGGTCGTAACCGGTGGCGGTCGTCTCGACTCGCTTGCCGTCCGGCAGCCGCACCGCCAGTGTCGCGAACCGCTGCCGTACGACGAGCCCGACGCCGGGCGCTTCCTGCACGCGCGCGGTGATCTCCTTCGTGAACGGCTGGAAGTCGGTGTTCTGCACGATGAAGTCGGCGCCCAGCGTTGTGTCGATCTGGTTGTCGAAGGACTTGCTCATGGAGGCGCTTGCCACGGACATCCCGCCGACCAGGGCGAGGCCCACCATCAGGGCGGACGCGGTGGCGCCGGTACGGCGGGGGTTGCGCAGGGTGTTGCGTTGGCTCATGAGGCCGATGGAACCGAACACCGCGGGGAAGGCTCCGCCCAGCACTCGGATCAGCGGCCGCACCAGCAGCGGTCCCGCGATGACGGTCGCGATCAGGGTCAGGACGACGCCGAGGCCGAGCAGAAAGACGGCTGTGCCCGTCTTGGTGGAGGCCGCGCAGCCCGCCAGGACAGCCACGCCGAGTGCCCCGACAACGGTGCCAATGATGGCCCGCACCTTCAAAGGACGTCCCGTATCGGCGATCTCGGCGTCCGTGAGGGCCGCCATCGGCGAGACACCGGCCGCGCGCCGGGCCGGGAGGTAGGCCGCCACGAAGGTGACGCCGACGCCGACGGCGTACGCCGTCACGGGAGTCGCCCACCCGATGACCATCTGCGCGTTGTTCAGGTTCATGCCGAACGCGCTCATGAGCCTGATCAGTCCGGCCGCCAGGCCGATCCCGGCGGCCAGGCCGAGTGTCGAGCCGGCCAGGCCGAGCAGCACCGCCTCGGTGAGCACGGACCGCCGCACCTGCCGCCGGCCGGCGCCCAGGGCGCGCAGCAGGCCCAGTTCGCGGGTGCGCTGGGCGATCAGCATCGAGAAGGTGTTGACAATCAGGAAGATGCCCACGAGGACCGCGATCCCGGCGAAGCCCAGCATCACGCTCTTGATCACGTCGAGGAAACTACCGAGGGCGGACACGGCCGACTTGGCCTGCTCGTCGGCGGTCTTCAGGTCGTAGGCGGTAGTGCCGAGCGCCGCATCGACGCGGCGCTTGAGTTCGACGTCGGTGACGCCGTTTGCTGCGTCCACGGAGATGCTGGTGGCCCGGTCCGTGGAGCCGAGCAGTTTCGTCTGCGCGGTCGGCGTGTCGAGGAAGACCAGGGCCGCGCCGGGGTTGGTGGTGGTGAAGGTGGCGATGCCGACGACACGCACCGTGAAGGAACCCGAACGGGCCTGCACCGTCAGCGTATCGCCGATCTTCACGTGCTTGCGGTCGGCTGTGTCGGCGTCGAGAAGGGCCTGCCCGCTGCCGTGCGGAGTGTGACCCGAGGTCAGCTTCACCGGGCTGCGGTCCGTGACCTGCCAGTTCCGGGCGATGGTGGGAGCGCCCGTGGTCGGGCCGACCGACTGGTTGTGGCGGTCGACGATGACGACGTTTTGGACATTGGCGTCGACATGCGTCGCAGCGACCCCGTCCACCGTGGCCAGGCGCGCGGCCAGCGAGGCAGGCACGGTCTGCACCTCGCCGGTCTGCACGGACGACTTCAGATCCTGCTTCGGCTCCACCGTCACGTCGGCCGCCGTGGAGGCGAAGAGCCGGTCGAAGGTGCGGGTGACCGTGTCCGAGAAAATCAGGCTGCCCGCGACGAACGCCACCGACAGGACGACGGCCAGCGCGGACAGCAGCAGCCGCCCCTTGTGGGCGAAGAAGCTACGGAGGGTCGCCTTCAGCACCGGTATCAATCCTTCTCGGGAGTGGGGGCGGGGGCTGCGGCCGAAACACCAACGCCGACGACGTCGGCCCGCGCCTGCGAGGCGTCCCCGTCGTCGGCCTTGCCGCGCATCACGTCGAAGCGTTTCATCCGCTCTAGTACGGCCTCCGCCGTCGGCTGCCGCATCTCGTCCACGATCCTCCCGTCCTCGAGGAACAGCACCAGGTCCGCGTGGGCGGCCGCGCCCGGATCGTGGGTCACCATGACCACTGTCTGCCCCAGATCGTCGACGGCCTCCCGCAGGAAGCCCAGCACCTCCAGGCCGGCCCGCGAATCGAGGTTGCCCGTCGGCTCGTCGGCGAAGATCAACTCTGGCCTGGATGCCAACGCCCGCGCGCAGGCGACGCGCTGCTGCTGGCCGCCGGAGAGCTGGGACGGCCGGTGCTTGATCCGCTCCCGCAAGCCGAGCCTGTCGATGACCTGGTCCAGCCACTTCTCATCGGGCTTCTTGCCGGCGATGTCCATCGGCAGGGTGATGTTCTCCAGCGCGCTCAGCGTCGGAATAAGGTTGAACGACTGGAAGATGAAGCCGATCCGGTCCCGGCGCAGCCGGGTCAGCTCACGCTCCTTCAAGCCCGTGATCTCGGTGTCGCCGAGCCAGACCTGTCCGGCCGAGACGGTGTCGAGTCCCGCCAGACAGTGCATCAGCGTGGACTTCCCGGATCCCGACGGACCCATGACGGCGGTGAAACGGCCACGCGCGATGTCCACGTCCACCGAGTCGAGGGCAAGCACCGTGGTCCCGCCCGAGCCGTACGCCTTGGTCAGAGCGCGGGCGAGAGCCGTAGTCCCGTCCGCAGACTCCGGTCCCGATGCGTGCTCTGCAGCAGGTGTGGACACCGCCGCCTCCTTGACTGATCGACATGCGTGGTCCTCGTTCCGCCCGACCGTAGTGCGATCAGGTGAACCAGAGGTGCCGTGCGATGGATTCATTGAGTAATCCGATCTCCTGGCGGCGACTCCCCAAAGGGGAGAAGATCGGGCTACAGCCGTCCGGCTGACGTCGTGGAGTCGTGGTGCCACCGGAACCCGACATTAAGTAGGACGCCGGGGACTCTTCGTAAGCACCCGGAAGTGTTGCTTCGAGCATGTGAACCAGACTCTTTTGCCTGCTTGGTCCCCGCCGGGCGACTGCTGCACAACAGCACACCGCGCGAGGGGAGGACCGCGGTTTCGTGCGTTGGCCGCAGTGTTGCTACCTGCTCGTCGTCCAGGCTCCGGCCGGCCCCTCGAGAGGAACGCAGCGGGCGTTGAGAGAGGGGTGAAGTAGGAGTGGGCATGCCCAAGGTGACGCTGCGGCCGCACCAGGTGGAAGCCGTCGATGGTGTGCTGCGAGCACTCCAGATGTCCGCGGGCAGGCGGATGCCGCCCGGAGGGCTACGGGCGCAAGTAATCGCCGCGACCGGGGCGGGCAAGACGTTGATTGCCGTGGAATCTGCCCGCCGGCTGTCCGCCCGTCGGGTGCTGGTCCTCGTCCCCACCCTGGACCTGCTGACCCAGATAGCCGCCTCCTGGCGTACTCGCGGTCGCCGCGGCGCGATGGTCGGGGTGTGCTTGCTGCGCGTGGAGGACAGCGACGGTATCCCCTGCACCAACGACCCGGAGGAACTGGTCGACTGGATCGGCGACCTGGAGCAGGTGACCGTGTTCGCCACCTACGCCGCCGTGGGCCTGGGCATCGTCCAGCGTGCGCACCAGGCAGGGCTGGCGGTGTGGGACCTCATGGTGGTCAATGAGGCGCACCGTACCAGCGGGGACGTGGGTAAGCCGTGGGCGGCCGTCCACGATCAGCAGAAGGTGCCGGCAGTCCGACGGCTGTACATGACCGCCACCGCGCGGGTTTGGGAAACCGACGGCGACGTGCCGCGCCTGGTCGCATCCATGGACGAGGACTCCCCCGTATTCGGACCCGTCGCTTACAAGATGAAATCGTCGGAGGCGACTCGTCGAGGGCTCGTGGCCCCGTATCAGGTGGTGTGCCTCGACATCCGCGACCCCGACCTCTACGCGGCCCTCGCCCAGAGATCGGCCACCTCGGACGCAGTGCGCCGGGCCCGGCTGGCGGCCCTGCAGACAGCCCTGTTTACCGCGGCCGCCAACACACGGCTACAGCGCATCCTGACCTTCCACAACCGCCTCAGCGAAGCCGAAGCCATGGCCTCAGGAATGGAGCGCGTGGCGGCGCAACTGTGGGAGAAGGATCCGCAGACCTTCCCGCCGGTCGAGCGAGTGTGGGCGCATTGGCTGCATGGCAAGCATGCACCCGGACATCGGCGCCAGGTGCTGGGCGAGTTCGCCTCCGACTCCATTGCCAGTGATGGCGGTCGGGATGTTCCGGCTGCGGTGCGAGTGCTCAGCACCGTGAAAGTCCTCGCAGAAGGCGCCGATACCGCGCACTGCGACGCTGTCGCCTTCTGCGACGCACGCGGCTCCATGGTCGACATCGTACAAATGGTCGGCAGGGCGCTGCGTATCCAGCCCAGTGAGGGGAAGGTTACCTCTCTTGTCGTTCCAGTATTTCTCGGCCCGGACGAGGATGCGGACGAGATGCTGACCTCCCCCGCCCACGGGACCCTCGCGAAGGTCCTCGCAGCGCTGCGGGCACACGACGCTGACACCATCGAAGCCCTCGCCGACCCCCGCGTCCAAAGCTCCCGCCCGGACCGAGCCCGGACCGACCACCGCGAGAGCCTGGGCAAGGACGCCGACAAGGAGGACAACGTCGCAAGCGACGTGAGCCCGGTGGCGGCGGGGTTGCTCAGGTTCAGCGAGAAACGCGATCCAGCCGCGCTCGCCCAGTTCGTGAAACTGCGGGTCATCGACCTTGAGAACACCTACTGGCGACGCGGCGTCGAAGCCGCCAGCAGGTGGCTCAAGGAGACCGACTGCAGGGAGTTGCGGGTGCCCTACGATTACAAGATTCCCGACGACTGGGGAGGCATAGCCAGGTTCCCTCTAGGAGTGTGGCTGACGGACCAGCGGCGCTCCTACAACGCCGGAACACTCCAAGCCGACCACGTGGCGCAGCTGAATGCCCTGAACATGGCGTGGTCGCACCACGACGTCGCCTTCGAAGAGGGTCTCGCCGCCGCGCGCTCGTGGGCAACCACGCACGGCCACTTCCTGCCGCCGGCCACCGCCGTGGGCGAGGGCGGCTTCCCGATCGGTGTATGGGCTAAGAATCAGCGCGCGGCAGCCCGCAAGACGCTGCAGAACGCCGCACTGCGCGCCACCGGACAGCGGCGGCTGGCCTCCAATTCTGGAGAGCTACCTGAGACCTGCCTGCAGGCGCTGGAGGAGATCGACCCGGGCTGGTGCCCAGCCTGGGACATCGACTGGCAGCGCTGCTTCCACCTCGCCCTCACCCACCTCGAGGCCGACGGCACACTGCCCGCACGCAGCGGCGAGCTGATTGTCCAGGGCGAAGACCTCGGAGCCTGGGCCGCCGCGCAGCAGCGGAGCTGGCACAAGGTGCTACCCGCCCAGCGATGGCTGATCGACAGCGTCCTCGGACTCGAGCCCGCAAGGGAGGACGAACGACCCGTACGGCGGACCCAGGACGGCAAATGGGCACGAAACCTCGCCGCCGCTCGGCAGTACCACACCCGCGAAGGCCACCTGCGCGTACCACGCAAACACATCGAGCACGTCGACGGGGCAGCCGTCCGGTTGGGGACCTGGCTGAGTAACACCCGCCGTTGCGCCACCAAACTCACCGAGCAGCGACGGGCCGACCTCGATCAACTCGGGATGAGGTGGTAGTGAGTGCGCATCAACGAAACTCAAACTTTCTCACCTACGATCTTGATCGCTTGAAACATTTTTAGCGGGCGGCGCGCAACGGCGTGCATAATCAGAGCGCGTGAACGTGGGAGCACGAGGCCATATGCCCGTCTCGCTGCGTCAGACGCCGCCCGGCGAACTCGAGCGACAGGAAGCCCGTCCACAGGTCCGGAAGGCCCCTACCTGCTCGGGTGCATCCGGTCTTCGACCAAGAGCTCTCCGGCGTGCTGGGACTCGCGGCAGCCAGGCGGTGACCGGATCAGGGCCGCCTGTGGCCACCCTGCCGCTAAACGCTAGCCTGGGCGCCGCGCCCGCCACCAGCCCGCGCTGCGGTTTCCGTATCCCATCGCGCACCACCCTCACTCAGGAGGATGTTCCGCCATGCACCGCGACCGCGGTATCGCCGCCTGGATCCGCCGCTACCGACCCCGGCCGAACGCCTCGGTGCGGCTGGTCTGTTTCCCGCACGCCGGAGGCTCGGCGGTGGTCTTCCACCCCTGGGCAACGGCGTTCCACCCCGACGTGGAGATACTCGCCGTCCAGTATCCGGGCCGGCAAGACCGGCTTGCCGAACCACGCGTCGAGGACCTCCCGGAACTGGCCCAGCGAGTGCTGCCGCCGCTACGGGCCGCAGTCGGCGACAGCCGGTACGCGCTGTTCGGACACAGCATGGGCGCCACCCTGGCATTCGAGGTGGCCCGCCGGCTGGAAGCTGAAAGCGGCACCGGCCCCGAACTGCTGATTGCATCGGCTCGTCGGGCCCCCTCCCGGCACCGCGCCGAGCTGGTGCACCAGCTCCGTGACGCCGATCTGACCGCACACATTGCCGAGTTGAGCGCCACCAACAGCCGTCTGATGGAAGACCCCAGAGCGAGGGCCATGATCCTCCCGACCGTCCGCAGCGATCTGCGGGCGATCGAGACATACCGCTGCCCGCCGGGTACCGCGCTGCGCACGCCCATCCTGACGATCATCGGAAACCAGGACCGCTGGACCACGCTCGAGGAAGCGGAGGCTTGGGCCAGGCACACGCGGGGTGGCTTCGAGTTGCGCGTGCTGCCTGGCGGGCACTTCTATCTGGACGAGCAGCAGGACCAGGTGCGCCAACTGGTCTCCGCGCGCTTGGGCTGCGGCGAGGCGTGATCCCGGCCGGGCGCAGCCGAGAAGCGCGGCTGCGAAGCTGTTTGATCCGGCGGTACGTTGACGCTTGCGGTACGTGGCGCGCGGCCTTCGCCACCAAGCCCGACCTGGCGAAGGGGCTAACAACTGTTGCGGTATTCATCAGTGAATCTCAGCCTTTCTCAGCTGCTATCTTGGTCACGTGAAGCTTTCCGAGTGGGCGGCAGGCAATGGCGTGCACTACCAGACCGCGTGGGCGTGGGCGAAAGAGGGCCGTATGCCGGTCCCGGTACGCCAGACGCCATCCGGCACGTGGCTGGTCGACGAGCCCACCGCGGAGACATCCGGCCGCGTCGTGGCGTATTGCCGGGTCTCGTCGGCGGACCAGAAGTCGGACCTTGATCGGCAGGTAGCCCGGGTGGTAACCGGTGCGAACGGGCTAGGTCTGGCTGTTGCCGAGGTCGTCACCGAGGTCGGCTCGGGACTGAACGGGCGGCGCCGCAAGCTGCACCGGGTGCTGTCCGACCCGCAGGCTGCGGTCATCGTGGTCGAGCACCGTGACCGGCTGGCCCGGTTCGGCGTCGAGCACCTCGAAGCCGTACTGTCCGCGTCCGGGCGGCGCCTGGTCGTCCTCGACCCCACCGAGACCGCCGACGATCTGGTGCGGGACATCACTGAGGTGCTCACGTCGATGTGCGTGCGTCTGTACGGGCGACGGGCGGCGAAGAACCGGGCCGCCCGTGCGGTGGCCGTGGCGACCGGCGCGGCCGCCGAATGAAGAAGTTCAGGCCGCAGCCGGGTTTCGTGGTGCAGGCGTACCGGTTCGCGCTGGACCCGAACGCCTCCCAGGAAGCCGCGTTGCGTTCGCACTGCGGTGCCGCGCGTGCCGCGTACAACTGGGCTGTCGGCTGGGTGACCGCGTCGTGGTGGCAGCGCCGTGCGCAGGAGTCGTACGGCATCGCGGAGGCGGAGCTGACGCAATGGCGGCCCTGGTCGCTGCCCGCACTCAGGAAGGCGTTCAACGAGGCCAAGAAGACTGACCCGAGGTTCGCCGCCTGGTGGGAGGAGAACAGTAAGGAGGCGTACAGCACCGGCCTGGCGAACGCGTCGTCCGCGTTCGACAACTACGCGAAGTCGAAGAACGGCAAGCGCAAGGGCCGCAGGATGGGTGCGCCCCGGTTCAAGCCGAAGCGGAAGGCGCGCCTGGCCTGCCGGTTCACAACCGGAACCATCCGTGTTGACGCTGGCGGCCGGTATGTCACGCTGCCCCGGCTCGGCACACTGCGCACGCATGAGCCCACGGTGAAGCTCCTCACCCGCGTGCAGGCCGGGACAGCACGCATCCTGTCCGCGACCGTCCGCCATGAACGCGGACGCTGGTTCGCCTCGTTCCAGGTGGAGGTCGAACGCGACCTCGTGAAGGTCACCCGCCCCGACGCGGCAGTCGGTATCGACCTCGGGGTGAAGACCCTCGCGGTGATGGCCGACAGCACGGGCGAGATCCGCGAGATCCCCAACCCGCTTCACCTGGACGCCGCGCTGAAGCAACTGCGCCGTACCTCCCGCACCGTCTCCCGCCGCCAGGGCCCCGACCGGCGCACCGGACAGAAGCCGTCCCGACGCTGGGAGAAGGCCAACACCGCCCGCAACCGCGTGCATCACCGGGTGGCGAACCTCCGCGCCGACGCACTCCACAAGCTCACCACCGCCGTGACTGCCGAGTACGGCACCGTCGTGGTGGAAGACCTCAACGTCGCCGGCATGCTCCGCAACCGGCGCCTCGCACGGCGTATCGCCGATGCTGGATTCGGGGAGATCCGCCGCCAGCTGACTTACAAGGCCCAGCGCAACGGCTGCCGCATCGTGGCCGCGAACCGCTGGTTCCCCTCCTCCAAGACCTCTTCCGGGTGCGGCGCGGTGAAAGCCAAGCTGCCGCTGCACGTGCGGACCTTCGAATGCGACGCCTGCGGCCTGGTCATCGACCGGGACGCAGGCGCCGCACTCAACCTCGCCGCACTCGCGGCAGCCGCAGTAACGGGTACCGCAGTGGCCGGAGACCCGGACGCCGTCAAGGCGTCGAAGCCTCGTGGAGCCGACCAGAAGACCCGCACCACCCGCCCCCGCCGCAAGACGGGGACGGGGCGGGCAGGTGGCGCAACCCTGCCGCACCAGCGGCAGGAGGAAGCGAGAGACCGTACTCAAGCTGAAGCCCTCACGCTTTGGTGACGAGACGGACCTTCCGGGCCGAAACGCCCGGAATGCTGAGAGTCCTTGAGGCTCAAAGCAACGGAACTCGTAACCACTTCGTCTCAATCAACAACAACGAGACGCTCTTCGCGAAGACCAACACGGAACAGAACCGCAACCGCGAGAAGTACCTCCTAGAGCAGAAGAAGGGCCAATGACGGGCACTGTCAGCAAGCGCCGAGCCGCCGTCCTCGGCTCCCCGATCGGCCACTCCCTCTCCCCGGTGCTACACCACACCGCGTACGACGAGCTGGGTCTGAAGGACTGGTCGTACGACCGGTTCGAGGTCAGCGAGGAGGCACTGCCGGGGTTCGTCGAGGAACTCGGACCCGAATGGGCCGGGCTGTCGCTGACCATGCCGCTCAAACGTGCCGTCATCCCGCTACTCGACTCGATCAGCGACACCGCGGCCTCGGTGGAGGCCGTGAACACCGTCGTGTTCACCGAGGACGGGCGGCGCCTCGGGAACAACACCGACATTCCCGGGATAATCGCCGCGCTGCGTGAGCGGGGCATCGAGCAGGTCGACTCCGCCGCGATCCTCGGCGCCGGTGCCACCGCTTCCTCCGCGCTCGCGGCGCTGGCCCGTATCTGCACCGGTGAGGTCGTCGCCTATGTCCGCAGCGAGGCCCGCGCCGCCGAGATGCGGCAGTGGGGCGAACGGCTCGACGTCGACGTGCGTACCGCGGACTGGTCGGATGCCCATCGCGCGTTGCGCGCGCCGCTGGTCGTCGCCACCACGCCTGCCGGGACGACGGACGCACTGGCCGCCGCCGTACCCGAGCGTCCCGCGGCCCTCTTCGATGTCCTGTACGACCCCTGGCCCACCGCCCTCGCGGCACGCTGGTCCATGTACGGTGGCGCCGTCGTCAGCGGCCTCGACCTGCTGGTGCACCAGGCCGTGCTCCAGGTCGAACAGATGACGGGGCGATCCCCGGCCCCAGTGGACGCCATGCGCAAGGCGGGGGAGCACGCCCTGACGGCGCGCCAGCCGTGACCGGCAGAGGCTCGTCGCTGTCGCCTCCTCCGCTCGCGTCCGTCTGATGGACCTGCGACCGGTGCCCCTGCCGGACGTGGGAGGATCGTAGGCGGCGGGCGGAGCCGCGCACGCGGTCGCGCCGTCGCCGTGCGCGAGGGCATGCGTACACCGGGCGGTACCGGGTCGCGAGTACTGAGGAGCACCGTTGAGCAGGCTGCGTTGGCTGACCGCGGGGGAGTCCCACGGTCCCGCACTTGTCGCGACGCTGGAGGGGCTTCCCGCCGGCGTGCCGATCACCACGGAGA